>CAZXLQ010000050.1:0-22441 GCA_964641945.1 uncultured Clostridia bacterium
AACCGTTCGACCGTCCGTGGGACGCTCGCTACCGCTCGCGGCTCGAAAAACGGGGTGTAACGGGGAGCACCCGCATCGTGCCCTGCCCCGGTCCCCGTTCCTCGCGACCACTCGCGGTTCCGTATGCGTTGTGCGGCGTCGTAGACTGACGGGCCGATGAACTCCCGACTCGAGGTCCCAGAATGACTCCGACGGCCCAGCTCCTACGCGCGACACGACGAGCGTCAGCATCACTTCTCGCCATCGCCACGACGCTCACTGCTGTGCCGTATACAATGCTCGCAGCAACCGTGCCCGCCTCCGTGCCCTCTGTCTCCTCCGTGCACTCGGCGCGGGCGGCGCCCCAGAACGCACCCGATTTCGACGCTCTCGCGAAGGAAGCCACGTCTCTCCTTCAGGAGTACATCCGCGTCGACACCACGAATCCGCCCGGCAACGAGCGCCGCGCCGCCGACTTCTTCAAGAAGGTCTTCGACCGCGAAGGCATCCCATGCGAGATCCTCGACATGGGCAACAACCGCGCCAACGTCGTCGCCCACCTAGCCGGATCCGGGAAGAAGCGTCCACTCGTCCTGCTCAACCACCTCGACGTCGTTCCCGTCGACGCCGCGCGCTGGACCGTTCCGCCGTTCGCCGGCGAAATCCGTGACGGCTACGTCTGGGGCCGCGGCGCGACGGACATGAAGGGCACGGCGATCGCGCACTGCGTCACGATGCTCGCGCTCAAGCGGTCGGGCGCGGCGCTCGATCGCGACGTCGTGTTTCTCGGCACGGCGGACGAGGAGGAAGGCGTCGAGGCGAACGGCGCCGCGTGGGTCATCAGTAACCGTCGCGACGTGCTGCGCAACGCGGAGCTCGTGTTGACCGAAGGCGCATACATCGACGCCGACGACGCCGGGCGAGCGAAAGCCTGGAACGTCGACGTCACCGAAAAGTCGGTTCTATGGCTGAAGGTCACCGCCTCGGGCCGCGCGGGCCATGGCTCGATCCCCGAGCCGAACGGCGCCGTCGCAAAGCTCGTGCGCGCAATGGGACGGCTGATGGCCTGGGAGCCCGAGATCCGGTTGATCCCCGCAGTCGAGAAATACTTCCAGTCGATCGCGGCGAATGAGACCGGTGCGCTCGCCGACGACCTCCGCAATCCGCGCGCGGCGCTCGCGGACCCGGCGCGTCGGGCGCGTTTGCTTGCGGATCCGTTTCGCTCGGCCGCGCTGCGCGCGACTGTTTCGGTGACGGGGCTCAAGGGAAGCGACAAGGTGAACGTCATCCCCGGCGAGACCACGGCGCTCATCGACTGCCGGCTGCTGCCGGGCGACGATGCCGCGGTATTTCTAGAGACGCTGAAGAAGGTCGCCGGCGAACCGGACCTCAAATGGGAGATCATCGCTTCGAGCGTCGCGACCGAATCGACCACCGACACGGACCTTTTTCGGTCTATCGAGCGGGCGCGGGACCGGTTCGATCCGGGCGTGCCGGTGCTGACGCCGCCGCTGCTGTCGACGACGGATGCGACGACGTTCCGGCAGGCTGGGCTCGTGATCTACGGGTTCGAGGCGTGGCGGATCAGGCCCGACGAGGACCAGAGCCACGGAGACGACGAGCGGCTGTCGCTCGCGAACATCCGCTTCGGGGTCGAGGCGGTGTATTTCATCGTCTGGGACGTCTGCGGGGCGAAATGACCTGCGCTTCGACTTCTTGACTTTGCGTCTTTGCGTCGGCCCTCTGCGCCTCCGCGAGAAACACCACCTGAAGCAAGTTTCTCGCAGAGACGCAAAGGACCGACGCAGAGACGCAGAGTCCAGAAGAGCCGCCGTTACTTCCGCACGCCCCTCGCCTTCGCCAGCGTGTCGATCACGCGCTTCGCTATCCGTCCCGACGCCGTCCCGAACAACGAACTCGCGCGGCCCGATCCAAGCACCGCGTTCGTCGTCGGATGCAGCAGCGTGTAGGTGAACTTCGTCGTGAACGTCGTCCTGTTCACCTTCACGATGAGGTCGGCCTTCCTGGCGTCTCTCGTCAGCTCGTATCCCAGCGCCGCGAACCGCTTGTCGGCCATCAACCGCTCCTCGACCACGGAGCTGTTGCAGAAGTCCGTGTCCGAATCGACGAGGATCGTACGGACCGCCGCGAGAGGACCGGCCGGTTGGGCAGGAGACGCGGACGGATCAACGGCGAACGTCACCCCGGATTGGCGTGCTCGCGTGAGCACGGTGCGCTGACGCTCCTGTGCTCCGACGCCTGCGACGGCAACCGAGCAGATCACGATGATGAAGGCACACGTCCGTCGTGGAAACGATGAACCGAGCATGGTGGAACTCCTGTCGAACGGAGGAATGATCGGTGGACGCCAGAGAGGAAGGCGACGCGGAGGGCCGATGTGTGGAGGCTACGCCGAGTGCGAGTCCGGCTCAAGGGAAGAAGGAGAGCTTCGCACACAGAGGCACGGAGCCAGGATTGGTCAGAGGCTTCCTGGCTCCGTGCCTCCGTGTCTCCGTGCCTCTGTGTGCGAAGCTCCCCTCCGATACTCTCCTGTTGACGTTCGACAAGAGTCGGCGTACCTTGCTTCCTGTCGAACGTCGAGGGGAGGCTCATGAAAACCATCCAGACCGATCTGTTGCAGGGAACGCTCGACCTGCTCGTGCTCAAGACGCTGCAGTCCGGGCCGCGCCACGGCTGGGACATCTCGCAGCGAATCAACCAGGTCTCCGAGGACGTGTTGCGAATCGGGCAGGGATCGCTTTACCCGGCGCTTCACCGGCTCGAAGACAAGGGGTGGATCGACGCCGAATGGGGCGCGTCCGAGAACAACCGCCGCGCGAAGTTCTACCGGCTTACCGCCTCGGGACGGAAGCGGCTCGCCGAGCAGACCGAGATCTGGCAGCGCTTCGCAGCCGCGGTTGCGCTCATTCTCAAGACCGTGTGACCGGGAGGGTTCCGTTATGACAAAGGGCCTTCGCAAGCGATTGCGGGCGGTGTTCCTGCGGCGGCAGATGGAGCGCGAACTCGACGACGAGCTGCGTTTCCACCTCGAGAAGGACATCGAGCTGAACATGTCACGCGGCATGGGCGAAAAGGAGGCGCGCGCCGCCGCGCTCCGTTCCTTCGGCGGCGTCGACGAGGTGAAGGAGGAGTCGCGCGATCTGCGCGGCGTCCGGTTCCTCGACGAAACGTGGCAGGACATTCGCTACGGCCTGAGGATGATGAAGAAGTCGCCGTCCTTCACCGCCATCGCGGTTCTGTCGCTCGCCCTCGGCATCGGCGCGAACACTGCGCTCTTCAGCGTCGTGGACTCGGTGCTGCTCGAGAAGCTCCCGGTCCCGGAACCCGACCGGCTGGTGCTTTTCGAGTGGCAGGCCGGCAGGGCTTTTCGAACTTCGGGAACAAGCGGCTACGGCGCCGGTGACATTCCGAAGGGACGTCGCGGCAGCTCGTCGTTCAACCATGGAATCTACGAGGCGATGCGCGCACAGGAAGGAACTCCGGTCACGGACCTCTTCGCCTTTGCCGCGCTCTGGCAGGCCAACGTTTCGGTGGACGGCCGCGCCGACGTCTCGGACGTGCAACTCGTTTCGGGGCGATATTTCGCCGGTTTGGGCGTTCCTGCGGCACTCGGCCGCACGCTGACCGATGAAGACAACCTCCCGAACGCGGCGCCCGCTGCCGTGATCAGCCACGCGTTCTGGCAATCGAAGCTCGGCGGTGACCCGGACGTGATTGGTAAGCGGATCGACATCAACAAGGTCGCATTCACGATCGTCGGCGTCGCCCCGAAGGGCTTCAACGGGACCCTTCAGATCGACATGTACCCGGCGGCCTCGGTGCCCCTCGTCTTCGAGTCACAACTGTCCGGCGAGAACATGATCGACGGACGCGCTGGCCGATCGGGCGTCTGGTTCGTGCACGTAATGGGACGTCTCAAGCCCGGCGCAACGCACGAGCAGGCGCAGGCGAGCCTCGCGGGCACGTTTCAGGCCAAGGCTCTCGAGATTCAGCCTCCTCCAACCCGCGATACCGACGTCGTCGAGCTCGATCCCGGAGACTACCCGGTCCTGATGCAGCGCTCCGGGGCGCAGGGACTGACCGAGTCCCGACGAATCTATTCGTCGACGCTCTACATCCTGATGGGCGTCGTGGCGCTCGTCCTGCTCATCGCCTGCGCCAACGTCGCGAACATGCTTCTCGCGCGCTCAGCAGCGCGGGGTTCGGAAATCACGCTGCGCCTGGCGATGGGCGCCGGACGCTGGCGGCTCGTGCGCCAGTTGCTCACCGAGAGCATGCTGCTGGCATTGCTCGGTGGCGCCGTTGGCGTGCTCTTCGCAATCTGGGGGACGGACGCGCTCGCGGCCATTGGAGAGAGTGGTGGTGACGTCCTTCCCGAAGGCGTCACGTACGGCCTCAACGTCCGCGTGCTGCTCTTCACGCTCGCGGTCTCAGTGGTGACGGGCGTACTGTTCGGGCTCGCACCGGCGCTTCGCTCGACGAGACTCGACCTGACGAGCGCCATGAAGGAAGGCAGCCGCGGGACTGCCGGCATCTCCCGGTCGAGGTTGAGCAAGACGCTCGTCGTCGCCCAGGTGGCGATGTCGCTGCTTCTGCTCTTCGGCGCCGGACTCTTCCTGCGCACCGTGTACAACCTGCAGAACGTCGAGCTCGGCTTCGATCAGGAGAACCTGCTCGTCTTCACGCTCAGGCCCGGCAAGGCCGGGTACGAGAAGGATCGACTGCACGAGTTCTATCGCACCGTCTTCGAGCGGATCGAAGCGACGCCCGGCATCGCCGCCGCCACGTTCTGCCGCGTTCCGCTGGTGGCGAACAACACGTTCGATTCGGGGGTCATTCTTCCGGGTGAAACCCCTCAGTCCGGCGCGGAACACCTCACGAACCTGCAGATCGTGCGTGAGAACTTCTTCGAGACCATGGGCATTCCGCTTCTCGCCGGGCGCGGGTTCACGGATCGGGACACCGAAGGCTCGCAGCCGGTCGCGGTCGTCAGCGAGAAGTTCGCTCGCGACTACTTTCCCGAGGGGAACGTGCTCGGCCAGCGTGTGGGCTTCGACGAGAAGTCGCTGGGCAAATACGAGATCGTAGGCGTCGTGCGCGACACGAAATACAACAATCTGCGCGACGACATTGCGCCTCTCTTCTACACGTATGCACGACAGGAGACGGACAACATCGGGACGATGTATTTCGCGGTGCGCACGCACGGCGATCCCACGGCGTTCGCTCCGGTCGCGCGCCGAATCGTGAACGCCATCGACTCCGAGCTTCCGGTGACCGACGTCATGACGCAGGAAGACCGGTCCATACGGACCGTTGCCGAGGAACGGGTCTTCGCGCAGATGCTGACGTTTTTCGGCGCGCTGGCGGTGCTGCTGGCGGCGATCGGCCTCTACGGCGTGATGTCGTATTCGGTCGCGCAGCGCACGAACGAGATCGGAATCAGGATGGCGCTCGGCGCGGAAACGGGCGGCGTGCTGCGGATGGTCGTCGCGCAGGGGCTCAAGTTTGCGGTGATCGGCCTCGTGATCGGGTCGATAGCGACGTTTGCGCTGACGCGATTCATCGAGGGTCAGCTCTACGGGGTGACGGCGTCCGATCCGTTCACGTTCGCGGTGGTCGGCATGCTTCTGCTCGTGGTGGCGCTCGTGGCGTGCTTGATTCCGGCTATGCGGGCTGCGCGGGTGGATCCGATGGTGGCGCTGCGAACCGAGTGAGGGCCGTGATTTTGCGGACTCCGTGACTCCGTGTCTCTGTGTCTCTGTGTGCGAAGCTCTTTCAGACGCTTCGCACACAGAGGCTCAGAGACACCGAGGCACGGAGGAAAATCTCTGGTTCAAAACACCGCCAGCATCCCCAGAGTCGCGTAGAGCTCCGCCACCCCGATCAGGACGAGCGGCGCCGCTCCGAATCCCACGATGAGGGCGGCTTTCCACGTCGCGAGGGCACTGACGGCCGCATAGGCCCCGAGCATCCCAAGCACACTCGTCGCCGCGCTCGCCGCCAGCAGTACTACGTAGCCGATGCCGACAGCGGTCGCTTCGCCCAGTGACGGCGGCGCGACGAACGCCGCAAACTGCAGCACCGCGAGCACGACAACACCGGCAACCTGGGCGCCCAGCGCCGCGGCGAGCCACGCCGCCGGCCGCATCGAGTAGCCGTTCATTCGATCGCTCCTCCGATCGTTAGCGAGGCGCCTCCGGCACGGACCGCGGTCGAATCGGCGATCATCACTTCGGTGTCGGCAGCGCCGAAGGCGACGCGACCGACAACGCGGAGTACGCGCCGAGTCTCGTCGTTCGCGGCAACAACCGACTCGCCGAGCGGCGCCCCCGCCACCCACCGGCGCAGGAAATAGACGAAGAACACTGGCGACTGGCTCACTCCGACGTGTCCGACGTACGCGTCAGCGCCGACCGACAACCAGCGTGTGGACTGGTCGGCATCGCCGCATCCCGTGTTGTAGACGAGGCGGAGGGGCGCCGTCCGCTCCGGGCCAAGAGCGGCGACCGCATCGACGTAGCGGTTCGCGTGGGCGAGCAGGTAAAGGTCGACGGTCTGATACTCGGCGCAAGCTTCGGCGACGGCCGCAACGAAAGCGGCGCGGGCGCTCGAGCCTTCCGACTCGGTGAAGTACCAGACGCGGTCGTAGCCACGCTCGAGCGCCGGCAGCGTGAACGATCGCGTGCCCCATTTCTGGAACGCGATGACGTCGTCGCGGATGGCAATCGCGGCGCGAGGCGCGTGTGGAGTGCGGGTCGACGAGAGGACAAGGGGACGCTCGACGAACGCCGCGACGAGTATGAAAGACGCAGCCGGCAGCAGCAGCGCCACGACGAGCGCAACAATCCGTCTCGATGGGTTCAGGATCTCCACCCATCGACTTGTAGCCCACGCGCTCTGCGGCCGGCAACCGGAGAACGGAACGCTTCGCGCGCAGAGACACAGAGGCTCAGAGCCACGGAGGCACACCAACGCGCTCAGGAGCTAATGCAGCTGTCGGACTCTGGGTCTCTGTGCCTTTGTGCCTCTGTGTGCGAAGCGTCTTCGTCTCATCACCTCCAGTTTTTCGTCACCGCCCACACCTCCGGCAGCGGCGCGACGATGCCGCGGCAGACGAAGACCGGGCTGTCGTCCTCGTACGGCATGCAGTCTCCGCAGTGCACGCGCGCGGCCTCCTCGACAGAAGCGAAGTACTTCCTCAGATCCTCCTCGTCGACGCCAACGGTCACCATCACGTCGCCCGTGTAACCGCGTGGCCCCCAGAGGAAGTAGTTCTGGTGCCCGCTGATCGCCTTCGGCAATCCGTACTTCGGCCCGAGGAAGTCCACCGCCCCAGCCTCCCCGTAGTTGTCCGTGAAGATCGCGGCGTATGCCTTCTCCTCCTCCGACAGCGTCGCCCACGCCTGCGCCACGGCGCCGACCATCTCTTCCCATCCGTGCATGTCGGCGTAGAACTGCGGCAGGCGGCCCATCTCGTGATTTTCGGTCTTCGCGTGGCCGAGCCCGAGCGCAGCCGTGTACGCGATGAATCGATCGACGCTGAGCACCGGCAGCACGAGCGGCGCGAAGACGATGCCGCTCAGCACGACGCCCGCCAGACTCACCGGCCGCAGCCAGGCCAGGCTCGCCCGCTCGGCCGCGTGCTCGACGGCGATCGCACCCGCTGCCATGAGCATCGGGAAGATCGGTCCGAAGTAGTAGTCCTTGCCGCGCAGCAACACGAGTATGACGAACAGGAGTAGAGCCGAGATCCCCAGCGCGCGGTACGGCCGCACGCGTGGTCCCGCGATGAGGTACCCGATCCCCGCGATCCAGATCGGGAACGCCGCTGGCCCCCCGAGCACGATCTGCCGGGTGAAGAACTCGAGCGGCGACATCTCGTAGTTCTTGCCCGCCCCGGCGTTACGCAGGATCTCGAGGATCGGCCAGTCGTGCGCGACATTCCAGACCACGTTCGGAAACCAGACCAGCAGCGCAACTGCGGCCCCGGCCCACGCCCAGCGATTCGCGAGGATGCGTCGCTCGGGCGTCAGCAGCAGCCCTCCGGCGACGCTCACGCCGAAGAAGGCCATCGAATACTTGTTCTGCATTCCGAGGCCCGCGACGAGCCCTGCGGCCAGCCACCAGCGCGGATCGGCGCCGCGGATGAGCCGGATCACGACGAACGCGAACGTCATCCAGAGCAGCGGCTCGAACGCATTCATCGAGAGAAAATTGCTCTGCGCGAGCAGAATCGGCGACACGATGACCGAGACCGCGGTGAGCGCCTGCGCGAAGCGACGTCCGCCCATCTCGCGCGCAACCGCGCCGGCGACGACGACGAGCAACGCGCCGCAGATCGCCGGCAACAGGCGAACGCCGGAAAGCGAGTCGCCGAAAAGCGCGCGGCCAACGGCGGATGCGACGGCGACGAGCGGCGGATGGTCGGCGTAGCCCCAGTCGAGCCGGTCTCCGCAGGTGAAGAAGTAGAGCTCGTCGCGAAAGTAGCCGTACCCGCAGTTGGCATACAGATGGATGATCAGCTTCACGCCGGCGAGCGCAAGGACGATGTTCCGCCCCGAGACGTCTGAGAATCGTGTCGTCATGACGCCAATCTGACCCGGGGTCCGGATCGCTGCAACATCATTGGGACGAACCCTGCCGTTGCCGGGACGAACTCGCCTCCCCCGGGGACGAGTTCTAAGCTCAGTGCCTCCGTGACTCCGTGTCGCTGTATGCGAAGCGTCTTGAGAGCTTCGCACGCAGAGGCACGGAGTCGCCGAGACACTGAGGACGGACCCAGGAGGCAGCTCGCCCCTGCTATCGGTTCAGTCCCAGCACATTGGCCGGGGCGCGCTCGATGTAGGTGCGCGTCCACATCACTTCGGCGCCGTCGACCAGGCGCAGCCGGTACTCGCCATGGAACCACGGCTGCACTTCGACGACGGCATCGAGCCGGACGACAGTCGAACGGTTCGCCCGAAGGAATCGCGACGGATCGAGCCGCCTTGCGATGCCCTCTATAGTCGCGCGCATCCGGTACTCGGCGCCTCGAGCATGCAGTACAACGTAGTTGCGATCCGACTCGATCCTGTCGACGTCGTCCACCCGAACGAACAGCGACCGGTCGCCGTCGGGGACCAGCAGCCGCTCGGCATACGGCTCGCGGATACGCGCGTCGGCGAGGGCCTTCTCCACTATCGCCGCCACGTCGTCGACCTCGCGCCGCTCGATCCGTCCGCGGATTCGCGCGAGCGTCTCGCGAAACTTTGCCGGGCTTACGGGCTTCAGCATGTAGCTCAAGGCGTGCACGTCGAAGGCGCGCAACGCGAACTCGTCGTGCGCCGTCACGAAAACGACCGCCGGTGCCTCGGATCCGAGCGCTTCCACTACGGCAAAGCCGTCCATGTCCGGCATCTCCACGTCGAGAAACACGAGGTCGGGGCGCACCCGTCGAATCAGGTCGATTGCGGCCCGTCCGTTCTCGGCCTCTCCGACGACTTCGACGCCGTCTTCGTCGGCCAGATACCGTCGAAACTTCGACCGCGCAGGCCGCTCGTCGTCGACGAGCACGACGCGGAGCGAAGTGGGTGCAGTTTTCACGGAACGGTCACCGTGGCCGGCACCTCGCGATACGGAATCCTCATCGTGATCGCGAGCCCTCCGCCTTCCGCATCTTCTGAGTTGAAGGAGTGATCGTCACCGTACAGCCGCCGCAGTCGGTCGATCGTATTTACAATCCCGATGCCTCCACTGCTCATCGCGTCGAAAATGTCATCGATTCCAGGTCCGCGATCCCGAATTGTGACTACGAGCCAGTCGCCATCTCGCCTCGCGGTTACTCCGATGCTGACCGTGCCAGTTTCGGGATCGACACCGTGCCGCACGGCATTCTCGACTATTGGCTGCAGCACGAGCTGAGGGACGATTGCCCGTCGAGTCGCTTCCGCTGCATCGATTTTCACGTCGAGACGATCGCCGAACCTTGCCCGCATGATGTCGAGATAGAGATCGAGAAACTCGAGCTCTTCCTCGAGAGGGACCTCCTGTGAAACCGAGCCCTTGAGTGTCAGTCGCAGGAATTCACTGAGCTTCGCGAGCATCTCGTCAGCCGCACGCGGATCCTCGTAGATCATCGACGAGATCGTGTTCAACGCATTGAACAGGAAGTGAGGTTGGATCTGCAGGCGCAAGGACTGCAGCTGCGCCTGCGAGAGACGCGCTTCGAGCCGCGCGGTCTCGACCTCTCGGTCACGCGATCGACGGTAGTGGTCGAAGAGGTGCACGAAGCCGACGGCGATCGCATACGTGATCACGTCGTGCGGCAGCTCCATGAAGTAGCGGATCGGCATGTACCCGTAGTCGTACGCACCCAGGCCGGCCAGCGCATAACACGCCCGGCGAAATAGGAAGTTCAGCGTCGTGTGCGTGCCGGACATCACCGCGAGGCCGCAGAGATGGGCCGCAGTCCAGGTTCCCCAACTGGCGCGACCGATCGGGAAGCGGCGGGCCAGGACGACCGGAATGACGAGCAGCAGGATGCCCGCCCAGGCCGAGGTCATCTCATCGATGAACCGCGGGACGAGCTTGTCGTATTCACCGAACGCCGCTTCCTCTAGATACCGGTAGACGAAGAGCAGCAGTCCTACCGCCGTCGCGAAAGCGAACGCCGCCAGGACCGTGCGCCACCGCCGATGGAGAGTGGACAGGATTGCGGAATTATCAGGATTCACGGGATTCTCAACAGGGTTTCTCGAATACTGCGCTTCTTCCCGTCAATCCTTCGAATCCTGTAATCCTGTCAACTCTTCTCTACGGTTTGGGCTGCGCCTTGGCCTTCTCTCGGAGGGACTCGATGAGGGTCTCGATTTTCTTCCGGTCCTGCAGGTCGGGATTTTCGGATAACAGCCGCTCGAACGCCGTGATGGCTTCCCGGTACCGGTTGTCTTTCATGTAAATGCTCGCCAGACCGAGATGCAGCTCCGGCACCTTGCGTGCGCCCTTCTCGTAGGCCTTTTCGAGCAGCTCTTCGGCCTCGGCGGACTTGCCGTCGCGCATGAGCGCGAGCCCGAGATAGATGAGCGTGTTCTGGCTGGCGGGGTCGAGTTCCAGGGACCGCCGGAACGACGCGGTCGCCTCCGCATGCTTGCCGGCCTTGTAGTAGAGCACGCCTATCGCGTAGTGGGCCTTCGATCCGTTCGGATTCACCTCGAGTGCGCGGGATAGCACCGGATATGCCTCGTTGAGCTGGTCGGCCTTCACGTATTCGGCTCCGAGTGCCTCCATTGCCAGATAGTAGTCCGGGTAGAGCTCGAGCGCCCGCTTGAGCGCGACGATGGCTTCGCCCGACTTGCTTCCCTTCAGCAACTTCTCGGCGCGGCCGAACTCCTTCTGTGCGTCTTTTGGCACCTCCTGATAAAACACGACGCCGGCATTCGATGCCGCCGGCCGGTCACCGCGAGGCTGCGAGGGCACGAGGACTATGTCGACGCGGAAGATCTCGCCCGCGGCCGAGAACGGGCTCGGATCCAGCTCGATGCGCTGCCGTTGCCTCTCGAACGGAAGCGGACCCGGCTCGGCATCGATGTAGAAGTTCCCCGCACCGACCGTGATCTGGAACCGTCCGGCGGCGTCCGTTATGAAGTTCCCGACCGGCGAGTAGCCGTCGTTGAGTACCGAGATGCGCACGTTCTGAACCGGGCGGTTGTCGGGACCGACGACACGTCCTTCTATTCGCGCCCGCGCCGGAGGTCGCGGTCCAGTGCTCTGGGCGAGTGCGTATTCACCTGCGAAAGCGATACCGGCGACGATTGCCAGGAACGCCCAGATCACACGCCGCGAGGTGCCTCGGATCATCTCCACCTTCTCGTGTTGTGCTCGACTTTGCGCTGCAAGCTGATGTCGCAGCGGCGGCGAGTATATCCGAATTCTCGTATTTTTCTTACAATTTGTCGGATTTCGAGCTCCCCATGTACCCTGGACAACGCGCTCGCAGCGCGTGATACCTCCTCACCACCTCTTCATTTACAACCGTTTACATACTTTTCATTCTTGTTACTGCCGGTTGACATCCCCGGAATGCCATTTGCTTCAACAGGGCGTCCCCACAGTTAGAGAGTCTCTCGTCGCCGGCCGGGAATCACACCGGCTTCGGGGTCGGAGACGTTTGCCCGCAGCAGGGCTCGCCTGCTGGCTCAGACCGCTTTACCCATCGAGCGCTATCCAAATCGAAGAGGAGGAGTCTCATGCGCAAGAGCAGTGGGATTCGGCCGCACAGCGTGATGCGCCGGATCATCTCGACAGCGCGTTCATCGTTTCCGGTGTTCGCCATCTGCCTTCTGACCCTCGGTGCCGTTCCCGCTTTCGGACAGGAAGTCACGGGCAGCATCAAGGGCCAGGTCAACGACGTTCAAGGTGCGGCAGTCGCGGGAGCGACCGTCGAGCTCATCACCTCGCAGCGGACGTTTTCGACCACAACCGACGGCAATGGCCGTTACGAGTTCCTGCGTGTCGCATCTGGCGTGCACCAGGTCAAGGTTTCAGCCGCTGGCTTCGGCTCGAAGATCAGCGAGAGCGTGGCTGTCGAACTCGGCAAGACGCTCTCGGTGAATTTCGAATTGACGCCGGGAATGGCCGGTGAGTCGGTCACCGTTACGACGAGCGACGAGCCCATCGTCGACATCTCGTCGAACAATGTGGCGACGAACGTCAACCGAGAAGAGTTCGCACTCATTCCGAAGACGCTCAACTTCTCGTCGATCATCAATGTCGCGCCTGGCGTTCGCCAGGAGGACAAGAGCGCGGGCTTCACGGTCGACGGCGCTTCGGGCTCCGAGAACGTGTTCATCATCGACGGCGTCGAAGTGACGCGCGTTGAGGACGGCGCCCTCGGATCGACGAAGAACGTGCCGTTCGACTTCGTTCGCGAGGTCCAGATCAAGAGCGCCGGCTACGAAGCCGAATACGGCGGCGCCACGGGCGGCGTCATCAACGTGCAGACGCGCGGCGGTGGCAACGACTGGCACGGCGAGGCTCGCCTCGAGTTCCAGACCGACGAGCTCATCGCGCACGCGAACCCGGTCCTTCGTCTCGATCCTCTGGATTCGGACGTGGCCGAGTACTTCGATTCGGACAACCTCGATCGCGACTATCGTATTTTCGCGCCTGTCTTCTCGATCGGCGGTCCTGTCGTCAAGGACAAGCTCTGGTTCTTCGGCAGCTACGCGCCGCAGCTCGAGCGGACCGAGCAGCAGCTCGAGCTCATCCAGAACACGGGCACGGCGATCAATATCCTCGACGTCCGTCCCCTCCAGCGCCTGAACAAGACGCATTTCTACTTCGGGCGTCTCGACTTCTCGCCGATGGATCGCCTGCAGATGAACGCAAGCTTCATCGGCAGCCCGACCCGCACGGAAGGACAGCTCGTCGGCACGAACAACCAGACGAGCAGTCTGCAGACGTTCCAGGACATCCGTCACCAGCTCAAGGGCGGCTATACGCCGTCGTGGAACTTCGCCTCTGGCGTTTCCTACAGCATCACGGACAACCTGATCCTCAACTTCCGCGCGGGCCGCACGTACCTGAACGACAAGGGCCTTTCCTACGACGTTCCGGTCGGCATCCCGCTCTACAACATCGTCGTTCCTTGCGATCCGTCGGAATTCGACTGCGTGCCGGGCACGACGTCGGCCGGCCTGCCGGTCATCCAGACGAACCAGCAGTCGCTGTTCAACATCACGACGCGAACGAACGTGAACATCGACGCGACCTACAGCGTCCGCCTCGGCGGTCAGCAGCACATCTTCAAGGGCGGCTATCAGTACAACCGCCTCAGCAACGAAGTTGACGAAGGCTTCCAGGGCGGCCTGATCAACGTTTACTTCGACCGCACGTTCGGTGGTCAGCGTGGCGAGTTCGGCTACTACCGCGTCACCGACTTCGGAACGAAGGGCAACGTCACCAGCAACACGAAGGCGTTGTTCGTTCAGGATTCCTGGACGGTTCACCCGCGTGTCACGCTCAACCTCGGCATCCGCTTCGAGCACGAGTTCCTGCCGACGTTCCCGATCGACGCCACCTTCCACCCGACGCTCGACCCCGAGCAGATTTCGACCGCGCCGGATCGGCCGATCGAATTCGGATGGGGTGACAAGATCGCGCCGCGCATCGGCGTGGCGTGGGACGTCTTCGGCGACCAGAAGCTGAAGATCTTCGGCAGCTTCGGCGTCTTCTACGACACGATGAAGTATGAACTGCCGCGCGGATCGTTCGGCGGCGACCGGTTCCTGCGAACCTGGTACAAGCTCGAGACGCTCAACTTCCGCGAGCTCACACTCTCGAACACGCCGGGCGACATCATCGATGGACCGCTGGACTTCCGCGTTCCCTCGAGCCTTGCGCCGAAGCCGGGTGAGCAGCCCGGGATCGACCCGAACCTCGAGCCGACCCGTCAGCACGAGTTCACGGTCGGTGGCGACTATGCGTTCCGTGACAATCTCGCGTTCGGTATCCGGTTCACCCGCAAGGTGCTCGACCGGACGATCGAAGACGTCGGCCGCCACGATGCGGACGGCAACGAGATCTACACCATTGGCAACCCCGGCTACGGCACGACGCAGGATGCGACGTTCTTCAGCCCGGCAGCCCCGCGTGCGGTTCGTGAGTACACGGGCCTCGAGTTCCGCCTCGACAAGCGCTTCTCGAACAACTGGTATGCGAATGCCACGTACCTCTGGAGCAAGCTCTACGGCAACTACGCCGGCTTGGCGAGCTCGGACGAAGTGACGAACGGCGTTGGCCGCTCTTCGCCCAACGTCAATCGCTACTACGACTTCCCGACGTTGCTGTTCGATGCCGCCGGCCAGGAGACACTCGGTCGCCTGCCGACGGACCGGCCGCACACCTTCAAGGGCTACGCGGCCTACCGCTTCAACTACTGGGGCATGTCGACGGAAGTCGGCGGCTCGCAGCTCATCTACTCCGGCACGCCGATCACGACCCGCGTCGAGACGCTCTTCGCAGAGCACATCGCGTTTGGCCGTGAAGACGGCGGCCGTTCGGAGGCCTTCTCGCAGACGGACTTGCTGGTCACGCACCGCTGGAACATCACGGAGCGCATTACCTTCAAGGCGTCGATGAACGTCGAGAACCTCTTCGACGAGCGCAATGCGCTCGTGCAGTACGAGCGCCTTACGGCTGACGGCGTGGAGCTTCCGCTCGACGAGAGCAACTTCCCGCAGTCGGCGTACGACGACTACTTCGGGCTTGGCTACGACGGCGTCCGCGCTCGTCTGAACCAGCTCGGAGCGGACTCGGGCGAGAACGTGTTCGATCCGCGGTACAACTTCACGCAGATTTTCCAGAATCCGCGTGCGGTCCGCTTCGGATTCGGTATCGAGTGGTAAGCACTGCTCGATAGACGGCATCAACCGCCCTCTCCGGAAACGGGGAGGGCGGTTGTTTTTGGGGGGTAGAAAAGCTGCGCACACAGAGGCGCGGAGTCGCAGAGGCACGGAGCCCTCCAAGCGAGCGTACCTCCGTGACTCCGTGCCTCCGTGCCTTGTGACTCGGCGTGCGAAGCTCGTTGTCCGCTACGGGTCGCCGCGCACGACGATCGTGCTCGCGATATGGTCGTGGACGCATCGCCGGTCCGCCGCGAAGATGAAACACACGTTCACGAGCGAGAACAGCGGCCCGATGTACGGGACGAATCCGATGAGCGACGGCACCAATCCCCGCAGGATCACGTTCGTCACTCCACCCCCGTTTTCACCGGTGTCGATCTTCACTATCCGGATCCCGAGCGCGCGTTTGCCGATCGTCTGTCCGCGCTGGCAGAGCATCACGACCTGCGTGATGAACACACCGAGCATGCCGAGAAGCCCGAGGATCACACCAACGATGATCCCGGCCTCGCCGGCCATCACGCCGAGGAAAACGGCAGCCAGAAATGGCGCGTAGAGGCAGAGTGAATCAATGATTGCCGCGACGAGCCTGATACCCCTGTCCGCCATCTCGTGTTGCGGCATCGCATAACCCGCGTACCCGAATGACGGTGCGTAGCCGCCGTATTGACCGTACTGCCCGTACGGGGGCGAATACGTGCCCTGTGTTCCTCCATAGGCCTGCGATCCATAACCGCCCCCGTAACCGCCATTCCCGTAACCCGCGTTTCCGTGTTGTCCATCCGAGGGCGGCGGCCAGCTTTGAGGGTTCGAGTTCCAGTCCTGCGGGCCTGAACCCGATGCCGCGCTGCCACCATAGAAGGGCGCCGCGTCGACGACCGATCCCGGGTTCACCGGTTCCTGGTGCCAGGCGCCCGGTCCCGCGGGGCCGAGCGGCATGCCGCAGCGCCGGCATTCCTGGTTCTCGGCGAAACTGACGAGCCCGCAGTTCGCGCACTTCACACTCATGGACTGCCTCCGCGCAACAGGGGGGTATGCGGGCGAGAGCGGCACGGCCCGTTCGTGCGTCCACGCACGTTCATACCAGAAATGGCGCGACAAGCTGAGCCAGAAGGTTCGTTCCGGTCGCGCATCGGCCTCGCCGGCGACCCCTCGATCCGCGATACTGCGCTTCATCGCACACCCAGGGAGGGCTACGTATGACGAATGACGAGTTTCGACGGCTGGGCCACGCGCTCGTCGAATGGGTGGCCGACTATCGCGAGAACGTCGAAAGTCTTCCGGTCATGGCGAGCGTTTCGCCCGGAGACATACGGCGCCAGTTGCCGGCGGCGCCGCCCGTCGATGGCGAATCGCTCGACGCGGCGCTGGCCGACCTCGATCGGGTGATCGTGCCGGGCATCACGCACTGGAGCCATCCCCGCTTCCTTGCGTATTTCCCGAGCAACGCCGGACTCTCGTCGGTGCTCGCGGATCTCGTGTCGACCGGGCTGGGAATCCAGGGAATGAGCTGGCAGACGAGTCCGGCGGCGACCGAGCTCGAGGAGGTCGTGATGGACTGGCTGCGCCAGATGGTCGCGTTGCCCGCGTCCTTCACCGGCGTCATCCACGACACCGCGTCGACGGCGACACTCGTCGCGCTCCTGTGCGCCCGCGAACGCACGACGGACCACGGGCAGGCGCGCGGTGGGCTCCAGGCCGAGGCGGCACCGCTCGCGGTTTACGCCTCCGAGCAGAGCCACAGCTCGATCGAGAAAGCGACGCTGCTTGCCGGTTTCGGCCGCGATCACCTCCGCGCCATCGAGACCGACGATGCATTCGGCCTGCGCGCCGATGCGCTGCGCGAGGCCATCGGGCGCGACGTCGCGGCGGGCATCCGTCCGTGTGCGATCGTGGCAACGGTCGGCAGCACGGCGACGACGGCGATAGATCCGGTGGCAGGAATTGCGGAGATCGCCGCGGAGCATGGAATGTGGCTGCACGTCGATGCGGCCCTGGCCGGCTCGGCGATGATCCTGCCGGAGTGCCGGTGGATGTGGGCGGGCGTCGAGCGCGCCGACTCGGTCGTTTTCAATCCGCACAAGTGGCTTGGAGTGGCGTTCGACTGCACGGCGTATTACGTTCGCGACCGCGAGCACCTCGTTCGGGTGATGTCGACGAATCCGAGTTATCTGAGGACGGCGGTCGACGCGGAGGTGTCGAACTTCCGTGACTGGCACATCCAGCTTGGCCGGCGGTTCCGGTCGCTGAAGCTGTGGTTCCTCATTCGAGAGCAGGGCGTCTCGGGACTGCAGGCGAGGTTGCGGCGGGATCTCGCGAACGCGAAGTGGCTCGAATCGGCGATAGAGGCGGAGCCCGGCTGGGAGCTCTGCGCGCCGGTGCCGCTGCAGACTGTCTGTTGCCGGCACGTGCCGGAGGGGCTCGACGACGCGACGGTCGACGCGCACAACCTGGCGTGGGTGGACCGGCTCAATGCGTCGGGGGTGGCGTACCTGACGCCGACGGTGGCGAAGGGGCGGCGCATCGTGCGGGTGTCGATCGGGAGCGAGGCGACGGAGCGCCGTCACGTCGAGGAGGTGTGGGAGGCGATGAAGCGGGAGGCGAACGAGTAGCCGTAGTCCTTCCCGGCTCTGCGACTTTGCGAATCCTTTGCGTCTCTGCGAGAAACTGTCGCGAGATCGAGTTTCTCGCAAAGGCGCAAAGGACTCGCAAAGACGCTATAGAACGAGCCTGAGCATCGTGACTTCGCCCGGCTCGCCCTACGGCACGAACAATCCGTCTACGACTCCGATCCGGTACGCGAGATACAGCCCGAAGCTCAACCCGAAGAGCCCCGCGAGGCACTGCATCGCGCGTTCTGCGTGCGCGAAACGCGCCGCCGTCAAGCGCACCGGCAGACTCACTAGCGCACTCATTATCGTCATCCCGGCAATGGATCCCACCCCGAACACGCCGATGTACGCGAGTCCGACGACCGGCGACTCGACCGTGGACAACACCAGCAGCATCAGCGCCGCGCTGCCGGCCATTCCGTGCACCATGCCCACCACGAGCGGCCGCGCCAGGAATCCATAGCCGTGGTGTCCGGCGGCACCCGGCTCGCGCGCCGGTTCGTGCACGTGTGGATGCGCGTGCTCGACGCCACCGTGCGAATGCACGTGCGCGTGTATGCGCCCGCCCCGCGCGACCTTCCAGAGGACGTTCGCCCCCAGCCCGATGAGCATGATCGCCACGCCGAACTCGAGCGCCATCGCCGTGTGTTCACCGATCTCGACACGCAGGAACAGGACCACGAGTCCCGCGGCCACGAGCGCCGCGGCGTGACCGACGCCCCACAGCGTACCCACGAGCGCGGCGCCGACCGTGCTCTTTCGCTGGCTGACTATCGTCGTAACTGCCGCGACGTGATCGGCCTCGACGGCGTGTTTCAGTCCAAGCGCGAATCCGATCGCGAGCATCGACAAGGTTGAGACGGTTTCTGGCATGAGTCGAGTCCCGCAAGAATGCGCCCCATTGCGGCGGTGCGTCAACGCACCGGCAGCGCAGCCACTGCGACTTTGCGTCGGCCCTTTGCGTCTTTGCGGGAAAGACGTACTCGAGACCGGTTCTCGCAGAGACGCAAGGTGCGGACGCAAAGGCGCAGAGGTTCGAAAAAAACATGTTGACACGTCGGGCGCCCATCGATAACCTTTCGGTTATGCAACCTGCTGGTTATGAACAGGCGCCATCGGAGCTTCTCGACGCGACGTTTGCGGCACTCGCCGATCCCACGCGGCGGGCGATCCTCGCCCGGCTCGCGTCGGGAGAGGCATCGGTGACAGAGCTTGCCGAACCCTTCGACATGAGTCAGCCGGCGATATCGAAGCACCTCAAGGTGCTCGAGCGGGCCGGTCTCATCACGCGGGGCCGCGACGCGCAGAAGCGCCCGTGCCGGCTCGAAGCCGCACCGCTCGCCGGCGCGGCCGAGTGGTTGGACCGGTACCGCCTGTTCTGGGAAGCCAGCTTCCAGCGGCTCGACTCGCTTCTCGACGAACTCAAGGCCGGCGAGGCCGACCCCGGCAGCAGCAATCGCTAAAGGAGAACCCGAACGATGATCCAGGCAAAACTCCAACTTTCGACGCCTTCCGACCGCGAAATCGTGATGACGCGTGACTTCAACGCTCCGGCCAGGCTGGTCTTCGACGCCTACACCAAACCCGAACTGTTAAAGCGGTGGTTCAACGGGCCGGAAGGCTGGTCGCTCGTCGTGTGCGAGGTCGACCTGCGCGTCGACGGCGCATATCGCTTCGTGTGGCGCGGCCCCGACGGCAACGACATGGGACTCGGTGGTGTCTATCGCGAGGTCGTCCGGCCCGAGCGCCTCGTCTCGACCGAAATTTTCGACGAAGACTGGACCGGCGGCGAAACGCTGGTAACGGCGCTCTTCGTCGAACGCGGCCAGACGACGACGTTTTCGATGACCGTGCTCTACGCTTCGCAGGAAGCGCGCGACGGCGCGATGTGCAGCGGCATGGAGCAGGGCGTCGGCTACGGCTTCGACCGGCTCGCCGACCTGCTGGCCACGCTCGAGACCACATCCTGAGCCGTTCATTGACTCGTCAATCTACTTGGCCGGATCAGTACCGCGAGCGGTTGCGAGCGGGTACCACAGTCGAGGATAGATCGCTTCCGGCGCAACCCGAAGGCTACCGCTCGCGGTACTGATCCAGTGAGCCTCAGTTACCCAGACGTCCATTGTGAAAGGTCCACGAGCGACTCAGTGAGACCGGAGAACACCCCAATGCCTCCGAGGAAAAAGGCACCATCCGAACACGAGAGCGCGAACCCGGCACCGTCCTCGATAGAGGACCGCGTCGAATCGGCGCTCGCGTGGCTGCGCGATCACGCCACCGCGCAAACGCTCGAGGGCATGGCGCGGTACGGCATTCCGTCGGACAACGCCCTGGGCGTGGCGGTCTCGGACATCAAGGCGCTGGGAAAGCAGCTCGGACGGGATCACGAGCTCGCGGCTGCGCTGTGGGAAACCGGCGTTTACGAGGCTCGAATGCTCACCTCGTTCGTCGATGATCCGGAACGCGTGACTTCCGCTCAGATGGATCGATGGTGCCGCGATTTCGATAGCTGGGCCATTGTCGACACCGTGTGTTTCCACCTGTTCGACCGGACACCGCTGGCCTGGTCGAAGCTCGAGCCGTGGAGCGAGAAGCGCGACGAATTCGGCAAGCGCGCCGCGTTTGCGCTGCTTGCGTGTCTCGCGCTGCACGACAGGCAGACCGACGACGATGCGTTTCTCGACGGCCTTCGCCTCATCGAACTGGCCGCAACCGACGACCGGAACTTCGTGAAAAAAGGCGTCAACTGGGCGCTGCGCGCCGTCGGCGAACGCAACGCCGCGCTGAACGCCGCCGCGCTGAAGGTGGCCCGACGCCTGGCCGAATCGCAGGGCGCCGCCGAGCGGTGGATCGGAAAGGACGCGCTGCGACAGCTGGCGAGCCCGGCCGTGCAGAAGCGGCTCTCGTCGCCGAAGCGCAGCGGACGGTCCCGGAGTTGAAGGCGGAGAAGGCTTCGCGTACGGAGAGCACAGAGGCACGGAGTTCCACAGAGGCTTTCAAGTCTTTATGATCCTCTGTGCCTCTGTGCTCTCTGTATGCGAAGCCTTCTTCCATGCTCGCAGGGCTGACATACTGGCGCGGGAATCGGTGACTGGAGAGGCTGAATGAACTGCACGGAGTGCGGGGCGGGTGAACAGATCGCGGAGTCGTATTGCCGCCAGTGCGGCGAGTGGCTCGGCAAGCGCGTCGGCAGCGTCGCATCCAGACCGGAAGACAAGCTGACCTCAATGGTCATCTTCAGCGCGATGAGCGCCGTCTTTGCCCTGACGTCGGCCATCGTGCTCATGGCGACCTACTTCGGCACGGACGAGGCGAAGTGGTCGATCTACATGGTCAACGCCTTCTGTCTCGTAATCGCCGTCCACCAGTCGGTCAACTTCTGGTACGCGCTGGAAACGAAGCTTCGCCACAGGCGCGCGCGAAAGGGCGCGGGAGCGCCGAAGATCGACCGCACGACGAAAGAGCTCTCGCCGCCGCCGATGGCGCAGCCATTCGAGCTCGGCAGCGTCCCATCGGTCACCGAGCACACGACGGACCGCCTGGTCGTCCCGGTGCGAGCCGAACAGACCCGCGACGCCCGGTAGTCTCACCGTGAGCATTGCGCGAAGCGCTTTGGAGTGCGCCGTGAAGCGCCGCTTTGGATCCCCCCGGCGATCGCGCAGAGAGGGGAATCCAATGCGGCGCTTCACGCCGCACTCCAAGGCGCTTCGCGCAATGTACCAAGCCGATTCGCGCCTACCTCGCCTTGCGTACCCGGAAGTCGGCGTCGCTCTCGTCGGAGGCAGCCAGTCCCTCGCGTGTCGTGACGACGACGCGGATCCGGTAGTGCTTGCCCTTGGCGAGGTCCGAGGGAATAGTCCACGCGTAGCTCCCGGCGGCGGGATCGTCCACGGTTGCGACCTTCGTCCCGAACGTCGCTCCGCTGTCCGCCGACAGCCACAATTCGGCGGACGCGATATCGTCCGACCCATCGACCGACCAGCGCACCTCGATCGTCTGCCCGCGTCGCGGCTTCTCTCCACCGTTCGGCGTGACGACCCGCACGACCGGCTCGACTGGCGCATCCGCCTTCGGATGCCGCGAGAAGAACTCCCAGATCAATTCCGACGCCGAGATCTCCTGCGTCGGTTCGTCGCCAATGGGATTTCCCGCGCCCCCTGGCCAGGCGTGGCCGCCGTCCACGATCGTGTAGAGCACGACCTCGGTGCCGCGCACCCCGCCTCCGTACGTGTCGGTAATGATGTTGCCCGACGGGCTCGTCTCGGTCACCGGCGCGGTCGAACACTGATCTCGCGCCACCCAGAAGTTGATTGCCGAACTCACCGGCTGATCCACGCGCGGGTATAGCGTTTCGGGTCCGACTCCTCCGTTGTAGGGCACGTGCTGGTCGTTGGTCCCGTGAAACACGATGACCGGCAGCGGATCCGTCGGTGTGCACGTCGT
>CAZXLQ010000051.1:0-5643 GCA_964641945.1 uncultured Clostridia bacterium
CGTTCCAACGATCGAGCGGCTCGAGGGTTCCGCGAGCGTCCGGCGAAGGCAGCCCCGCGCGCCACGAGGCACGAGCACGCGCCGAACGGTCGTCACGCCGCTTCAACTCGTTGCGCTCGAGAGCGCGAGCGTCGGACTCGCCGAATGACTCGACCAGCTCCAGCGACGCGATGAGGTAATGAAAACACTCCTCGCCCGGCAACACCTCGAAATGGAACTCGCCGTGCGAATAGAGATCCTCGTGCCCATCGTAACCGCGGGCGAGCTCCTCTCGCAGTTCGACCCCGTTGCACCACTGCGGCGACGGAACGAACCGACCGGCGCTGTGATAGAGGGCGAGCGACGGAAGCCCTGGGCGCGGTTGCACAACGACGACGCCTAGACCGACGGCCATGCCTGCATCGATGCCGTCCCGCTCGTGCGCCAGGCCGTGGAAGTCTCGAAACGAGACCATCGGCCGAAGCAGGAGCGCGACCGGTCCCTCCGCGGAACGGCCGGCCCGGATGCGATAGGTCACGGCTGACATCTGCCGGCCCTGGGGCATCCAGACCCGGCGCTCGATCTCGACGTTGCCCACCCGGAACAGCCACGTAGCGACCGGCCGGGCCTCGAAATGGTCGATTCGACGGTAGCCCTCCGGAGCGACCGCGTCACGATAGACGTTCGTGGCCAGTTCGTACTTCGTCTCCCCGACGACAATTTCATCGTCGACTCGAGACAGCAGCACGTGCCGTCTCGCAGGCGGTTCCAGAGCGGCGACGAACAGTCCGTGGTAGCGCCGCGTGGATGCTCCCGAAACCGTGCCCGACGCAAAGGAGCCGAGCCCGTTCGTCTCGATCCACTCCCGGCCAAGCATGCTGTCGAGCGACGCATCGGACACGCCGCGAAGTCTACGCGATCGATGGAACCCGCGAAAGCACCGCATCCCTGAGACCGTCCCGAGACGCGGTGCTCGCCCACGAGCGCGTCAGAGGTTCTTCCTGAACAGGTACGACATCTTAATGAAGAACGTCCTGCCGTTGAGGCGGAAACCGTCTTCGATGCGACCGCTGATCGGGTTGAAACCGTTCACGTTCGTGTCGTCGTTGTAGCCGACGTAGAAGGACGTTCCGGGCCCCGGCGTCCATCCAAAAAGATATTGGCCATAGGCACGCGAGCCGAGCGAGTCGTAGTCGAATCGCGCCCTGACGAACGTAAACGCCGAGAACTGGTAAGTCGCGCGAATCGAAACGAGGTTCGAATCGTAGGCGACGCGATCCGTGTCATACCTGTGCAGCCGGCTCTTGAAGTAACTCACGCTGGTGCGAAGCGCGTCGGTCGGCTGGATCGTAACGTTCGACTCGAGGTACAGCTCGCTTCCCCGCCCCGGGTCCAGCGGTGCAAACGGATTGGCGAGCGCCGCCGGACTTACTCGCGGGTACTTCGGACCGTTGCCGAAATCGAAGTCGAACGCGCCGCGGGTGAAACCGACGAACTGGAAGAACGATATGAACCTGTTCGGCGTCGAACCGCCGTAGGCGAAGATCTGGTTAAGGTTCGTCGATCGCTCGCCGTGACCCGCGAAGGCCCCCGGGTGCAGGAGGCTTCGCCTGGGACCGAACTCTTCCTCGAAGAGCCGCTCGTGACCACCGAAGTAGCCGACCGAGACAAACGTCTCCTTCTTGAAATTGAACTGCCACTGGAATTCGTCGATAGCCTGCTGCATGCGACCCTTCCAGTCGTAGCTCGCCGAGGAGAAGTTCGAGATCCGCCAGTTTGTGTAGAAACCTTCCGGCTTCGGATCCGTGCTCCAACGCAGGAACAGGTCGGACTTGTTCGTGCCGACCCGTCGCGTGAATCCGACGTCCGCGCGGTACTTCTCGGTCCGACCCTGAGTCTGAACGAAGTAGCCAAAGTTCCGGTCCGTGTAGTCGTAATTCACGAGATAGCCGAAGCCGTTTCCAGTCTGGTAGGACGTCTTCGTCGTATCCGGGTCGAAGAAATATCCCCGTGTCGTCGTGCCGACTGTCTGAAAACTCACGACGGTCTTCGAGTCGAGCTTGAATCGGCCGTCGAAGCCCGCAATGTCGTTGTGCCGCTGCGGGAAGTTGTACGTTGTCGCGAAGAACCCGAGGTTCGACTCTTTGCCAATGTCCCGCTTGGCACGCAGCACGCCGATGAAGGCATTCTTGTCGACGAACGGCTCGATGAACGAAGCGAGTCTCGGGTCATCGCGCTCTTCGTCCGAGAAGTTGCCCGGTGCGGCATCCGAGGCGAGCATCAGGCCGAACGACGTACGCCCCAGCTTTCCGGTCAGCTTCACGGCAACGTCGGGGTCGACGATTCGCCGCGTGTTCACAACCTGGAGAGGCGTCTGGAAGATGTCGATGCCCTCCAGGAAAAACGGACGCTTCTCGGGGTAGAAGATCGGGAATCGCTGATTCGCGGTTATCACGAGCTGGTCGGCTTCGACTTGCGCAAAATCCGGGTTCGCGGCGAAGTCGAGAGTGATCGTCGGCGTGATGCTGTACTTGAGCGTCAGTCCGGGCTCGAACTCGACGGGTCGATTCACGAACTTCGTGGTGTCGAGGAATGGATCGCCGAGCATCGGCGGCGCCGGCAGACGCTTGCCGCTCTCGGATATCGTCAAGCTCGGAATGATCTCGAGCGTGCGTGCAGCCTCGATCGACTCGAAGCCCGAGAGCTTGCCAGCCTGAATGAGCGTCCCCTGCGAGTTCCTCGCAAGAGGCATCCACGAGTTGAGCTCGTTCGCTCCGCGCTTGATGCGGCGGAAAACGTGCGCTCCCCATTGTTTTCCTTCGCCAGCCTCGTACCGAATCGACTTGAACGGAACAGCGACCTCGACGATGTAGCCGTCAGGGGTCGTCGACCCCTTCGAGTCCATTACGACGTCGACGTTGTAGTCCTCGCCCTGCGACTCCGTGAACACTCCGTCCGCCTGCACGCCGAGCGGATTGAAGAAGAAAATGTAGGCGCGTCGCTGGTCGTTGAAGGTATCGAGATAGACGCCGACATAATCGTCGTCGAAGATCTGGTCGCGCTTCGGAATCGTCGCGCGGATCTTGTCGGGCTCGTTGTCGAAACATCGGAACGCGATGAAGAGGGTTTTCCCGTCGTGACCGAGCAGAACTTCGGTTCGCTGCGACGGCTCGATGTTGTCACCCGGTTGGACCTGCAGGAAGTCCTTGAGGACCACCGCCTGACTCCAAACCTCGTCGTCGAGCTTGCCGTCGATGACGGGCGCCGAGTCCAGTCGTCCAAGTTTGGCCGGTGGCTCGGATTTCTTCGCGATGACCGCTGGAGCGGCCGCCTCGTCGCCCTCGGTCGCCAGGACGCTGGACGGCGTCAACATGCACAGTATTCCCAACAGGATCGCGAGTCTCCGAAGTCTGTTCGTCATGGTCTCTCCGCCGCTCGAGTCTGCCACAAACGTAGGTGCTCACTCATACGCACAAGTCGCTACTAAGTGCCGACGCGTTAACAGCTTTCGGGCTCCTTTTTGCACTCTTTTACAAGTCGGCGTGCAACGAATTCCCGATCCGCCGCGAGATTCGCGACGATCGAAAACTGACGCGGCGAGATCCGTCAGCCTTGGTCGGCCGGCCAACCTAGAGCCCTGCCACCTTTTTTCTTGCATGTACTCGATTCCAAGCGTAGCTTGGTCGCATGACCAAGCCGTTTGATGCTGCTGCTTCCATTGACAAGCTGCTCGACGTTGCAGCCGGATTGTTCCGCCGGAAGGGATTCGCTGCGACGACGGTCCGAGAAATCGCAAATGCGGCCGGAATGTTGCCGGGCAGCCTTCACTACCGCTATTCGAGCAAGGAAGCTCTTCTCGTCTCGCTGATGGAGCGTGCCATCGGACGCCTGACCGAGGCTGTTCGCGAGGCCGTCGCGTCGACTCGGGATCCGGCCGAACGCCTCCGTCTGGCGCTCAGGGCGCACCTGCGGGTGCTGCTTTCGGATGACGACGCCGTCTACGTGATGCTCTACGACTGGCGAGCAGTGTCGAACGATACGGCACGCGAAGCCATCGTGAGGCTGCGCGATACCTACGAGGCCTTCTGGGACGGCCTCATCTACGAAGCCGCCGGCTCCGGACAGATCCGACCTCGCATCGACCTCAAGTTGCTGCGGCTCTTCGGGTTCGGCGCCGTCAACTGGGTCGCGCAGTGGTACGAGGACCACGCGGGCGGACGGTCTCCCGAACAGATTGCGGATGCCTTCTGGGCCTTCATGGCGCTCGGCGTTTTCGCCGAGGACCGCCGCCCGGCCGACGAGGATGGGGCTTTTGTCGCCCTCGGGGGCGCTACGCCTCCACTCGAACCGGTCCGCCGCTGACGAACACGCTGGGGAATCCGGTTCTGCCGGATTGGGAGCACGACAATGCAGATGCACCTCGGAACACAGATCGGCAACGCCGTCGAGACAATTCGGGCCAACGGTCCGGCGATGCTCGCCGATGCCGCGTCGACTAAGAACCTCCGCGTGCTCGCCACGCTTCTCGGACCAGCCTATCGCGGGCTCATCCGGAAGCTGGCGAAGGGCGCCGATGGCACGGCAATGCCGCTCGATCACTCCGCGTTCTTCGACTGGCGATACACGCGGGAGTTTCCCGAGATCACGAGGCTCTACGAAGCGGCCAAGTCGTCGCAATGGAATGCAACGGTGGACATCGACTGGTCGCGGCCCGTCGATCCTTACGATCCCGGACAACCGCTGCTTCCCGACAGCTTTCATCCGGCCTCGACTCTTCCGCTCTGGCGAAGGATGACCGAACGCGAGCGCGCGGCGCAGCGGCACGACCTGCTCGCCTGGTTCCTCAGTCAGTTCCTGCACGGCGAACAGGGTGCGCTCTTTGCCGCGGCACAAGTTACCGAGTCCGTGCCCTGGCTCGATGCCAAACTCTTCGGGTCCACGCAGGTTGTTGACGAAGGCCGCCACGTCGAGGTCTTTCACGCCTATCTGACGCAGAAGCTCGAACGTATCTTCGAAATCAACGACAACCTCTACGTCGTCATCGATGCGCTGATGACCGATTCGAGGTGGGACGTGAAGTTCCTCGGAATGCAGATCATGATCGAGGGACTCGCGCTTGGCGCGTTCGGCACGATCCGGAGGCTGACGGCCGATCCCACGCTTCGCGACATCCTGAAGTTCGTCATCACGGACGAGGCGCGCCACGTGCACTACGGCGTGTTGTCGCTCGAGCGCTTCTATCTGTCCGAGCTGGGCGAGCGGGAACGCCGCGATCGCGAAGATCTCGCGTTCGAGCTCTCCATCCTGCTTCGCAACCGCTTCCTGATGCATGAGATCTATGACGAACACTTCGCTCATGCACTCTCGCGAAACGAGTGGGACCGGATCATTCTCGAGTCCGACCTGATGGCCTTCTATCGCGAGTCGATGTTTCGCCGCATCGTCCCGAACCTCAAGCGATCGGGCCTGCTGTCGGACAGAATCAAGCCGCGCTACGCAGAGCTCGGGCTCTTGCGGTGGGA
Organism: uncultured Clostridia bacterium; assembly: GCA_964641945.1. Taxonomy (GTDB): domain Bacteria; phylum Acidobacteriota; class Blastocatellia; order UBA7656; family JADIYM01; genus JADIYM01. Next base: position 5,502 of record CAZXLQ010000051.1, read on the forward strand.
GGCCGAGAAGTCCGCACCGGACCTGACGGCCGCCGACCTGCTGGACTGAGAGACCTGCTGCGATCATTGCGCGAAGCGCTTTGGAGTGCGGCGTGAAGCGCCGCTTTCGGGGAGTCCAAAGCGGGGCGTGGCGCCGCACACC
>CAZXLQ010000051.1:5653-22067 GCA_964641945.1 uncultured Clostridia bacterium
CTCCAAAGCGCTTCGCGCAACGTGCTCAGACGGTCATGACCTCGGTTTCGCGCTGCTTGGCAAGCTCATTGAGCTTCGCAATGTAGCCGTCGGTAAGCTTCTGGACATCGTCGAGGGCCTTGCGTTCATCATCCTCGGAGATCGCCTTGTCCTTGAGCATCCCCTTGAGGCGGTCGTTCGCGTCCCGGCGAATGTTCCGGATGGCCGTACGATGCTCCTCGGTGATTTCGTGCACCACGCGAACGAGCTGCTTGCGGCGCTCCTCGGTGAGCGGCGGGATCGGGATGCGCACGATTTTGCCGTCGTTCGAGGGATTGAGGTTGAGGTCGGACGTCTGAATGGCCTTCTCAATGGCCTTGATCACCGACGGATCCCACGGCTGCACTGTGAGCAGCGAGGGCTCGGGCGCGCTGATGGCCGCGACCTGCGCCAGGGGAGTCGGCGAACCGTAGTAATCGACGACGATAGTGTCGAGCAGGTTGACCGACGCACGCCCGGTACGGATGTGCAGGAACTTGCGTCGGGCGTCCTCCACCGTCGCCTTCATATGGGCCTCGGCGTCCGTCTTCACTTGATTGATGTCCATGTTGACCTCAACTTGCGTCGACCCGGTCGCTAGCGCTCCCGGTTCTGATCTTTCCTAAAGCTTCGCGTGAACCCGCGAACCCACGTTCTCACCGGTGACGACCTTGAGGATATTGCCCCGCGTGCGCAGATTGAAAACCACAATCGGCAGCGAATTGTCACGGCTCAGCGAGATGGCCGAAGCGTCCATCACCTTGAGGCTTCGGTTCAGGACATCGTCATAGGTGATCGTCTCGAGGAACTCGGCGGTCGGGTCGGTTACCGGATCGGCCGTGTAGATACCCAGCACCTTCGTCGCCTTCAGGATGCAGTCGGCCCCGATTTCGAGCGCGCGCAGAACGGCGGCCGAGTCGGTGGTGAAATACGGATTCCCCGTACCGGCGGCAAAGATGACGACGCGTCCCTTCTCGAGATGCCGGATAGCCCGACGAAGGATGAAAGGCTCCGCGATCTGGCGCATCTCGATGGCCGTCTGGACCCGTGTCGGCACGCCGATCTTCTCGAGACCGTCCTGCAATCCCACCGAGTTCATCACCGTCGCCAACATGCCCATGTAGTCCGCGGCCGATCGATCCATGCCCAGAGTGCTCGCGGCGATGCCCCGGAAGATGTTTCCGCCGCCCACGACGACGGCAACTTCGACGCCGAGGTCGTGGACCTGCTTGATCTCCTCCGCAATCTCGACCACGACAGCAGGATCGATTCCGAACTTCCCGGAACCCATCAACGCCTCGCCGCTGATCTTGAGCAGGATTCGATTGAAAACCGGTTTGCCCTCCATTGCTTCGCTCACGGCTCCTCCTGTACTCACGATCGACCTCCCCTGCCCGGCCGGATGGCCGGTAAAAGAAAAGGCCCCGTCATCGGGGCCCTTTGTCAGCTAGCGGTTGAGCATCTCGGCAACTTCGGCTCCGAAGTCGCCTTCCTTCTTCTCGAGCCCCTCGCCCATCTTGTACCTTGCAAATCGGCGGATTGCGATCTTTTCTCCGATCTTCGCCGTGAGGCTCTTCACGAGCTCGCCGACGGTCGACGTCTGATCCTTGACGAATGGCTGCTCGAGCAGACACGCCGTCTCGTAGAACTTCGAGAGTCGGCCGTCAACAATCTTGGCAAGCACGTCGGCAGGCTTCTTGGCCATCGACTCGTCGTTCTTCAGCCGCTCCATCTCGATCTCGCGTTCCTTGGCCAGCGCCGTCTCGGGAACCTCGTCCTTCGAAACGTACTGCGGGTCCATCGCTGCGATGTGCATCGCGATGTCCTTGACGAAGGTCTGGAAGTCGTCGCCCCGCGCGACGAACTCCGTCTCGCAGTTGACCTCGACCAGCACCCCGACCTTGCCGCCCATGTGGATATAGCTGCCGACGGCCCCTTCCGCGGCAATTCGACCGGCCTTCTTCTCAGCGCCCGCGAGCCCTCGCGTACGCAGGATCTCGATGGCCTTCTCTTCGATACCCTCGGCCTCGGTAAGCGCCTTCTTGCACTCCATCATGCCGGCGCCGGTTTTCTCTCGCAGTTCCTTGACCGCGGTTGCTGTGATATCTGCCATGCTCTCCCTCGTTTTCCTGCTTCTAGCGTGCACCGGCCGTCGGCTCCGTTCGTCGGGGCGCGGCGACCGGCATTGCGTTGAAAATTGTCCAGGTTACGCTTGCGCGTCACCAGCCGGTGCGGCCTCGGCAGCCGCGGTCTCCGCCGCGGGAGCCGCTGCGGTGTCACCAGTCTCCGTCACGGTTTCGGTCTCGCCCTCGGGTTCCTCCGGCGCGGGACGGCCATCGGCGGACCGGTATGCCCGAATGTCATCAGGTGCCGGAGCGGGCGCGTCGACGCGCGGCGCTCGGTCGTCACGGCGCGGACGATCGTCACGACGCGGTCGGCGGTCACGGTCGTCGCGGCGCGGCCTGCCGTCTGCGTCGGCCGCCGCGGCCTCGGCCTCTTCGGCTCCGGCGTCCTTCGTGAGCTCGCGGCCCTCGATGATCGCGTCAGCCATCTTCTGCAGGAACAGCCGGATTGCGCGGAGCGCATCGTCGTTCCCGGGAACGACGTAGTCGATGAGGTCCGGATCACAGTTCGTGTCGACGATCGAAACGATCGGGATTCCGAGGCGATTCGCCTCCTTGACCGCAATCTCTTCCTTGTTCGAGTCGATGACGAACATCACGTCGGGCAATCCGCCCATGTTGCGGATCCCGGAGAGGTTTCGCGCCAGTCCGTCCTGTTCCCGGTCGAGGCCGATGCGCTCCTTCTTGGTCATCGAGTCGTAGCGGCCGTCAGTCTTCATCGCTTCGAGATCGCGAAGCCGCGCAATCGACTTCTGGATAGTCTGGAAGTTCGTCAGCAGACCGCCAAGCCAGCGCTGGTTGACGTAGAACATTCCACAACGCTCCGCCTCTTCCTGAATGGCATCCTGCGCCTGCCGCTTCGTGCCGACGAACAGGAACTTGCGGCCGTTGACCGACTCGGCCGTGACGAACTTGACGGCTTCCTTGAAGAGACGCTGCGTCTTCTGCAGGTCGATGATGTAGATCCCGTTGCGTTCGCCGAAGATGTACTCCTTCATCTTCGGATTCCACCGGCGAACCTGATGCCCGAAGTGGACGCCAGCCTCGAGCAGCTCTTTCATCGTGACATTGACCAAGGGAATTCTCCTTCGCTGAATCGGTTTGTGTACTCACCGTCCCGACGTCCGCGCCACTTTGCGGACAACCAACTCAGGAACGGCAATGGTTTGAAGAACCGGGCCCTCGTGAACGATGGCCAGGATCGATCGCGCAAGGCGTCGACCGCTGGCCATCGAAACGGAACCCTGCGGACCTTAGCGCTTCGAGAACTGGAAGCGCGCGCGCGCGCCCTTCTGTCCGTACTTCTTGCGCTCTTTCTGTCGCTGATCTCGCGTCACGAATCCCGCGCGCTTGAGACGCGTGCGGAGGTCCGTGTTGAACTCCATCAACGCCCGCGTGATGCCGTGACGAATCGCGCCGGCCTGGCCGGCGATGCCGCCGCCCTTCACGTTGACGTGGATGCTGAACTTGTTTGCGGTCTCGGTCAGCTGGAGCGGCTGGCGTATCACCATCTGAAGCGTCTCGTTCGGGAAGTAATTCTCGAATGCCCGCTTGTTGACGGTGATCTCGCCCGTTCCGGGCCGAAGGTAGACGCGCGCCGTCGATGTCTTGCGGCGCCCCGTTGCGTAATACTGCATGTCGCTGCTCACCAGTCAGACCTCTCTTTAGACCGCCAGGGGTTCGGGCTTCTGCGCCGAGTGCGGATGCTCGGGACCCGCATACACCTTCAGCTTCTTGCCCATCGCACGACCGAGCGTGTTCTTCGGCAGCATCCCGCGGATGGCCTGCTCGAGAATCCGCTCCGGGTAACGCGCCAGGAGGTCGCGCGCGGCGATCTCCTTCAGGCCACCCGGCCAGCCGGTGTGATGGCGGTAGAACTTGTCCTCAAGCTTGTTGCCCGTGAAGACGATCTTCTCGGCATTGATGATCACGACGTGATCGCCCATGTCGAGGAAGGGCGTGTAGGTGGGCTTGTGCTTGCCTCTCAGAACCATCGCGATACGCGTCGCCATGCGCCCGACTGTCTGCCCGGTCGCGTCGACGATGTACCAGGCGCGTTGCGCCTCGAGGTTCGCTCCACTCGGAATAAACGTGCTCATATCTCTATCTCCGCAAAACGTGTGCTCAACGCAAGCGAGCAGAATACGCACCGAGTTGGGGGCTGTCAACCCATGAGAGCTGCGGGTAGTGGGTCATTTTCGATCTCGCTGCTTCCCTCGCGTCTCTGCGTCTTCCTTCGCGCCTTTGCGGGAAACTGACTCTGAGAAGGGCCCTTCTGAACGTTGAGTTTCCCGCAAAGACGCAAAGGGAAGACGCAGAGGCGCAGAGCAGCAACAGAAATGTGAATACCCGAGTCTTGCGATGGAAGTCGAACTGACCCGCCAGCGAGCTGCGCGCTCCGTGTCTCTGCTTGCGAAGCGTCTCCGCCCCGTTACGGCTTCGCCCCGAGAACATAGACGGCATATGCGTACAGGATGGGAGCATTGAGCAGCATGCTGTCCAGACGATCGAGAAAACCGCCGTGTCCCGGGAGAATCGACGCGGCATCCTTCACGTCCGATCCCCGCTTCAGGAGCGACTCGACGAGGTCTCCCACCTGTCCCACGAGTCCCATGCCGGCACCAAGCACGAGCGCGTGGACGAGCGGCAGCTCCGGAAAGAAGATGTACTTCGCGGCAACGGCCCCGAGCGTGCTGCCCACGAGCCCGCCGATCGAGCCTTCGATAGTCTTTCCAGGGCTGACTCGCGGTGCAAGCTTGTGCCGTCCGAAGGTCCTTCCCGTGTAATAGGCCGCCGTATCGCTCATCATCACGATCGCGAAGAACATCGTGATGAGTTTCGCCGCAATCTGGGGTGGCGATGCAAGCGTACGCACGGCGACGAGGTAGCTGCCGAGCGTCGCGACGTACAATACGCCCAGCATAGTGGCCGCGGCCGAAACGAGGATCCGGCTCCTGTCCTCGACACGCCCGAGTGTCGCCACCATTACGACGACGGTCGTCGCCGCAAGCACGAGCGAGTTCCACTGGGGCCCCACGCCTGCAGCGATACCGATGATCACGGCACTTGCGACGAACCCGACGATCCGGAACGGCGGGGCGCCTGCCCGGTCCGCGATGAAGTAGAACTCGTGAAGCGCCGCCAGCAACGCCAGGGCGGCGATCGCGACGAACAGATAAGGGCTCGACCACCAGGTTGCGAAGAGCAGCAGCGGAAGGGCGACGAGCGCCGTCAGAACGCGCTTCATCGACCGCCCTGGGGACCGGCAACCGTGGTCAGCGGAACTTCGGGCTCCGACACCCGATCGATGGCGCCGCCATACCGCCGCTCACGCTTCTGGTACTCGACTATCGCCTCGAAGAGATGTGTCCGGCGAAAATCCGGCCACAATGTCTCGGTGACGTGAATCTCCGTATAGGCGATCTGCCAGAGCATGAAGTTGCTGACCCGCATCTCTCCGCTCGTGCGGATGAGGAGGTCGGGATCGGGGAGTCCCGGTTCGTACAGGCTTCGCTCCACGTCGGCTTCCGAGATTCGAGACGGATCGCCCCCCGATGCGACTATTTCGGCGGCAATCCGGCGGCACGCATCGACGATCTCGCTTCGACCGCTGTAGTTGAGCGCGACGGTAAGGATCATCCCGTCGTGGTGCGCCGTCTCGCGCTCGGCCCGCTCGATGTCGCGCCGAACGCCGGGCGACAGCTCGTCGCGGCGACCCATTGCGCGAAACCGGATCCGGTTGCGAACGAGTGTCTCGAGCTCCTTGCCGAGATACTCGCGCAGCAACCGCATGAGCGTGTCGACCTCCAGGCGGGGCCTCTTCCAGTTCTCGGTCGAAAAGGCGTAGAGCGTCAGATGCCGGATACCCAGACGCGCCGAGGTCTCGACGGTCTCGCGCACCGACGTGGCGCCCGCCCGGTGGCCGGACACCCGAGGCTTGTTCCGACGGTTCGCCCATCGGCCATTGCCATCCATGATGACGGCGATGTGCCGCGGGAGCCGGCCCGGGTCGATCTGCCGAAGCAGAAACTCCTCCGGCGAGCCTCGCTCCACGAGGCCCTCGAACGTGTCGATCATGAACCCTCCGAGGCGGCGTGCGACGTGACGGCCGATGTTAGTAGTCGACGCGGACGAGAGTCAACCCTCGTGCCGGAGCGGTGGGTGCCGCCAGCTCGCGCCGCTTGGTGGAGAGGGCCTCGAGCACCTGGTCGACGGACATCCGGCCGTCTCCGACCGCGAGCAGGGTGCCCGCAATCGTGCGGACCATGGATCGAAGGAAGCCGTTCGCCTCGGCCTCGATTCGAATTTCGTCTCCGTGAACGTCGACGTCGAGCCGGCGCAGGTTTCGGGTTGTCGTCAGCGTGTCTCGATCGGCGACGGTGAACGCGTCGAAATCGTGAAGCCCGACCAGAGCGTCCGCCGCCACACGCATCCGGTCGACGTCGTGCGCGTAAGGTGCGTGCGCGACGAATCGCCTCTCGAACGGACTGACCACAGCCGAAGTCCAGGCGCGATAACGATAGACCTTGCCCGTCGCACTGCGTCGAGCCTGGAACGATTCGGCAACCTGCTCGACCCGCAGGACGCGTATGTCCACCGGGAGCTTCACGTTGAGCGCCCGGATCCACGTCCCGGGCTCGAGGACCTTGTCGATGTCGACGTGGGCCACCTGTCCGAGGGCATGCACGCCGGCGTCCGTTCTGCCTGCGCCGTGAACGACGACTCGCCCGCATCCGAACGCCTCGAACGCGGTTTCGAGGCTTCCCTGCACGGTCGATTCACCGGGCTGCGCCTGCCAGCCGCTCAGGTCGGTCCCGTCGTACTGGATCGTGAGCTTCAGCCGCACGGTGTCGCCCCGCCACGCGAAACGGCTATCGCTTCCGACTGCCGGGTTTCACCGCAAGCGATCCGCTCGCGCACAGCGGACACTTGGCAGGGTCGTACGTTTCGACCTGCAGCGTTGCGAGCGCCTCGCGCGGTACTCCAACGTCCGCCTCTCCACCGGAACGATCGATGATCGAGGCCGCGCCGATCACCTTCCCGCCCGCAGCGATTGCAGCATCGATCGTCTCGCGCGTCGATCCACCGGTCGTTATTACGTCCTCCACGACGAGGATGCGCTCGTCGTCCGAGAGCGTGAACCCCCGTCGAAGAGTCATCTCGCCATTCGACTCGCGCTCCGTGAAGATCGACGTCGCCCCGAGTGCGCGGGCGACCTCGTAACCGATAACTATGCCGCCTATGGCCGGAGCCACGACACACGAGACGCGCCGGTCGCGAAACCTGTCGGCGATCGCCGCGCCGAGCCGCTCGGCGAGTCGGGGATGCTGAAGGACTCGCGCGCACTGAAGGTAGTTGGGACTGTGAAGTCCCGACGTCAGAACGAAGTGGCCGCGGAGCAGCGCTCCGGTCTCTTCGAAGAGCCTCATTACCTCATTTTGGTCGACGCCGCCGGCGCTGCTAACATCCTCGCTCATGCTCGAACGCTCCAATCCCGCACAATACTCAATGCGCTTCTCGTTTCAGCGCGCGGATGGTACCACAGACGCGATTGCGCCCCGGCCGGGTCCGATGGAATGGGCCATCGAGCGGTGAGGGCTCCGGACGCATTCATCCTCGCCGGTGGGCAGAGCGCCCGGATGGGAACGGACAAGTCCGCAGTCGAGCTCGATGGCCGGGCCTTTCTGGATCGTGTCGTGGCGGCCGTTGGACCGGTCGCGCGGTCGATCTCGATCGTCGGCGGCGGCCCGCGATTGACCGAGTTGACGGCCTTGCCCGATCGCCGACCCGGCCTTGGACCCCTGGCCGGTATCGAGACCGCGCTGGCCGCGTGCTCAACGGATCGGGCGGTCATTGTCGCCTGCGATCTTCCGTTCGTCACAGCCGCATTGCTCGAATTTCTCATCGCCCGTGAAGACGCCGGCCCCGACGGAGCCGTCGTTCCTCTCGATTCGGATGGCCGCGTGTCGCCCCTTTGCGCCGTCTATCCGCGCTCCGCCCTGCCGCTGGTCGGAGAACTCCTGGACAGCGGCGAACGCACGCCACGGGCCCTTCTCGTTCGAATTCGGACGGACCTCGTTCCGTTCGCTGACTACGCACATCTCGAGAACGCCGGACAACTGCTTCGCAACGTGAACACGCTGGAGGATCTCGCCGAGGCTCGCCGGATCGCCGAGGACAGCCGGCGGAGATGATGGCGGTCCCGGTGACGCGGCCTGGTGGTGGCGGACGCAATCGGATCGGGCGTGCGGTACAGCCACCTGTCGGGAGATGCAGAGCCGGCCGCTCACCGCGTTCGCGGTTCCGGGACGTGCGCTCGCGAGCGCGGTCCCCGTCGGCCGTGCCGAGCGCTCACGTCCAGGGTGACCGTTGAGAGAGCGTCAGCGCAACCGATTGGCGCGTCACGTGTTCGGCGAACGCGCTTATTGCAATTGCCGGGACCACGACTTATGATGGCGCCGCTTCTCAGCAACCACGTCCGGCCCCGTTTCACGACTCTTACACAGCGAGAAAGAGCACGATGGATCGTCGACAGAAGGCCCTGCTCAAGCGCGCCATGGCAGTCTTCGTCCCGCTGGTCGTCTTCCTGACCGCCAGCATCGTCGGGGCGGACATCTACCTCGCGCACCGCATGGTGAACCCGGAACGCCGCGCGGTCATCAACACGCCTCAGGGCTACGAACAGATCCTGCAGAAACCGATCTGGGACGAGAAGACCTGGCCGGGCGGCGGATCGACGACAATGTCCGGCTGGCTCATCTATCAGGATCAGCCGGCGCCGACCGTGATTCTCTCGCACGCGTTCGGATCGAACCGCGAAGAACTGCTCAGCACGAGCTTCCGGCTCTGGGATCAAGGCTACAACGTCATCGCGTACGACCTTCGTGGGCACGGCAACAGCAGCGCCGCGCGTTCGTCCCTTGGCCTTGGCGAGCTCGACGACCTGCGCGCCACGATCGCCTACGCAAAGGAATTGAAGAACGAAGCCGGCGTTGGACTGTCGGACGGTCGAATCGGCCTGTACGGCATCGACATGGGCGGGTTCATCTCGCTGTCGGCCGCGGCCGACGATCCGGCGATCAAGGCCATTGCCGTCGATACGATCTACCCTTCGCAGGATGAGTGGTACCGGTACCTCACCAAAGCGCAGATCGGTTCGACGGGCCCTCCGGGATCTTCGCTCGTCGAGGTCGGCGCGTTTCAGTCTCTTCTCGCGACGACCCTCGGCTTCTACGGCGTGAGGGGTTCGCAACCGTTGACGGCGTCGGAGGCTTTCTCGAGGATCGGTGACCGGCCTTCGCTCATCATCACCAGCAAACTGTCGCCGCTTGGTGCGTATTCGCGAACGGCCGCGGCGATGGCGCCGAACGCCAAGGTACTCGAACTGGATCGAACGCGCTCGGGATCCTCGCTCATCAAGCAGGATGCGATGGTCTACGACGACGCGATCGTGTCGTTCTTCACGCAGGCGACCGACTTCATTCCGCCCGCGCGTCCGAAATATACGCGTCCGGGTGAAGCGGCCAAGGCAGCGGCGGGCGGCAAGCCTGCAGCGGCCACGCCTGTCCCGAAGTAGACCCTGCGGCCATTCGGACTACGGCGCAGTCGCGCGCAGGAGAACGCGATTGCGCTCGGTCCCGAGCACCTCGACGACGAGCTCGGGATCGGAGGCCAATTCCGTCGACCGGCGCTCGTCTGTCACGACGAGCACGCGGCCTGCTTCCGATCCACGTACGGTGGCGACGACCTCGTCACGCGCAGCGGCGATGAGGATGTCACCCGCCGAATCTACGACGACGCGGCCCTCGAGATAGAACGCCGGTGCGTATTCGACCACGCCGTAGCAAAGCACCAGCTCTCCCGGCGACAGCGCAGCGTCGGCGCTGGCCATGAGTCGCGGGAGTGACTCGCGCGTTCCAATCTCGGCAAACAGGAATACCGTGATGAGTGCGGCGACGGAGGCTCCGCCCGCCGCGATCGTCCAGAACGCGGCGAGCGAGTGCCTTCTCGATGCGAGCAGCGCCGCAGCCACGGCTGCCGATGCCGGGAGTGCCGCGAGGAGGAAGACTTCCCAGACCGGAGCGTGAAGCGTTCGCACGCCGTACACCGCGAGCGCCAGGCCCAGACCTGTGAGCGTGGCGGCGGATGCGTAAATCGACCACCGTCCCTGCTCGCCCCGCTCGATCCGGCACGCCACCCATCCGGTAAGGATCGCCAATCCCGGAAAGACCGGGAGGATGTATCCCGGCAGCTTCGACGTGGACAGCGAGAAGAACACGAGCGGCACGGCGACCGACCATGCGGCCAGCCACACGAGCCTGGCGTCGTCGGTCTGCGGCTGGCGCCGCAGCGTCCCGGCGAGTCCTGGCAGCCCGGAAAGGAAAACGAACGTCCAGGGAAGCAGTCCGCCGAGGATGATGAGTGCGAAGAAGTACACCGGCTGCGGGTGCGAAAAACGGTTGGTCAGGAAACGCCGGAAGTGATGGTCGACGAAGAACTCCTGGACGAAGGGCCAGCCGTTGACCGCGATCACGGGCACGTACCAGATCGCGGCAACCAGAGCGGCGGCCACCGAGGCGGCCGCAACGTCGACTACCCGCAACCGGCGCCACGCGCCACTCGTCAGCACGTAGCCGGTCACGATCATCCCAATGAGGAGCGGGCCGGCAAGTCCCTTTGCAAGCATTGCCGCGCCCGTCGCCGCGCCGAGCGCGGCCGCCCACGCGGCCCTGGACTTCGGCGTCGGAGCCGTTTCGTGAAAGAAGAACGCGCACAGCGCGAGTCCCATCGTCGCCGCGAGCGGCATGTCGAAGCTCGCTCCGCGGGCAAAAGCCAGCCAGAGCGCGGACGTCGTGAGCACCATCGCCGAAACCGCGGCCCGCCCCGGCCCTCCCGCCCGCCGCGCCGTCGCGTATACCGCGGCGACGGTGACCATCGCGAGGCACGCGGAACCAAGCCGGGCGGCCGTTTCGGTTACTCCGGCGACCGAAAATCCGGCGGCCATCAGCCAGTACGGAAGCGCCGGTTTCTCGAACCATGTGTGACCGGCGAGCCGGGGCGTGATCCAGTCGCCGGCAGCGACCATCTCGCGCGCGACCTCTGCATACCGCGGCTCGTCCTTTCCAAGCAGCGGAACGCCGCCGAGGCGAAGGAGGAAGCACACCGCCATGAGGGCGAGAATGCCTGCCAATGTCCACCGCTCCCGGCGGTCCAACTGTCGTAGCCACTCCATGCGCGAGGACGAAGTAGAGCCCAGGGCAGTGTCCGTCGTAAAGTCCCGGTCCGATGGCTCACCGGCTTGGCGCGTCGGTCCATGCCGCGATACAACACGCCGGTGCGGCATTGGTGCCGTTTCGCAGGAGAATGACCGATGCTCAGAACCGCCGTCGTCGGCGTCGGCAGCCTTGGCCGCCATCACGCCCGAATTCACCACGAACTGCCTGAAGCCGAGCTCGTCGCCATCGTCGATGCCGACATCGGTCGGGCTCGCGAATACGCCGAGCAGTTCTCGTGCGAAGCATTCTCGGACGCTCGCGAATTGCTTGGCCGGGTCGATGCCGTGAGCGTCGCGGCGCCGACCGTCGATCACGCCGAGATCGGGCAGATGTTGCTCGAGACGGGCGTCGGATGCCTGATCGAGAAACCCATCGCGTCGTCGCTCGACGAAGCCGACCGGCTCATCGCCGCCGCGCGTGCCGGCAACGCCGTCCTCCAGGTCGGTCATATCGAGCGATTCAACCCCGCCGTCGTCGCCGCCGCCCGGGTAATCACGACGCCGCGCTTCATCGAGTGCCATCGCCTCGCCGAGTTCACGCCGAGAAGCCTCGATATCGACGTCGTCATGGACCTCATGATCCACGACATCGACATCATCCTTTCGCTCGTCGGAGCTGACGTCGAAGACGTGCGCGCCGCCGGCATCGGAGTTCTCACGCCGCGCATCGACATCGCGAATGCCCGACTCGAGTTCACGAACGGCTGCATCGCCAACGTCACGGCGAGCCGCGTGTCGGCGGAGCGTGTCCGAAAGCTGAGACTCTTTCAGCCGAGGGACTACGTCTCGATCGACACGGCGGCCAAGGAAGTACAGCGTATCAGTGTGCTGCCGCCGCAGCCGGGTGACGTGAGGCCGGCAATCTCCGCCTCGATGCTCGACATCGACGACGTCGAGCCGCTGAAGGCCGAAATTGCGTCGTTCCTCGAGTCCGTTCGCGGCGAGCATCCTCCGGTAGTCTCGGGCGAGGACGGTCGTCGCGCGCTCGTCGTGGCAGTTCGCATACTAGACTCGATCGCCGAGCACGCCGGACGCGTCGGCGTTCATCACGGTGCGGTCGATGGGCACGGCTGACCGGTCCTTTTCGATCGAGGCGTTTCTTCGCGAACGCGTCGCAGTCGGCGACTTCCCTGGCGCCGTGGCAGTGGTTCGCGAGTGGGGCGCCACGGTTGTCGCGGCTGCCGCCGGCGATGCCGTGGTCGTGCCCGAGCGGATCGCAGCGACGGTCGAGACGATCTTCGATCTTGCGTCGCTGACCAAGCCGCTTGCGACAGCGCTGCTTTTTCTGCTGGCGCGCGAGCGTGATGCCGTCGCACTCGACGAGTCCGTGGCCGCCGTCCTGCCGGAGTTCGATCGGGAGGACAAACGCTCGATCACGTTCCGCCAGTTGCTGACGCATACGTCTGGACTGCCGAAGTGGGTCCCTCTCTATGCCGTAGCCGGGGCGCCGGCGCGCGCAATTGGAGCGATTGCGGACCTGCCGCTTGCCTGTCCGACCGGAACCCGCGTGATCTACAGCGATCCGAACTACATTGCGCTCGGATTCGCCCTCGAGCGCATCGGGAATGCGACGCTCGACACATTGTTCGAGTCGGAGATCGCCGGACCTCTCGGCCTGAATTCGATGGGTTTCCGCCCGGATGGATCGTTCCTGCCGCGAATCGCCGCGTCCGAGACCGGAAACGAATACGAGCGGGCGCTCGCCGGTCCCGAGGCGCAGGGGTACGACGGTTGGAGGACGGGCACGATCTGGGGCACCGTGCACGACGGCAACGCACACTTCCTCGGCGGGGTCGCGGGCCATGCCGGACTCTTCGGAACGGCGGGTGAAGCGGCTCGTGTCGCGGAGCAGTTCCTGCCTGGCAGCCGGCTTCTCGTGAGGGACGAGTCTTTCGCGCTCGTGCGAACGAACCTGACCCCCGGGCTCGAAGAACACAGGTCGGTCGGATGGATGCTTGCCTCCTCGCCGGATTGCAGCGCCGGGCCCGCGATGCCGGACGACGCTTTTGGCCACACGGGATTCACCGGAACGAGCATCTGGGTGGATCCGCACGCCACGCGTGTCGTTGCGCTGATGACGAACCGTACCCATCCGGTATATGGCTCGCCGCCGATGACCGAGATCCGGCGAGCGGTGAACGCGCTTGCAGCAGGGTAGGACTCGAGTCCTGGTTTCCTCCGCGCCTTTGCGGATTCTTTGCGTCTTTGCGGGAAACTCTTCAACGCATGAGAGATTCCCGCAAAGACGCAAAGGATCCGCAAAGACGCGGAGCAACCGAGCCCCGGAGCCTGCACCCCTTCGAAACTAATCCGAACGCATTCCCCCGGCCTCGCGTATACCTCCCGGATACCCCGTAAATCGAGGTCCGCCCCATTGCCATGAAGCCCGTCGTCTCCTTCTACACCGACGCCCTTCGCATTGCGCTGCAGTCCATACTCGCGCACAAGCTCCGCTCGTTCCTGACCCTCATCGGCATCATCATCGGCGTCGCATCGGTCGTCGTCGTCGGCGCCTCGATCAACGGACTCAATACCTACGTCGTCAAGAAAGTCGAGAAAGTGCTCGGCGCCAACCACTTCATGATTTCGCGCACGGCCCACCACGGCGAAATGACCGAAGCCGAATGGGAGGAGATGAACAAGCGCAACAAGCGGCTGACGTGGGAGGACTACCAGTGGCTCAAGGCCCAGTGCGACAGCTGCGCCGAGGTCGGAGCCCAGATGGACACGATGGTCGACCTCAAGCAGGACGGTATCGAACTGAAGGGCGTCGAGATGGCCGGCGTCACCGCGAACATGGCCATCATCGAGGACAAGACCATCACTGACGGCCGCTTCTTCGCGGATCACGAAATCGACACTGCCGACCTCGTCTGCGTTCTCGGCGCCGATGTACGCGAGAAGTTCTTCCCCGGCGTCGATCCCATCGGGCGCACGCTGCGGGTCCGCGACATTCCAATGACCGTCATCGGGGTGGAGGAGGCGCGCGGCTCGATGTTCGGCCAGTCCCTCGACAAACACGTGTACGTCCCGATTTCGACGGCAGAGCGGATGATCGGCCGACGGCAGAGCCTCCAGCTGCACGGCAAGGCGGAAGCGCGCGAGCAGTTCCAGATGACCATAGACGAAGCTCGGGTCGCGATGAGGGCGAAGCGCAAGCTCACGAGCAATGAGCCGGACAATTTCGGCCTCGTGAACGTCGAGGAGCTCAACACCACGATCGATCAGTTCACCGGCGCCATCGCGCTCGTCGTGACGCCGATCACGCTGCTCTCCCTTCTCGTCGGCGGCATCGTCGTCATGAACATCATGCTCGTTTCCGTGACCGAGCGGACCTTCGAGATCGGATTGCGGAAGGCGCTCGGCGCGCGGAGGGGGCAGATCCTGCTCCAGTTTCTGATCGAGTCTTCGCTGCTGTCGGCGTTCGGCGGTCTCTTCGGACTGCTGCTGGCCTCGGGTATAGCGTGGCTAATCACGATCACGACGCCGGTGCCGATGACGATCACGGCCGGATATGTCGTACTCGCCCTCGTCGTTTCGGGCGGCGTCGGCATGCTCTTCGGCATCTACCCGGCGTTCAAGGCCGCCAAACTCGACCCGATCGCGGCGTTGCAGAAGAGCTGAGGGACCGAAGCGATGCACAAGATCCTGACATTGATCTCGGGAGAGAATGTGCGGATGGCGCTCGGCAACCTGCGCGCCAACAAGTTCCGCAGCTTTTTGACCGTTCTCGGCATCGTCATCGGCGTTGCAACCGTCATAGCGGTTGCATCGATCCTGACCGGGCTTCGAGGCAGCATCGTCAGCCTAGTCGAACAGTACGGTACGAACAACATCTACGCCTTTCACCTGACGACGGGGTTCAACGACGGAAACTACGCCGAGGAACGCACGCGCAAGCCACTGCGGCTGGCTGATTCGGTGGCTATCGAGGAGCGGGCGGCGGCCGTCGAGGACGTCGCTGCGGTGCTTTTCATCGGCTTCGTGGACGACACGCTTGCCTACGAGGGAAGCAACTACAAGGAAGGCAACCTGCAGGCGGTCACCGCGAACTACGCGCGGGCAGCCAACCTCGCGCTGCAGGAAGGCCGTTTCTTCGGCGAGGTCGACAACCAGCACCGGCGCAACGTCATGGTGATTGGCTCCAATGTGGTGGAGGCGCTTTTTCCCCACAAGAGCACGGTCGTCGGAACGCACGTGAAGATGAGCGGGAAGATGTACGAAATCGTCGGCGTGCTCGAAAAGCGGAAGTCGACGCTGTTTGGGAGCGACGGCGAAGACAGCGCCATCTACATTCCGCTTGGCACTGGAAAGAAGCTCTCGCCGGGAAGCGAATGGATGATGTTCATCATCCGCGCGCGATCCGGCCAGCTCGCGGACGCGCTTGGCCAGACGAGGGAGATTCTCCGCAACCAGCGCGGGGTAAAGCCTTCGGATCCGGACAACTTCGACCTGTCGACTGCGGACAAGATGATCGGCGAGTTCGATTCGATCTTTGCGATGATCGGGCTCATCGCGATCGCCGTGTCGGGCGTCGGATTGCTCGTCGGAGGGATCGGCGTGATGAACATAATGCTGGTCAGTGTCACGGAGCGGACAGCGGAGATCGGCATTCGCAAGGCGATCGGAGCCAAGCGTTCGGACATCGTGCGCCAGTTCCTGTTCGAGGCGATGACGTTGACGTTTCTTGGCGGCGTGCTTGGCGTGGTGCTGGCCGTCTGCGCGAGCTGGATCCTGATGCTGCTGGTCCCGTCATTGCCTGCCGAGGTGCCGATGTGGGCGGTGACTACGGCGCTGCTGACGTCGGCGGCAATCGGCATCGTTTTCGGAGTCTGGCCGGCGCGCAAGGCCTCGCGGCTCGACCCGATCGAGTGCCTGCGGTACGAGTGAAGAGTGCCTTACTGACGAGTTTGGCTCTGAGCGCTCCGCGCCTCTGTGCTCTCCGTTCGGCCACGCCATTGCCGTTGGCGAAGCGGTCAATTCCGCGACCGCGGAGCGG
>CAZXLQ010000052.1:0-22030 GCA_964641945.1 uncultured Clostridia bacterium
GGAGGCTATGTGAGCTCTGTGCCCTCCGCGTTCTCTGTACGCCGCAGGCCCAATCTCCGCTCGAAATCGCAAGTCTTCGGATGTCCGTCCGGCGCGCCCGATATGTCCGGTCGCTCGAACCAGGTCCCGGCGCGGTCTGCACCCGTTTCGAAAGGACAATACGAATATGAATAGCCCCTTTGCCCGCAATCGCGTTGCGTTGTGCTGCCTGGCCGTTCTCTGCTGTGGCCTCGTTGTCGATGCGTCCACGACGCGTTTGTCCCCGGCGCGAGGACGCACCGTCCAGTCAAAGATGGTCGCCCCTGACGCCACGATCTCGGTCGAGATCGACGTCCAGTCGGCCGAGGCCAATCGCACGATCGACCTGTCGTCGACGGGCACGGTCCAGATTGCCGTGCTTGGCGGGAAGGGCATCGATGTCGCCACGATCGACCCGGGCTCGCTCGTCGTCTCGGGCGCCCGCCCGGTTATGATCTCGCCGGGAACGGGGAAACCCGGTTCGGTTGACCCGGGTAACGACGACACCGGTCGAGGAACAGGTGGCAATCGTCCAGCGCTCTACGACACGGAGCTTCGTGACGTGAACGGTGACGGACGCCAGGACCTGCTCGTGGCGTTTCCGATTCAGCAGCTGACGGAGCTCGAGGAAGGCCTCGAGCGCGTGCGGCTCGAAGGGAAGACCTTCACCGGTACGAACATTGCCGGCACTCAGACGATCGTGGCACGCGGAACGCGCCAGCCCGTCTGCTGCGACGGCGATCAGTCCGAGGCTCCGGCGGCGACGACGTGCAATCCCGCGGCGATCACGATCAACGACAATACGACGGCTACCCCATACCCGTCAGCTATCCTCGTCTCGGGCGAGACCGGCGTGATCAGCAATCTCACGGTGACCGTCACCGGCATCTCGCACACCTTTCCGGATGACATCCAGATGCTGCTCGTCGGCCCGGGAGGGCAGAAGGTCGTCCTCATGGCTGGTGCATCGGACGGAACGTCGATCACGAACGTGAACCTGACGTTCGACGATGCGGCGACGAACAACCTTCCGACGGCAGGGGCCATCGCCTCTGGAACGTACAAGCCGACTGCACATGCGGCTTTCCCCAATTTTGCGGCGCCGGCACCCGCCGCGACGCCGGCGTCTCCGTTCGCGTACACGCTCGGTGCGTTCCGCGGAACGAATCCGAACGGCACGTGGAACCTATTCGTCCGTGACGTCGTCTCCGGGGATTCTGGTTCGATTTCTGGTGGATGGTGCGTGAACATCACAACGGCGACCTCCGCTGCGTCGTGCACGACGCTCAACGCCGGCGCTATCGCCGCCGGCGATCCGACGCAGACCGGGCGGCTCGTTCGAAACGGCGTGTTCAGTGTCTGCTCGACGCTCAAGCCGTCGCCGGGTCTGAACGACTCGATTCTTGGCCGTCGCTTTGATCAGTACACGATCACGAACCAGAACACGACGACGCAGTGCGTAAGCGCCTCTGTCTCGAATGGCTGCGGCGCGACTGCGATCTATCTTGCCGCATACACCGGCAGCTACGTCCCGACGAGTGTCACGACGAACTTTCTTGCCGACAACGGCGCCAGCATGGGTTCCGCGACAGTGGGCATCGGGCCAGTCGCCTTCACGATGGCGCCCGGCGCGACCGTCGTCCTCGTGGTCCACGAGATCACGGCGGGGTCGGGCTGTGCGAGCTACGGACTGCTCGTCGAGGGCAACATCTGTCCGCCGCCTTGCACGGTGACGTGTCCTTCGAACGTCACGCAGTCGAACGACTCGAACCAGTGCGGAGCCGTGGTGACGTACCCGGCGCCCACGACGACTGGATCCTGCGGCACGGTGACGTGCGCGCCGGCCTCCGGCAGCTTCTTCCCGGTCGGCACGACGACGGTGACGTGCACGCCGACGACGGGCTCGCCGTGCTCGTTCACTGTCACGGTCAACGACACGCAGGCTCCGACGATCACGTGCCCCGGCAACCAGGGCGCTGTCGAGGCGCCTCCCGGTAGCGGTTCGGCCACGGTGAATTACCCTGCGCCGACTGTTTCCGACAATTGCCCGGGCGTAGGCGCACCTGTCTGCGTTCCGGCATCCGGCTCGAGCTTCCCGCTCGGTGCGACGACGGTCAACTGCTCTGTCACCGATGCCGCGATGAATACCGCCAGCTGCAGCTTCACGGTCACGGTGACGGCGGGCTGCGCCATCACGTGTCCGGCGAACGTCACGGCTTCGAATGCAGCGAACCAGTGCGGCGCAGTGGTCACCTACCCGGCGCCGACGACGTCCGGCCCTTGTGGAACGGTCACGTGCACGCCGGCGTCCGGCAGTTTCTTCCCCGTCGGGACGACCACGGTGACGTGCTCCGAGATGTCCGGTGCGATGTGCACCTTCACGGTCACGGTCAACGACACGCAGGCGCCCACGATTACGTGTCCCCCGAACGTCACGGCGAACAACACGCCGGGAATGTGCTCTGCGGTCGTCACGTACGGCGCGGTATCCGCCTCAGACAACTGTACCGCCCCGACCATCGTGTGCTCCCAACCCTCGGGCTCGACGTTCCCGGTGGGCACGACCACCGTGACGTGCACCGCGACGGATGCGGCCTCGAACTCGGCCACGTGCAGCCTCACCGTGACGGTGAACGACACGCAGGCCCCGACAATCACTTGCCCGGCCAACGTGACGGCCACGGCCAACACGATGCAGGGTGGCGTTCCAGGGGCGAACGTCACGTATCCGGCGCCGACGACGACGGACAACTGTCCGGGATCGATCACGGTGGTCTGTACCCCGGCTTCGGGCAGCTTCTTCCCACAGGGGACGACGACCGTAAACTGCACGGGGACGGACTCCGGCGGCAATTCCGGGTCCTGCTCGTTCACCGTGACGGTCAACGTGCCGTTCGACGTCTGCTTCAACGATGAAGCAAACGGGAACACGCTGTCGTTCGTGACCAGCCCGCTCAATCCGCTCTATCGATTCTGGCAGTTCCGGATCGCCGCGACGGGCCAGACGATCTCGGGGAACGCGGAGTACCTGGTCTACAACGCGAGCCGGTCGCTGCTTGCGTATGACCGGGACAGCGTCACCGTTCGCATGGACACGAACGCGAGCTTCAGCTCGCATACGTGCACGGCGACGATCCTGAACCGGACGACGGGCGTGAGCTACGCGTTCCGCGACCGCGACACGACGAACAACCCGGGGTGCAACGCTGCGCCACCTCCACCGACGGATTAGCCGGGCGCGGCCGAGCGGAGGCATCGGCCTTCGGTCCGCTGCCGTTCGACTCGTTCACCACGATTGCCGGCCGGGACCGCCTCGAAAGAGGCGCGCCCGGCCGGTTTTTCGTGCTCCTTCCAAATTCGTTCGCGGATGCGGGAACTTTCCCCACGACCTCGCGTCATGAGCGGCGGATCATCCCGCTTGCCGAAGGAGGCACTATGCGAACACGACTTGCACTCTTGCTGATACTGGCGACGCTCCCGGCAATGGGGTGTGTCTCTGGCCTTGCAGACGTGAAGCGTCAACCGCCGATGAACTGCATCGAGCCGCCGTCCACGAACGTCCGTGTCGAGATTGTCATCGAGGGCCAGCCGGCAACGGTGTATCCCGACGGCCGATTCCAGTGGATCGAGGGCCGCCGGGGCGAGCGCTTCGCCTTCCGGCTGACGAACAACAACGGATTTCCGGTCGGCGTCGTGCTCTCGGCCGATGGCCAGTCGCTGACGGCCGACGGCCGCGCGAACCCGAAGCACCCAGCCTACGTGATCGGACCGTACGAGACCGAGACGATCTCTGTCTGGCGCGAAGACCTGCGCGGCGGGCGCGAGCTCGTGTTCACGAGCGTCGACCGCTCTCTTGCGGCGCGAAAGGGCGACACGCGCAACATCGGCGTGCTCGGCGTGCTCGTGTGGCAGCTCGAGGACAAGGTGCGGGTTCAGCCGCCGGTGCCGATGTCGAGGGAAGGAGACCGCGGCAACTCGAAGGCCGGTCGTGACGAGGCTGCGGCGGCGCCGTCAGCCGGTATCGGAGTGGGGACCGGTGATCGCGTCGACGATCAGGCTTATCTGACGGACCGGTTCCGGCGAGTGCGGATCATGGGGACGCACTCGATCTACTACGACGATCGCGCGGGACTGCTGCGGGCTGGAATCAATATCGACCGCTATCCTGAGCCGGTGCCGATCGACCGGCGGCGGTCGGAGCCCTTCCCGGATTATCAGGGGGTGCGTATTCCGTAGGGGAGAAGAGCTTCGCACACAGAGGCTCAGAGGCTCAGAGGCTCAGAGGCACAGAGCGCCATCGGCACAAAGCCCCAGAAGCTCCGTGTCTCTGAGCCTCTGTGTCTCCGTGTGCGAAGCTCTCTCATCTCCCCAGCCACATGACAATAACGAACCCCAGCCCGATGAAACTCTCCTGCATCCCGATCATCGCCGGCCGGTGACCGACCCTCCATCTCGAGAGTCCGTGCCAGGCTCTACCGAGCAGGAAAACCATCGCCACGACGCCGGCAACCGACGCGATGCCGAGCGACCAGAGCCCGGCGGCCACGGCGACCGCCAGAGCGTGCATCGCAAGGGTCGGAGCTAGCCGCACGCCCTTTCCGCGCTCAAGCAGCAGCCTCTCCCGCACGTACACGATCGACGGTGCGGACCGCGCTACGAGAATCCCCCAGAGCCCCAGCGCCGACCCGACGTCCCAGCCGTCGAGCATCGCGATCGCGACCGCGATACCGGCAAGCGCGGCGGCGCCCGCGATCTCCGGAACGAGGTCGCGACTCCTGCCGCGCAGGTCATAGGCGAGCTGGATTCCCGCCAGCGGCGCGAAGATCAGGAATGCCACGATCACCCGCGACGGAGCCGACCACGCGATCCAGCCGAGGCTCGCCACGGCGACAAGTGCATAGAAAACCGCGAAACGCTCCGCCCAGATCGTGCGCGGCGCACGACGGCCAGCCATCCGGTCGCGAATGGCCGTCTTGAGCGGCTGATGGAGCAGGAATGCTGCCAGCGCGCCGATTGCGAGCACGAAACCCGACCACGACCAGGCGACGAGCAGGCCGAGGACGATGGGCTCGAGCAGGAACGCCCAGCCGCCGTGCTCGATCGGCAGGGCGACGGAACGGATCACGGACGCGCGTACCGGTGAGGCGGCGGGCTGGACGTCTGAGGTCATCGGTGCGGGGGAGTGTAGCGCAGGCTGGAGGAGTGGACAGGATTACACAATCCTGTCCACTCTTCCCCTCTCGTCAGAGCGACTTGAGGAAGGTCAGGACCTTTCCGCGGTCGTGGCTCGGGAGGAACCGGTAGAGGAACGTGACGAACGATGCTTCACCGCCGTGGCGAAGGACCGCCTCGTTGATCGTGAGTGTCGCGCCATCGTGCATGAAGCGACCGCGCGTGCGCAGGCCCCAGAGCGGCGACGTCCGCACCTTGTTTCGAGCGCTCGGGAAACCCTGGACGATACCGTCACCCGTTCCGACGTCGTGCATCGCGAAGTCGCTATACGGGTGAATGATCTTGTCGCCGAGCGCCGCCGAGACGGTGAACGCTCCGCCGTTGAGGACGGTGCCGGCCGGCGCCGTGGTGATCGACGTCGTGTGGCAGACCGCACACCCGATCTGGTTGAAGATCACGGCTCCGGCTTGCGCGTCCGGCGTTGCCGCGAGCGCCGCGTCGCGCGGTGGCGCCTTCGTTGCGCGCATGAAGTCCGTGAACAGCTCGAGATCGCCGTTGTCACCGTCGTCCGGCTCGATGGGCAATGGATCGTAGTCGACGATCGAGTTGCCGTTCGACGTGTTCTCGACGGGGAAAAGCGGAGTCGTGATGCCCATTTCGTTCACATAGGCATCGCCCGAGAAGGAGAGCAGGCTCGCCTGCTGGTTCTTCCAGCCGAACCGGCCCACGCGTTGGACGCCTGGTGACTCGACGACGTCGACGGAGATCACCTGGCCGCGAATGGCGCCCCCGGACTGCAGCGGCTGCAGGTTCGCAATGTTGACGAGCGTCTGGTCGGCGATTGCCTCGACGAAACCGAGACCGAGCAGGGATGGTGAAGCGCGAAACGTCCTGACGAACTGATCGTCGGCGATCCGCTCCTGAATGGCCGCGTCGATGGCGCGGCTGTGGATGAGCGAGCCACCGGGGTGATCGGTGAACACGCCGCGAGAGAATCGGCCGGCTCGGACTTCGAGCACCTGGCTGTTGCCGCCGACTACCGGATTCTGGTGGCAATCGACGCAGGCCAGCGCGTTGTAGACCGGGCCGATGCCGTCGGCGATGGATTCGGCCTCGGCGAACACGCCGGCGGCGACGTCGAAGGCCGCCTGGTCGATATGGCCGTTGGTGAGGTTGTCGAAGCCCGTCGGGGCTTCTGTGGCGTTGAGCTTGTCTGCATCGTTGGCGCGAGCAGACCTCGAGTTTGGCACGACTCCAAGGCACAGCAATGCCAGGAGGCACGCCAAGGCGCACATCTTGAACAGTTTCATGATCCTTTGTCCTAAAAGCGGGGGACCAGGTTTCCAGGAGGGCTGACTAAGTGTGGGCTACCGGAACTACAGGGAAGGAGGGGAGCGGAGGCTGGCAAGGTTCTAGCACCAACGCTTTCGTCGCACAAGCAGGAGAGAGAGTGGACAGGATTACCAGGATTATCAGGATCGATCCTGCAAATCCTGTAATCCTGTCCACTCTCCTCCTCGCGGGAATCCACCCGTTTGTTGCGCAACCAAGCCCATTCCCGACATCGCTCGGCAGCAATTGGCACACACTCGAGCGGCCCGGGAATTGCGTCTCGTTTACCGGGGTCGTCTGCGATACGGCTCCGGAGGGAGGTCGCTGCCATGCTGTACCGCGACCGGACCGAGGCCGGAAGAGTCCTCGCCGGGCATCTCCGGCGGTTTGCGAACCGTGAGGACGTCGTCGTTCTGGCACTGCCGCGAGGGGGCGTTCCGGTAGCGGCGGAGGTCGCCCGGGAACTCCACGCGCCGCTCGACGTGTTCGTGGTGCGAAAGCTCGGAGTACCGGGACAGGAAGAACTGGCAATCGGCGCCATCGCCACCGGCGGCGTCTGCATACTCAATGACGAGGTTCAGCGTTATCTCGGCCTGCTCCCATCGACGATCGAACGCATCGAGAGCCGAGAGCGAAAGGAGTTGAATCGACGCGAGCTCCTCTATCGAGAAGGCCGTCCTGTCCTCGACCCGCACGGATGCACGGTAATCCTCGTCGATGACGGGTTGGCCACGGGCTCGACGATGCTCGCAGCCGTGAAGGCGGTTCGTCAGAAGAATCCAGCTCGCGTCATCGTCGCAGTGCCAGTCGGTGCCGCGGAGGCGTGTGCCCAACTCGGCCGGGAGGCCGATGAATGCATCTGTGCCGCTAAGCCGGAGCCTTTCATTGCGGTTGGGCGCTGGTATCACGACTTCACCCAGACATCTGACGAGGAAGTCCGTACCCTCCTGCAGCACGCGTACATTCACAGACCTGCCGCCGTGCACACGCTGGATGAACGACACCACCTGTGACGAGCCGGCGGCTCCGGCAGATTGACGCAGTGGTCGGGCAGGAGGTGCGCAATGAGATCGAGGATTCCCGCTGCTTCGAATGTACGGCCCTCGCGAGGCCCTCGCTCGGTACAGCCTCGCCAGATTTGTCCTCGAATTCGGGGACTGGCTCCACCCCGGAGCCTCAGACCACCGCCGCTGCCGTCACGGCCGTTGCCTCCCAACAGGTCAGGATCCTGTAAGTCCCGTAAATCCAGTCAATCCTGTCCACCCTCTCTGTAAATCGTGTTGTCAGTACGTGAAGCGGGTTAACGGTACCGTAAGCGACTGACGGAAGTGGAGTTACAGCAGACGGACCTTGACGGGTGTCAACGGGCTTTCCACGGAGTCCAACTTTGACCCTACGCCGGCAAGAGTTCGGAACGGCCGGAAAGCTCCTATCCGCAACAGTTACGGTGTCGTAACGACGAATGAACATCGGCGGCGAGCCAGTTGCATGGTCAATGCCTCGCCAATCGGCGAGCACCCATTCACGCCCGAGGAGACCCGACCGATGCTTCGTCGCCGATTCGCTGTCCTGTTCCCACTGCTCCTGCTTCTGATTTTCCTCGCGACAGATGGACTGCCGGTCGTCGCGCAGTCGCAGTCCGATGAGAAGTCATCGTTGACCGAAGTCGACACCTCGGACGTCGTCGACGAAGAGACACCTGTCGATCCGGTCGATCCCTACGATCGCGTTTCCGTAGCGACGCCGAATCCGAATGCCCTGGGCGCGAAGTACAACGCGTCGAACGGCATCACCTTCAAGGTGTATTCGTCGCGGGCGACCCGGGTGATGGTCTACATCTACAAGACTGCCTCCGGCGCACAGGACGTCCTGCGTTACGTCATGACGAAGAACGCGACGACGCAGATCTGGTCGGCCACCGCGCCGGCGTCGTCGCTTTCGACCTACGTCGGCACTGGGCCGGTGTATTACGGCTATCGCGCGTGGGGGCCGAACTGGACCTATTCGAGCTCGTGGACGAAGGGATCGTCGGTCGGGTTCGTCACGGACGTCGATGCGAACGGCAACCGCTTCAATCCGAACAAGCTGCTGCTCGATCCGTACGCGCTCGAGGTCTCGCACGATCCGACGACGCCGACGAACACGGACGGCACCGTCTTTGCCTCGGGCCCGCTCTATCGAAACCTGGATTCGGGGACCAAGGCGTCCAAAGGCATCGTGCTGAAAGCCGACACCGTCAGTTTCGGCACGAAGCCGACGCGGGCGCTCAAGGACGACATCATCTACGAGGTGCACGTCCGCGGCCTGACGAAGAACGACACGAGCATCGCTTCGGCCTACCGAGGGACGTACAAAGGCGCCGGCCTCAAGGCCGCGTACCTCGCGTCGCTCGGGATCACCGCAGTTGAGTTCCTGCCGGTTCAGGAAACGCAGAACGACACGAACGACGTGAACCCGACGACGACCGACGGCGACAACTACTGGGGATACTCCACGCTCAACTTCTTCGCGCCGGACCGCCGGTATTCGTCGGACAAGACGGCGGGCGGACCCTCGAAGGAGTTCAAGGCGATGGTGAAGGCTTTCCACGACGCCGGCATCAAGGTCTACATCGACGTCGTCTACAACCACACGGGCGAAGGCTATCTATGGAACGGCGCCGACAAGACGACGGCGAACGTGATGTCGTTCCGCGGCCTCGACAACCCGGCGTATTACTCGCTCACGTCGGACATGCAGTTCTACTACGACAACACCGGCGTCGGCGGGAACATGAACACCCGCAGTCCGGCGACGCAGGGAATGATCGTCGACTCGCTGCTGCACTGGGCGAACACGCTCGGCGTGGACGGCTTCCGGTTCGACCTGGCGTCGGTGCTCGGGAATACGTGCGAACACGGCTGCTTCTGGTACGACAAGCTCGACGCCGGAACGGCGCTCAACCGGATCTGGAACGACGTCGGTCCGCGCCCCGACGCGGGCGGCGCCGGCATCGACCTCATCGCGGAGCCGTGGGCGATCGACGGCAACAGCTACCAGGTCGGGAACTTTCCCCAGAAGTGGGCGGAGTGGAACGGCATCTACCGCGACGACCTGCGCAAGGACCAGAACCAGATGGGCGTCGAGAACGTGACGCCCGCGACGCTCGCGACGCGGTTTGCGGGCTCGTCGGATCTCTACGGCGACGACGGACGCCGTCCGGCGCACTCCATCAACTTCGTGGTCGCGCACGACGGGTTCACGCTGAAGGATCTCTACACTTACAACGTGAAGCAGAACAACCAGGCGTGGCCGTACGGCCCGTCGGACGGAGGAGAGAACAACAACCGGAGCTGGGACCAGGCGGGCGTGGCCGCGGATCAGCGGAAGGCCGCGCGCAACGGCGTTGCGTTCCTGATGCTGTCGGCGGGGACGCCGATGATCACGGGCGGCGACGAATACCTGCGTTCGCAGAACGGCAACAACAACGCCTACAACCTCGACTCGACGGCCAACTGGCTGACGTACACGTGGACGACGGACCAGACGAACTTCAACACGTTCACGAAGGGGCTCGTGGCGTTCCGTAAGGCGCATCCGTCGCTGCGACCGTCGAACTTCTACGCGTCGACGGACACGAACGGCAACGTGATGGAGCAGTTGCGGTGGTTCAAGCCTGACGGTCAGGTGCCGGATTCAGCGTACTGGAACAGCACGTCGAACCACGCGATCGCGTACCGGATCGACGGAACGGAATTCGGCGATTCGGCGAGCGCGATCTACGTCGCCTATAACGGGTGGAGCGGGTCGGTGAACTTCACGCTGCCGTGGCCGGGGGCAGGGAAGAACTGGTACCGCGTGACGGACACGTCGAACTGGGCCGAAGGCGCGAGCCAGGTTGCCACACCGGGCTCCGAAGCATTCCTCGGCGGCGAGTGGACGAACTATTCACTCGGCCCGCGTTCCATCCTCGTGTTGATTGCGAAGTAGGGAGAGTGGACAGGATTCACAGGGATTTTTCAGGATTAACAGCATTCTCATTGATTTCTTCGAATAGGGCTTCTGAACCCCAGTTGTCTGAATCCTGTTAATCCTGAAAAATCCTGTTAATCCTGTCCACTCTCACTTCAGATACCGGCGGAAGTGCGCGACGGCGACGGCGTGGGCTTCGTCAGTGATTTCGGGGTCGTAACGCGGGCCGATGTCGCGCATGAAGGCGTGTTCGGCCGGATATTCGTGGAAGACGTATCGAACGCCGGCATCGTCGAGCGCCCGGCGGATAGCAAGGCGACTGGCCGGCGGGATGTGCGGATCCGCCGTTCCCCAGACCATCATCAGCTCGCCCTTGATTTCGCCGGCACGGGCCAGCGATCCGGCGTCGGCGTCCTTGCCGAGTTTGCCAACGTCGACACCGGTCGCATAGAAACACGCCGTCGCACGCACGTCCTGCTGGAGCGCGCCTCGAAACGCCAGGTGTCCGCCGATGCACCAACCGGCGACGCCGAGTTGACCCGCCGCAACATTCGGGTGAGTTGCCAGGTAGTCGAGCGTCGCACGGCAGTCTTCGTCGAAGTCCGCGACCGGAGTGTTCGCGGCATCGGCGAGTCCCCGGTCGCGACCCGCGTCGTCGAATGCGAGCGCCGTTCCCGGAGGCTCGATCCGGTGGTAGATCTCCGGCGCCGCGACGACGAACCCGTAGCCGGCGAGCCGCGCGCACGTTCTCAACGTCGCCTCGGTGAGCTGGAAGATGTCGGAGTAGCAGAGGATTCCCGGGTACCGGCCCACGGCGCGCGGCGTTGCTACGTACGTTCGCATCGGGGAGGTACCGACCGGGATGTCGACGAATTCGGAATTGATGAGCATGTGCCGCAGCCTCGTCGAATTCCCGCCTGAACGCAACGGCAAAGTGGAGCCGCCTCCGCGTCTCCGTGCCTCCGTGTCTCAGTGTGCGAAGCTCTTCAGACGCTGCGCACACAGAGACACGGAGTCACAGAGCCACGGAGGCTATGAGTCACAGACCTATACTTCCGACGGAGCCAGTGTCTCGGTAATCTGCCGCACGTCGACGCGCTCGTCCTTCATGAGGTTGTTCATCACCGGCGTGTCCGTCGCCACGATCGTCCAGGGATTTCCCCGGAGCCGGTTCAGCGACTCGGCAATCTCGAGGAAGCTCAGCCCGGGGTTGCCCTCCAGGTGATACAGGCCGGCCGGCTGCATTTCGATAATCCCCACCAGGCTCGCGGCCGTGTCGGCAAGCATGGCGCAGGACGGAATCCAGTTCCGACTCGCGTCGATGTGCCCGTGTTCAACCTGGTGGCGCTCCAGGTAATCGACCATGTTGTTGTTGCCCGGCGCTTCGCCGATCTGCCAGCCGAGCCGGGCGATGCGGGCGTCAGGATTCGCCAGCCGGACGCGGCGCTCGCACTCGAGTTTGTAGCGTCCGTAGTCGTCGTTCGGCTCCGGAACGTCGTGAATCGAAAACGGTCCAATCTGTGAAGGGGAATAAACCGACACCGAACCGGTGAACAGGAAGCCGATGTCGAACTCGTCGCACGCGGCGGCCGCCCACTCGGCCCAGTCCGGACTTCCGAGAGCCAGGTGGCAGAACCAGTCCGGCCTGACGTTGCCGATGAACTCCCGAACTGTCGCCGGATCGTCGATCGGCACTTCCTCGCGAATCCACGGCACGACGACGTAGCCGTTGGCCTCGAGCGCCGTCGCGAGCTCGGGCGCAACCGTTCCATTCATTCCCGTTACGATCGCATACACGCCGCAATAATAGCATCAGTACCGTTCGCGCCAGCGCGCGGATCAAATCCATACTGAATCGATCACGTTATGTAACTATGTAGTCATATTACTCAGTAAGTGGAAAATTTCACACTAGCTCGCGCCCGTAACTCCTTTGTTTTCAGCGCCGACATTCTGGCCCGAATCTTGCACAGGCAGGGTCGACGACAAATCAAGGAGGTGGCGAATGCGAACCATCAAGCCAAAAGCAATACTCGCTGCACTCTGGATGATCCCGCTGGCTCTCGTTCTGACGACCAGTGCGGTCGCCGGCGACAAGCCGAACGGCAAAGAGCTCTACAAGGCGAACTGCAAGGCCTGTCACGACAAGGGCTCGAAGTTCGGCGAGTTCACGCCAATGACGCTCATCCAGGACCAATGGCGCGGCTTCTTCAAGGAGAAGCTCGTGCCCGCCCACAAGGACGTAACCCTTCCGGGACAGTCGATAAAGCTGCTCGACAGCCTGACGCCGGAGCAAATGAAGGCCATCGAGAAGTTCTGCGTCGACCACGCAGCGGACTCTGAACAGCCCCAGACCTGTACCTAGGACCGTTCGAATCCCCTCGTGAATCTGCCCAGAGGGAGGCGTTATGCGAACAATCATCAATTCACTGCTTGCAATATTGCTCGTTGCCGGACCGGTCTCGGCTCAGAACGCCCAGTCAGCGGTTGCCGGCGTCGTTCCCGAAACACCCGAAGCGGCCGCCGAGCCGCAGAAATCCGAAGCCCAGCAACTTCGCGAAGAGATCGACCTGCTCAAGAAGACGATCGGCGCTCTCGAGCAACGACTCGAGGCGCAGGAGAAGCGGCAGACCGAAGTCGCCGATCCGGTGACCGAAGAGACCGTCGCGAAAGTCAAGGAGCTCGACCGACGCGTCATGAAGACCGAGCGCGACACGGCGCTCGACCGCATCCGCCTCAAGGGCGATTATCGCTTCGAGGCGCACAACATCCAGGGCGAGATACCGGATCACGTCGACGGCATGAAACTGCAGAACCTGCTCGTGCAGACGCTCTTCACGACCGGCGTTCTCGGTCGGCCGCCGCAGAGCCTCGACGAGATCAGCGGCACCGTGAACGGCAACTACAGCCAGTACCAGCAGTTCACGCAGAACCTGACCTTCGACCAGCTCAAGGCCGCGATGGCGCAGGTTCCGCCCGAAATGCAGCAACAGCTCTTCGGCATGCTCATCCCGGCCGCGTACACGCCCGGTTACAGCGCCGACAATGCAATTCTCTACACGAACCGATTCCGCATCATGCTCGATTCGCAGATTGCTCCGAACCTGAGCGTGACGGCCAGGTTGAGCATGTACAAGGTGTTCGGCGACAGCGCCGGCGTGCAGGTCTTCAATGGCCAGCCGACGTCGCTCAACATCGACGGGACGACCGCCGGCGTGCCGAACGGCGACATGCTCCGCGTCGAACGCGCGTACTTCACCTGGAACAACATCAACGACTCCAAGTTCTTCCTGTCCATCGGCCGCCGGCCGTCCACGGGCGGACCGCCGTTGAACCTGAGCGAGGACGAGCCGCGCGGCGGCACCCCGTCCGGCGCGCTCATCAACTACCAGTTCGACGGCATCACGTTCGGCTACAAGATGTCGGACGAGACGATCCTGCGACTCTGCTACGGCGTCGGCTACGAATCGGGCTTCGGCTCGGCCGACACGCTGAAGCAGCCGGAGGACCGGATCGACGACGTGCACTTCCTTGGTGCGAACGTTGACTTCTGGAGCACCGACAAGACCCTCATCCAGGGCACGTTCGCTCGGGCCTTCAACGTCACGGACGGCTTCAACGGCCTGACCGTGCTTCCGAACAACCCGCTCACCGGTGAGAAGATCGGCGCACCGGTCGTGATGCGATTCACGCCGTCGACGAACCTCGGCGACATCAACCTCGCGGGCGCGAACGTCTCGCACCGGTTCGGTCCGTTCGACACGATCTTCAGCCTCAACTACGTCGGCTTCTATCCGGAGCCCGTAACGACCCCGTTTGGCGGCCTCGTTTCGGATCCGTTCGAGGTGCCCGAGACCCATCACGGCTGGATGCTCCTGACCGGCCTCCGCTACAGCTTCGGCAACGACGAGCGGTCCAAGATCGGATTCGAGTACAACCACGGCTCGAAGTACTGGTTCAACTTCGCCCAGGCCGAAGACGAAATCCTCGCGCCTAAGACCAGCGCCCGCGGCGACGTCTTCGAGGGCTACTTCACCCATCGCATCAACGACCGCTTCATCTTCAAGGCGGACTACATCCGCTACAACTACAACTGGTCCGGATCCGGCTGGCACCTCGGCGCCCCGAAGGCGCTCGACTCGACGCCGATCCTCGGATTCCCGACCTACGAAACGGCACAGACGTTCACCGTTGGCTTGATGGTGCGCTTCTAGGAAGGTGCGTGATGAACATTCGCCTCTCACTGGCAGCGTGCGCGGTGATACTGACGGGGGCGGCTTCGGCCGCCCTCGCCCAGGATCCGGCTCCCTCGCACGCGAGCTATTTCGAGCACTACGAGGGAACGGCCACGTGCCTGACCTGCCACGAGGCGGAAGCGAAGAGCTTCTTCGTGTCGCAGCACTATCAATGGCGGGGAAACTCGCCAGCCATCGTGAACTCGAAGGGCCGGCAACTCGGCAAGATCAACACGTTCAACGACTTTTGCACGAGCCCGACGGGCAACTGGATCGGTATCGTCCGCAACTCGCGCGGAGAGACGCTGACGAAGGGCTGCAGCGCCTGCCACGCGGGGCTAGGGAAGTTGCCGTCGCCCGAGATGTCCAGGGAGCAGCTCGAGAACATCGACTGCCTCATCTGCCACGCGAGCGGCTACCGTCGCGACCTCGTGCAGCTCGAGGGCGAGTCGTTCGAGTGGAAACCGATCCTGTGGAAGAACCCCGCCGGACTGGATTCCGTGTCGAAGCGGATCTCGAAGCCCACGCGCGTGATGTGCCTGCGGTGCCACTCGGCGTCCGGCGGCGGAGCGAACTTCAAGCGCGGCGACATCGAATACGCGCTCGCCGAGACGACTCGCGACTACGACGTCCACATGGGTACCGACGGCGTCAACATGCAGTGCGTGACGTGCCACGCCGGAGCCGACCACCGGGTGCGCGGGCGCGGTACGGACCTCGCGGGCACGGACCTGCCGGGACGTCCGCTGAGCTGCGACACCGCGGAGTGCCACGGCAACGCGCCGCACAAGCAGACGATGCTCAACACGCACGCCGCCAGGGTGAACTGCACGGTGTGCCACATTCGCGAGTTCGCGAGAACCGATGCGACCGACATGCGGCGCGACTGGTCGAAGACCGTCTACAACAAGGAAGCGGACCGGTACACGGCCAACATCACGCTCGAGAAGAACGTGCAACCGGTCTACGGATGGTACAACGGCACGTCGCGCGCGCAGTTGCTCGGCGAACCGGCGAGGCACCTGGCGGACGGCTCGGTCGGGATCATGATGCCGGTCGGATCGCGCAGCGACCCGAAGGCGAAGATCTTTGCGTTCAAGAAACACACGGCAAGGCTGCCGAAGCTCGTTGACCGAAACTGGATGGTGCCGATCACGGTCGAGCACTTCTTCGCGAACGGAGAGATGGAGCCGGCGGTGAAAAACGCCGCGCGTGAGGTGTATGGAATCGAGAATGCGAAAACGACGTGGGTCGAGACGACGCGGATGATGGGCATCTTCCACGGCGTGCAGCCTGCGAATCGAGCGCTCGGGTGCCTGGACTGCCACGGGGAGCCGGGGCGTATGGACTGGAAGGCACTCGGGTATGGTGGAGATCCGATGATGGTTGGAAGGGGGAGGAGATAGGAAGGGGAGAAGAGCTTCGCACACCGAGGCACGGAGCCACGGAGCCACGGAGCCAGAGACTCAGGTGGAATGAGGCCCTCGGAGCGGGACCGGTGCCGATGCGCCAGGTTTGGGACGCCGAGGGTCTCTGGCGTTCCGGCGTCCTTCGATTCGGGCCGCCGGGAATGTTTGCCGCGCGAGGTATCCTTTACGGTCAGGGGGATACGAAGCGATGAGCACGCGAATGTTGATGGTGGTTCTGGCGGTTCTTTCGATCACAGCCGCCGCCGTGTGGGTGATTTCCGCGCGGAGGTCCGTCGCTGCGGCGCCGCAGAACCCGCCGGTCGAAAGCCAACCGGTGGCGCCGGGGCAGCCGGCTGTCGCTCGCGCCGGCACCAATGGAAAGATCGTCAAGACCGATGCCGAGTGGCTGGCGCAACTGGGCCCGGAGGCATTCCGCGTCGCCAGGCAGAAGGGAACCGAGCGCGCCTACACGGGCAAGTACTGGGACAATCACGAAGAGGGCGTCTACACGTGCATCGGCTGCGGTCTGGAGTTGTTCGATTCCGGGACCAAGTTCGACTCGGGGACCGGATGGCCGAGTTTTTATGCGCCGATCCGGCCGGACGCTGTGGCGACAGAGACGGACCGGACGTGGGGAATGACTCGGGTCGAGGTGCTCTGCAGCCGGTGCGACTCGCACCTCGGCCACGTGTTCGACGACGGTCCGGAGCCGACGGGTCTGCGGTACTGCATGAACTCGGTGTCGCTGGGGTTCGAGAAGCGGTAGAGAGACGAGTCGCGCTCCGACTCCGTGCCTCCGTGACTCTGAGCCTCTGCGTGCGAAGCGTCTTAAGAGCTTCGCACGCTGAGACACGGAGACACGGAGCCGCGGAGAGCCCTCTCACCCCGACGGCAACGCCTCGAAAATCTCCTCCAGCCGGAAAGCCCGCACCATCCTCCGCAACTCGTTCGCGAGCGGCGCGTCCAGTTCGTGGATCCGCTCGATGACTGCCAGCGCTGCCTGAATGTCTCCGATGCCGAGTGACTGCGATAGTTCCTCACGCAACACCGCGGGAATTCCCCTGAACCGCTCTACCGAGATTCGATCGCCGGCAGTCTCGAGTGGCGAGGCTTCGGCAACGACGTACTCGATGCCGAGGATCTCGCCCAACGCGTCGAAGAGCGTGTCGACCGAGAACGGCTTTCCGAGGAACTGATCGCACCCGGCCTCGAGGAAGGTCTCGCGATCGTGATCGAACGCGCTCGCGGTCAACGCGACAATTCGAGTCGGACGTTCGGCGCCTTCGGCCGCCTCCCTCTGCCGGATGCGGCGTGTGGCCTGCAGTCCGTCAACTTCAGGCATCCGCATGTCCATCAGGATCGCGTCCGGTCGCCATCCTTCCCAGGCGGTAATAGCTTCGGCGCCGTTCGACGCTTCGCGAACGTCGAACCCGGCGTCGCCAAGCGCCCGACGAAGCAGATTCCGGTTGTGGACTCCATCGTCCGCAACGAGAACCCGGACGGCGCGGGTCCCCGACGCGAGACCGAGCACCCGACCGGTCGACTGCGCCTTGACGGGCTTGCGCGACTCCGGCAGGTCGGCCTCGAAAGTGAAGGTAGTGCCTTCTCCGATCGTGCTGGCGACGGTCATGTCTCCACCCATCAGTCGCACGAAGTTGCGGCTGATGACGAGTCCGAGACCGGTGCCTTCCTGCGCCTTTCGACCGCTCGCCGTCTGCGAAAACGGCTCGAAGAGCATCTCCATCTCGCCCGGTGCGATGCCGTGCCCGGTATCGCTGACCGTGAATCGGGCGCGACCATCCGCCCACGTCGCCGCAAGCGTCACGCGCCCTCGATCCGTGAACTTAACGGCGTTGCCAAGCAGATTGATCAGCACCTGTCGGAGCTTGGTCTCGTCGCCTTCGACTACCGCCGGGACCTCGGGGCCGATGTCGCACCGAAGGACGAGGCCCTTTCCTCGGGCTCGCACGACGATCATTTCGGCGACGTCAGCGAGCATCCGCCGCAGGTTGAACGGCTGAACCGTCAGGGCGATCTGTCCGGCCTCGATCTTCGCGATCGACAACACGTCGTTGATCAGCCCGAGCAGATGATCGCCGGATCGGGTGATGACTTCGAGGTCGTCGCGATGTTCCTGCGCGAGCCTGCGATCCCGCGCGAGCAGTTGGCCGAACCCGAGAATGGCATTCAGCGGAGTCCGTAGCTCGTGGCTCATGTTTGCGAGGAACGTGCTCTTCGCGAGGCTTGCATCTACGGCGCGCTGCTCGGAGGCGTGCGCGGCACGCTCCGACGCGTCCAGCTGCTCGACTTTCTGCCGCAGCTCGGCCGTGCGTTCCTCCACGAGACTCTCGAGCTGCGCCGTTCGGCTTCGCAGGTTGCGCTCGCGAATCCGGATCGCCGCCGTCAGGACCAGGATCGCGACGATCGCATAGAACGCATAAGCCCACCACGTTCGCCACGGCGGACTGAGGACGACGAACGAAACCTCGACCGGTCCGGACTCGGCGCCTTTCGCATCGCGTCCCCAGACGAGGAACGCGTATTCGCCCGCGGGCAGGTTCGTGTAACTCACCTTCCAATCCGTCGACCAATCGGTCGGTCGAGGGTCGAATCCGACGAGCTGCCATCGGTAGTGTGTCGCCGCCGGCTTGAAAAAGCTGAGAAGCGCGAACTCGAACGCGACATTCGCGAGGTTGTACGAAACGGAATCGCCGCCGCCCAGCGCCGTGCCATCCGCGATCGTCGCCTGCTCGATTCGAAGCGGCAGCGAGGGTGCGGCCTCGTTGGCGAGCTCGGGGTCGAAGACGGCCGCCCCGGCGATCGTGCCCGCCCATACGCGTCCTCTCGAGTCGATCATCGACGCGCCGGTGTTGCATTCGTTGCTGGGCAGCCCGTCCTCGATCGTAGAAACGTACAGTCCATATTCGAGCGGATTCTCGGGTGTCTGCTGTCGAGGCGACAACCGGCAGACTCCGTGATTCGTGAACGCATAGACGTGACCGCGCCGGTCCTGACGGATCTGGTAGATCGTCTGGTTGGGAATTTCGGGAAGGAATCCCGTTCTCGGACCCAGCGGGTCGCCGGAATGCTGGAGCTCGAAGCGCGCAACGCCCCCGCCGCGAGTGCCGACCCATACTTCGCGATTCCCGGACGCGGAGGTCACGAGCGACAGGCACATGATCACGTTGTTCGGCAGCCCGGACCCCGTATCGTAGACCACGCGTCCGAAGGGACCGAATCGTGCCAGGCCCTGCTCGGTTCCGATCCAGATCTCCGAGTCGATCTGGAGAATGCAGGTGACTCTCGGGTCCGGCAGATCGAACTCGGTTGCCTCGACCGGCGTCGTCCCGTTGACGAAGCGTGTGATTCCGCCCTGCGATCCAACCAGAACGTCGCGACGCCCGTCCGCTGTGCTGACCTCGACGATCGTCGAGACGCCTCCGCTGACGAGCGGCAGCACGGACCGCACGATGATGTGGCCGCGCTCGTCGGTATACGACACGGGCTGATTGGAATGGATGGCCCAGGTCCCGCTGCGTCGGATGTGAAGGCCGCGTCCCCGGGTGCCGATCCACAGAACCCTGTTGCCCTCTTCGTCGATTGTTTCGAGGAGCGACGAGACGGCTCCGCCGAGATGGGGATTCTCGTCGCCGAACCGCAGCTTCAGGTCCTCGCCAATCTCGTAGACCTTGCCGCTGCTCGTGCCGACGAGCACCGCGGATTCGCCGGATTCGCTCACGGTCTCGACGAAGCTGTAGATCGATTCGGACTCGCCGACGCGCGTCGCGCCGTAGTTCGTCCAGCGGCCGAGCTCCCATCGAACGAGCCCGCGGCCGCTCGTTCCGAACCAGATCGCCGTCGTTCGGCCGTCCGACGACTCGGCGAGAATGTTCCAGACTCCGCATTGTGTCATCCAGCTCGACATCGGCCATCGCGTGCAGCGGCCCGAGGTGAATCGCTGAATGGAGTCCGCGTTGCCGCCCCACAGCTCGAGTGTTCCGTCGGCGCCGACGACCTCCCGCAACGTCGCGAATCCCCGCTGACGGATCTCCGGAACGCCTTCGGCGACGTATCTCGAAAATCGTTCGCCGTCGAAAACGAATAGTCCTGCCCCGGCCCCAATGACGAGGCGGCGCGGCTCGCCAAGCGCGCCAGTGTCGATTGCGCTGGTGTGGAACGAGCGGGGAAGTCCGTCGCTCTCGTCAAAGACCCGCCAGACGCCGGAAGCGAAGCGTGCGGCGCCAACGCCATCGATCATGGCCCAGACTTCACCTCGAAGGTTGGCGGCGTAGAGCCCATTGATTCGGCGCCCGGCGTGCTCGACGAGCGAAGGCAGGACAACACCGTCACTTCCCAGTGAAGCTGCTCCGGCGCTGGTGCCGATCCATAGGACGCGCGTGCCGTCGGGGCCTGTGGCCTCGGCCAGGCTCGTCACGTCATTGCCAGGAAGGCCCTGCTGCATCGAGATGGTGGACCACCGGCCTTCGAGCAGTCGCACGAGACCGCCGCCGTTGGTTCCGAACCACATGGATCCGTCGTCGCCGGCACAAATCGCCTGGACGAAATTCGACCCGGCGATCGGTGTCAGGTCGATGATCGTCCACGTTCGGCCGTTGTAGCGGGCGACTCCGTCCTTCGTTCCGACCCAGAGATAACCGACGGCGTCGAACGCGGTGGCTAGAATGGCGTTCTGGGGAAGCCCGTCGCGATCGGTGAAGATGCGCAGGCTTGGCCGTCCGCCCGCCGAGAGGTCGGGACGATCATTGGTGAGGGCGTGACCGAACGGAGCCGGGAAGGACAGCCATGCGGCGAGGAGAAGACCGCTGACTGCGCGGACAGTTCGGCTCGATGCGAGCCGCAGCATCCGGCGAATCTAACGCCGAAGGGCGGGAATGAAAAGCAAACGATTCTTCCACCCGGGTGCGAGTCTTCTCTGCGGCTCCGTGCCTCGATGTCTCTGTGTGCGAAGCTTCTTCTCTAAACCATAGAGCTCCGCACGCAGAGGCACAGAGCCACAGAGACACGGGGAGCACAGAATTGAAAAACCCCGGCCGAGGTCGAAACCTCAGCCGGGGCCTTTCGCTCAAGCGTTGAGCCGGCTTACCAGCGGCCGCCGCCACCGCCGCCGCCGTAACCACCGCCCTTGCCACGGCCGCCTCCACCGCCGCCGCGGTTCTCCATCGGCTTGGCTTCGTTGACCGTCAGCGCGCGGCCTTCAATCTCCTTGCCCGAGAGTCCGGCAATCGCCGCCTCGCCCTCAGCCTTCGAGCTCATCTCGACGAACGCGAAGCCGCGCGAGCGGCCCGTGTCGCGGTCGGTGATGATGCGGCAGCTTTCGAGCGTGCCGTACTGCGAAAAGAGGTCGTTGAGGTCAGCTTCGCCGGTCTGGAACGAGAGATTTCCTACGTAGAGTTTCATGTATCGTCTTCCTTCAAATTGAAAAGGGAATCGGCTGAGGAAGGGCTACTGGCAGTCGACAAAAGGCAACATTCAGGGCGCGGTCACTAGCGAATTCACGGTGAAAAAGTGCGCCCAAACAATCCTTCTGTCCGCACTCGGCGGAGCAAACGGCCCGCCGTCCGACAGGGACGGCTCTGACGCTGGTCAGAGAGTAGCACGTTACCAATTGATCCGGGGTTTTTCTTTTTCGGACGAACGACGAGGCTGAGCCGGGCGAAACCGCGCCCGGTCCTGGTCAGTGGACCGCCCGCCCTTGTACGGGTCATCACTTTAAGTGTACGGCCATCGTACACTCCGCGGGTGCGTCCTGACCGCGGCACGTCCCGTTCCGCGTCTCGGACTTCGACTCGAGGCGGTTGTTGTGACGGCAGAGGGGGGTTGGGCAGGTTTGAGAATCCGAAAAACCGGCACAATCCGCTTGATCCGGTGCGTCCGATAACAGGTCTTATGCTT
>CAZXLQ010000053.1:0-13743 GCA_964641945.1 uncultured Clostridia bacterium
CGCTCACTGCGTTCGCGGTTCCGGGTCGGCCTGCGGCCGACGGGGACCGCTCTATCAACCGCACGTCCCTGAACCGCGAACCCAGTGAGCGGCCGGCCGTATGAACCTGCCACCGGACGGGAAACGAACCGCTGTCCACCCAGCTCGATTACGGGTAAAGGTCAGAACTGCGCTCGGGGTTCTGGGTCAAACGGCGTACAGGGCGACTATCTACGAGAACATGTCCTTGACCTTGTCGAACAGTCCCTTCTCGTCCTCCGCCGCGGGCGAAGCCGGTGACTCGATGCGAGAGAGTTCTTCGAGGATCTTCCGTTGCTCGCGATTCAACCCTGTAGGCGTGACAACAGTGACGGCCACGTACAGGTCACCGCGCCCCCGTCCACCGCGGACCGGCAACCCTTGCCCCTTCAGGCGGAAGACCGATCCGGTCTGCGTGCCCTCGGGGATGGCCAGCGTCTGTGTGCCGTCGAGCGTTGGCACGACGATCTCCGCGCCGAGCGCCGCCTGGCCAAACGACACCGGGGCCGTCGTGTAGAGATTCGTGTCCTGCCGCTCGAAATGCGGATGGTCCGCAACGTGGACGACGACGTAGAGATCGCCCGCCGGGCCGGCTCCAGCCCCGGCTTCACCTTCTCCACGATGTCGAATCCGCGACCCCGAATCGATTCCGGCAGGAATGTTGACCTCGATCGTCCGCTCGCGTTCGATCCGGCCCTCTCCCCTGCAGTCCTGACAGGGGTTTTCGATGATCTTCCCGGTGCCGCGGCAGTGATTGCACGTCCGGCTGACCGAAAAGAATCCCTGCTGATATCGAACCTGGCCGAATCCGCCACACGTCGGGCAGGGAATCGGATTCGAGCCTTCGGCCGTTCCGGCTCCGGTACACGTTTCGCACGTTTCGAGGCGTGGAATCTGAATCGAGCGAGACGTACCCGTTAGAACCTCCTCGAGACTGATCTCGAGGTCGTACCGCAGGTCCGCTCCGCGACGCACGGTCGATCGCTTGCGCGCCGAACCGAAGATGTCTCCGAAGATGTCGCCGAGGATGTCCTCGAAACCGGCGAATCCCGCACCCGAAAAGTCAGGCGCCGTCTGGCGCAATCCGGCGTGCCCGTACTGGTCGTAGCGAGCGCGCTGCTCCGGGTCACTCAGAACGGCATAGGCCTCCGCGGCTTCCTTGAACAGCTCCTCGGCTGCGGAGTCCCCGGGATTCTTGTCCGGGTGAAACTTCACCGCAAGCTTCCGGTAGGCACTCTTGATCTCGCGGTCGGTCGCCGTCCGTGTGACGTTGAGGACCTCGTAGTAGTCGCGTTTGCTGCTCACGAATTCTCGATCTCCATCAGAACCAATCGGGGAAGCGTCAAACTCTCGAAGCTGTTCCACACGTCAAAGGCGCAAACGATGACTTCTCGATTTGCGCCTTCGCGAAACTCGACGGACGGGCGGCGGCTATGTCGATTCCGGCAGCGCCTTCGTGCCGCCCTCCTCTATCACGCCATCGTCATCGTCCGGCTTCGAGACCGAGGCCGGTTTGAA
The DNA here is from genome assembly GCA_964641945.1 of uncultured Clostridia bacterium. Lineage (GTDB taxonomy): Bacteria > Acidobacteriota > Blastocatellia > UBA7656 > JADIYM01 > JADIYM01. The sequence goes on from CAZXLQ010000053.1 coordinate 1,537, forward strand.
CATCGCATCCGTGATCATCCTGGCCGAGTGCTCGAGCGTCTCGAGGGCGGCTCGAATGGCGTCGCCGTCCTCGCTCGCGCACGCCGCGTGCGCCTTCTCGAGAGCGTTGCGTACGATCTCCTGATCCTGGGCCGAGAGCATCCAGCCAAACTCGCTGAATGACCGCTGCGAATTCTGCAGCAGTCCTTCGAGCCGATTCCTCGAGAGGATGATCTGCTTCATCTGACGGTCGGCGTCAGAGTTGCGCTGTGCTTCTTCCATCAGGTCGTAGATCTCGGTTGCCGAGAGTCCCGACGAGGGCGTGATCTTCATCGCCTGCTCGAGCCCGGTCATCTTGTCCTTCGCCGACACCGAGACGATTCCGTCGGCATCGACCTCGAAGCTGACCTCGATCTGGGGAATGCCGCGCGGCGCCTGCGGAATGCCAACGAGCTCGAATCGCGCGAGCGACCGGTTGCCGGCGGAGATCTCTCGTTCGCCTTGAAGCACGTGCACTTCGACTGCGGACTGATTGTCGGCAACGGTCGTGAAGGTCAACGCCTTCTTCGTCGGAATCGTCGCGTTGCGCTCGAGGATCTTGGTGAACAGTCCGCCGCGAGTCTCGATGCCCAGTGAGAGCGGGATGACGTCGAGCAGGACGAGATCCTTCACTTCTCCGGTAAGAACGCCGCCCTGGATGGCTGCTCCGATGGCAACGACTTCGTCCGGGTTGATCTCGCTCGACGGTTCCTTGTTGAAGATCTCTCGAACGCGACGAACGATGATCGGTGAACGAGTCTGGCCTCCGACGAGCAGCACCTTGTCGATGTCGTTCGACTGTAGTTTCGCGTCCCAGAGCGCCTTCTCGCACGGTTCGACCGTTCGCTCGACGAGGTCGGTCACGAGCTCTTCGAATTTCGCTCGCGTGAGCGTCTTGTTGAAGTGCTTCGGCCCGGAAGCGTCGGCCGAAATGAATGGCAGGTTGATGTGCGACTCGGTCGCCGTCGACAACTCGCACTTCGCCCGCTCGGCTGCTTCCTTCAGTCGCTGCAGTGCAAGACGATCCTGTCGCAGATCTATGTTCGTCTCGGTCTTGAACTCCTGCACCATCCAGTCGATGATCCGCTGGTCAAAGTCCTCGCCACCGAGGAAGCTGTCGCCGCACGTCGCGAGCACCTCGAAGACGCCATCGTTCATCTCGAGCACCGAGATATCGAACGTGCCGCCGCCAAGATCGAACACCGCTACCTTCTCGGTCTCTTTCTTGCCGAGACCGTACGCCAGTGCAGCCGCCGTAGGCTCGTTGATGATGCGCTGGACGTTGAGACCCGCGATCTTGCCAGCATCCTTGGTCGCCTGTCGCTGAATGTCGTCGAAGTAGGCGGGGACCGTAATGATGGCCTCGATCACCTCGTCGCCGAGAAAGTCCTCGGCCGCGGCCTTGAGGCGCTGCAGGAGGATTGCCGAAATCTCGGGCGGACTGTAGTCGCGTGACCGGACCCGGATTCTACAGTCGCCGTTGGAGGCTTCGGTGATCTCGTATGGACACAGATCCTGGGCGCGTTGGACCTCGGGCGAATTGTACTTGCGCCCGATGAGCCGCTTCGCCGCATAGATCGTATTCGAGGCGTTCGTGATCGCCTGACGCTTGGCGATCTGACCGACCAGCCTCTCGCCCTTCTCGGTGAAGGCGACGACCGATGGCGTCGTGCGGCCGCCTTCCTTGTTGGGAATGATCTGGGTAACGCCGCCCTCCATCACTGCGACGCAGGAGTTCGTCGTACCGAGATCGATGCCAATCACCTTGCCCATGCAGTTCTCATCCTCCAGGGTGGGCCGAGCTTACGGCGTCACCGCAACTTTGACACGCGCCGGCCTCAGCAGCCGGTCTCCGAGCCTGTATCCGCGCTGCAACACGATCAGGACCGTGTGGTCAGGCGCTTCATCGGTCGGCTCGGTGGCGACCGCTTCATGCAGTTCCGGGTCGAACGGCTGCCCGTCGGCCTCGATCGGCTCGAGCCCGAGTCGGAACAGCGAATCGAATAGCTGTTTGTGAATCAGGTGAACGCCTTCGCGCACTGCGTCCGGATTCGATGTGTCGGCGTGCTGAACGGCCAGGTCGAAATTGTCGAGCACCGGCAGCAGGTCCGATAACAGGTCGGCTCGTGCGCGGACGTAGGCCTCCTGCATCTCGCGCTCTCCGCGCTTCCGGAAGTTCTCGAACTCGGCCTGCTTCCGAAGCAGCTTGTCGTAGAGATCCGTTCGCTCTTCCGACAGACGCGCGATGGATTCGGACTTCTGTCGAAGCTCCTGCATGAGCTCGATGACTGCCTGCTTCGAAACGGTCGTGGTCTCGCCGCCGGCCGTCTCGCCGGCCGCATCGTCGACATCGGCGTCGACCGCAGCGTCGCCGGCGACCGCAGCGGCAGCAAGAACGCCGTCATCCGAATCGACCTCGGTCGCATCAATGGCGTCGTCGTCGGTGTTGTCCACCTGAACGGTCACGGACTCGGCACTGGCTGGCGGCGGGACGTACGGATCGATTGACTCGGTGATTATCGGCCTTCGCGAAACCGGATCGTCGGACTCGGACTCCGGAACGATCTCGACTTCGATGTCGACATCATCGTCAACGATCAGGTCATCGGGGTCGTACACGAGGTCGTCTCCATCGATCTCGATGACGTCTGCCGAATCGGTCGCAACGTCGTCATCTCCTGATGCGATCGGTATGTTGATGGGCGAATGTTTGAACTGATCGGACATTTCGTGTCTGTGTGTCCTTGAACTTCAGGGTCGTACCGTCAAGGGTATCGTTCCGACCATCGCTCCGGCGGCGGGGGCATGACACTACCGCACGGCGATGTTGCGGCTGTCGAGCAGGGTTCGCTCGAAGAGCTTTGCGACGTAATCGACTATTCCGATCACCCGAGCGTACTCCATCCGGGACGGTCCGACAACACCGATGCCGCCGATCACACGGTCTCCAACGTGCAATGGTGACGCGATGATCGCGCAGTCCCGCAGCCATGGAGTCCGCGTCTCGGCGCCGATCTGAATGTGGACCCCACCGTGCAGTGGAGCCGTCAGACACTGGTCGAGGAGCTTCACGAGCCGGCTCTTTTCCTCGAACATCCGGAACAGCGAACGCATGCGCTCGGTATCGGCGAAATCGGGCTTCTCGATAATCGTCGAGGCGCCGTCAACATAGACATCGGCTTCCCCGGCGTCGACGAGACCGCGCTCACACACGAGAATGGCCGTCTGAAGAAGACGGTCGTACAGCGCGTGCTCTTCCGACATCTGCGCGAGCAATCGTTCACGGATGTCCGTCAACGTCTGACCTCGATAGTTTTCAGTCAAATATCGGGCAGTGCGATCCAGCTCTGTCTGCGATATGTCCTCGTCGAGACGGAAGATCCGGTTCTGCAGTTCTCCGCCACGGAGCACGGTGACCGCCAGGACGCGACCGTCGTTGAGCTTGATGAATTCAACCTGCTCGATCGAGTCCTGTTGTCTGGAGAGCGAGACGACGACGCCGACGTTGTCGGAGACCTGCGAGAGCATCTGTGACGTGCGTTCCATGAGCGACTCGGGTCTCAGCATCGTCTCTTCGTCGATGAGTCCCCGTTGAATGCGCGCCTCGTCGTGCTTCGAGATCTTGAGCTGGCCGATGAGGTTGTCGACGTAGAACCGATATCCCTTGTCGGTTGGAATGCGGCCGGCGGACGTATGCGGCTGGTAGAGATACCCGGCCTCTTCAAGGTCCGCGACGATGTTCCGGATCGTTGCCGCCGAGAGACCCTCACGCGAGAGTCGAGACAGGGCACGTGAACCGACCGGCTCCCCCGTGGCAACGAAGAGACGAATCGCCGTTGTCAGGATCTCACGGCTTCGGTCGTCGAATGTGAAGTCTCTCGCTCTCCGCATAGAGGCAATCGCCAACCGGCTCAAGGATTTACGGTCTATTCCGAACGCTTACCGTACCATCCGCTCTTTTGGAGTGTCAAGTTTGCCCCATGGCGCCCCGGAAATGGCGGCGCCCGCAGGCAAATCGTGATTTTCGTGCGGTCCGTGGTAGCCTCAGCGCGTCCATATGCGCTCTTCCGTCCGGAACCGTCACAATGCCTGCCAGTCAGCGCTCGCCAGGGCGTTTGGCGTCGTTGCCATTGTCCTGGTCGCCGCCGGCTCGTTTGTTGTGCCAGCTCTCGATCCGGGGCGTCCGCTTTCCTACTTCGGGCGGTCAATATGGCAGGACGAACTGCCGCAGAGCACGGTGAGCGCGATCCTCCAGACGCGCGACGGCTATCTGTGGATGGCCACGTACGAAGGCGTCGTTCGATTCAACGGCGTCGGCTTCACGATCTTCGATTCGAAGTCGGTGCCGCAACTCAAGAGTAGCTCGATCCGGTCGCTCGTCGAAGACCGCGACGGGGTTCTCTGGATTGGAACGCTCAGCGGCGGCCTCACGAGGTACGCCGGTGGAGCGTTCACCACTTTCACCACGGCGGACGGTTTGCCGGACAATTTCGTGTTTGCGCTGCATGCGGCCGCTGACGGGACGCTCTGGATCGGAACGAATGCGGGGCTCGCCCGCTGGACCGGCAGCTCGTTCGAATCCTTCACGACGGCCGACGGACTCGCCGGCAACGCGGTTCGATCCCTGTGCGAAGACTCTGCCGGCCGGCTCTGGATCGGGACCGAAGGCGGTGGCGTCTGCGTCCGCGACAATGGGCGATTCGTTCCGTTTGCGCTTCCGGAAGGACCCGGAAACACACTGGTGGCGGCGATAGCCGAAGCGCCCGACGGATCGATCTGGATCGGTACGAACGGCAGCGGCGTAGTTCGAGTTCAAGACGGACAACTTGAAGTCTTCACGGCTGCCCGTAACGGACTTGCGAGCGACCTCATCTCATCGATCCTTCCCGACGAACGTGGTTCGATCTGGATTGGTACCCTGAGTGCGGGTATCAGCCGATTCCGGGACGGCAGGTTCACGAACCTCGCAGCCAGGCAGGGGATGAGCCACGATGCGGTTCGGTCTCTCACGCTCGACCACGAGGGAAGCCTCTGGGTTGGAACGAACGGCGGGGTGACGCAACTCAAGGACGAGAAGATCGTCAACTTCACGACGCTCAACGGCCTGTCGCAGAACAACATCCGCGTCGTGCTCGAAGACTCGCGAGGAGACGTCTGGATAGGAACCGATGGCGGCGGCGTCAACCGTCTCTCCGGCGACACTGTGACGGTTCTGGGGGCGAAGGAGGGCCTTCCCGACGTGTTCGTCCGGTCGCTCTTCGAGGATCGTGACGGTGCGATCTGGATCGGTATGAACGGCGGAGGGATTGCCCGGCTACAGAACGGTCAGTTGAGGACATGGAACACCGGGTCCGGGCTCTCGAACAACGTCGTGTACGCCATCTGCGACGATGCCGACGGCAACATCTGGATCGGCACGGTCGGTGGTGGCGTCGATATCCTCGGCCGGGATGGTTCGATCCGGAATCTCTCTTCGAAGGACGGGCTTGCACGAAACGACATCCGGGCCCTGAAACGGGATCGGTCCGGCGCCATCTGGATAGGAACGGGCGGCGGCGGGCTCAGCGTCTACGATCCCAGGAGAGCGACGGAGTCGAGAATCACCACTATCACGACGGCGGATGGTCTCGCAAACGACTCGGTCTTCGCGATGTACGAGGATTCGACCGGAGACATGTGGATCGGCACGGGCGGCGGACTCAATCGAATGCGAGACGGCGCGATCGCCAGACTGACAGTCGATCAGGGACTTTTCGACAATCGGATTTTCCAAATCCTCGAGGACGATCGCGGCCAGTTCTGGTTGAGCAGCAACAAGGGCGTCTTTCGTGTCGCGCGCGCTGAGCTCGCGGCTGTCGCCGACGGAGTTCAGGAATCGGTTTCGAGCGAGGCTTACGGCCGTGTCGACGGCATGGGAAGCAACCAGTGCAACGGGGCGTCGCAGCCTGCCGGATGGCGCCGAGCCAATGGGCAGATCGTGATTCCGACTGTCGGCGGCCTGGCTTTCATCGATCCTGGCGACCTGCGGATGAATGCGATTGCCCCCTTCGTCGCGATCGATCGTGTAGTCGTCGACGGCAAAACGGTCGAGCCCGGAAGCGTCGCGACGCTGTCTTCAGAGAGCTCGAAGTTCGAGATACGCTACGACGGCCTGAGCTTCGTGGAACCGGACCGGGTCCTCTTCCGCTACCGGCTTGAAGGATACGATGGCGATTGGGTCGACGCCGGAACGCGACGCGTCGCTTTCTACAACAGCCTGTCGCCCGGCGAATACACATTTCACGTGTCGGCATCGAACAACGACGGCGTGTGGAGCGAGAAGGGCGCGACTTTTCGATTCGTGCTGCCGCCGCCCTGGTGGCGAACCTGGTGGGCGATACTCCTCTGGATCGGCCTCTTTGGTGGACTGCTCTACCTGACGGTGCAGCTCAGACTTCGCCGTCTCGAGATGCGAACGCACGAGCTCGAAGCCGCGGTGGTCGAACGAACCACCGAGCTCGGACGGACCGTCGAGCAGCTGAGGATCTCGGAGCAGCGGGCCCTCGAATCCGAGAAACTGGCCCTCGAAGCAAGCCGCGCGAAGAGCACGTTCCTGTCGAACATGTCGCACGAGCTGCGCACTCCGTTGAATGCCGTGCTCGGGTTCGCCGAACTGATGGAACGTGAGCCAGCTCGAACCGACGTGGATCGCACGCGCCTTTCGATCATTCAGCGAAGCGGCGAGCATCTTCTATCGCTCATCAACGACGTCCTGTCGCTGTCGAAGATCGAGGCGGGGAAGCTGGTGCTCAACGCGACGGCGTTCGATCTGAGGGAAATGCTGAGAAGCCTCGACCAGATGATGCGAATGCGGGTCGAAGGCAAGGGCCTCAATCTCTCGGTCGAAGCGGACGACTCGGTCCCGCAGGCTGTTCGCGGCGACGAGGTCAAGTTGCGTCAGATCCTCATCAACCTTCTCGGCAACGCGGTGAAATTCACCGAAACCGGAACGGTGCGCGTGCGCGCTTCGTGGCGAGGCGGTGTAGCGACGTTCGAAGTGGAGGACACGGGTTGCGGGATCGCCGAGGGCGAGATCTCGAAACTCTTCGAGCCTTTTGTCCAGACCGACAGCGGCGTTCGCTCCGGAGAAGGAACCGGACTTGGACTGGCCATAAGTCGGGAATTCGCGAATCTGATGGGTGGCGATGTGACCGTCCGAAGCGAGCTCGGCGTCGGTACGACAATGACGGTGACGGTCCCACTGCCGATGGGAGACGCCAACGAAGTCCAGCGTCATCGGGCGAGGGTTCTCGGACTCTCGCCGGGACAAGGCGTCGTTCGCGTCCTGGTTGCGGACGACACGCGCGAGAACCGACTGCTGCTCGTGCAGTTGCTCGATCCAATGGGATTCGAGGTCCGAGAGGCTGGCGACGGACTGGAGACGGTCGAGGAGTGGAAGCGATTCCAGCCGCACGTGCTTTTTCTCGATATCCGGATGCCGAAGATGTCCGGCCGCGAGGTCGCACGCGCCATCCGCGCACTCGAGGCGGAGTCGTCAGGTTCACATCGGACCTTCGTCGCAGCCCTGACGGCGAGCGCGTACATGTCTGACCGTCAGGATATCCTCGACTCGGGATGCGACACGTTTCTCACGAAACCCTTCCGGACGGACGCGATCGTCGACGCGCTGGCGGAACATCTGGGCTTGCGATTCGACTACGAGCCGGAGGATGGACTCTCGTCCGAACCGCTCGATGTTGCTGCGCTGTCACGCGAGCGATTCGCCAGGCTGCCTCGCCCGGTGCTCGAGGAGCTGGCGGCCGCGCTCGGTAGAGGCGACGTCGAACGCGCGAAGCGTGCCGTGCCTCAGATTCGTGAGATCGACCCGGAGCTCGCCGACGAGCTGTTCGGCGCATTGAGGTCGTATCGGCTCGATGCGGTTCTCGATCTGCTCGATGGGGCTCCGCCACCGTAGACGAGCGCCGGCCTACAGCTTCAGCTTGGCTTCGACGCGGCGGAGGTCCGAGATCAGGTCGACGAGGTCGCTGGGTTCCGGAGGCCTGATGGCGAGGGCATTTTCGCATCGGCGCATGACCGACAGAAGCTCATTGCGGTCGATCTGAGCGCGCTCGGCGGCAACGGTTGCCAGCGAATCGGTCATCGTGTTCGACGGCAACCCGGCGTAACGACAGAGGCGTCGTCGGAAGTGCCCGTAGATGTTCTCGATGGCGAGGTCCGACGCTTTCGCGAGGCGCTGGATATTCGCCATTGACGATACGAACTCGAGGGCACTGGTCCGTCGCTCGCGCCTGAGCGGCACCGGCCTTGCGAAGCGGCTTCCGAAGGTCAGTGCCATCAGGAGGCCGAGCAGGGCGAGCTGCAGAATGATCCACGGCACCGGCGTCCCGGCGATGTAGCCGCGGAGCCCGCCTCCTCCTCCGCCACCCATACTGCCGAAGCCGTGATGGTATTCGTCGAACGCGATGGCGCCCGCCGTCTCGGTTGAGCCGAGCAGATTGAGCGCGAGCGCGAGGTTGTCGGCCTCACGAATGCCGTTGTTCTGAATTACGTACGGCTCCGTTAGGACGACGATGTGACCGGCGCCGTATGCCCGGTCGATGAGCATTGCGCGGTCGTTCGCCGCTACGTGAACGACGGCCGTCTCCTCGACGTCTTCGACGGTGGTGGCGTATTCGGTGACCTTCAGCGACTTGACGCCGGTCGTCAGCGGTGAGACGGATACCGGCCGCGGCGTTCCGGAGATCTGCGTTCCGGTTTCAATCGTCATGCCGTCGACAGAGAAGTTCACGAACCGATCGATGACGATTGCGCGACCTCCGTCCGCAATCCAGTCGCCGAGCGCCGCGATCTCCTCTTCAGACATTCCGACCGCTGCATCGGGCGCCACGATGACGAGAGTGTTTATGGACGAGTCGGCCAGCTCGGTGTAGGGACGTTCGAAACGGCTGACGCGATGACCCTTCGCGACGAGCAACTCGTGAAAGGCGAGCGTTCCGAACGGCGAGGCCTTGTAGGAGGATCGGCTGCCGTCGGCTTCGGTTTCCTCGGCTCCCGGCTGCGACACGAGGAGCAGGTTCAGGCCGATGATGATCGCCAGAACGAGACCGAAGAAGCCGATCGTGAACGCGTTTCGACCCATGGGCCGGCGTCACCCTCCCGAGGCAGGTTCCCCGGTTTCGAGAATCTGCACGTCGACGATCTTCCATCCAGTAGCGGCCCTGCGAAGCCTGACGACGGCCGTTGCCGTGAGGCGCTTGTCCGCCGGTCCCGTCGTGAATCTCACGTCGGCAAGCGCTTCGTCACGACCGAGAGTGTCCGTCGCCAGCACCTCGGTCACCCAGACGCGGGCTATGCTGGTCACGAGGCCACGGACGAACTCTGGCAACAGGTGCGAGTCGACGAACTGCTCGGCCTTGAGCGTATTGACGCCGGCGCTGACCGTCCGGTCGAACTCGCCGAAGAACTTCACGACGGATTCGTCGAGAACGGCCGTTTCGCCGGAGGCGCGACGCGCTGCAGCGAGAGCTTCGCGTGACGCCTTCAGTGCCGACGATTCGTTTCCGAACGCGATCGCCTTCTGAAAATACGGCACGGCGTCCTTCGGTCGGTTCGCCGCCATCGCGACCTGACCGAGCACGAGGTTCGACCACGAAAGTGCCTCGAGCGACGCGGGCTCGGTGCCGACCGCATCCGTCGCGACCTTCTCGGCATCGGCCGGTCGGCCAAGTCCGAGGAGCGCCCTCGAAAGCCAAGCTTTCGCGCCGTCGTGGAGCGGATCGGCGGCTACTGCCTGCCGCAGCAGAGGTTCGGCCGTCGCGAACTCCTTCTTTCGGACAAGCGCCACGCCGTCGGCGAAGAGTTCCTCGGCAGCCGGGCGAGGCGGTCGAGCATCGTTGGCGTAACCGGCCTGTGGAATGACGCGCTCGGGATCGATTTCAACGGCAGTGATCCGCTCGGAGGTGTCGAAGCGAGCAGTGCTGAAACCGTTCGAAGGCACGGCTGCCTGGACGCGCAGTTGCTTGCCGGATTCGGTCGTCGCAACGACATCGACCGTAACGTCGCCAGTGCCGAGATTTCGGACCGCGCTGGTCCACGCACCTCCCGACTGCTGCGGGATGCCGACGATGAGGTCCGGGAGGACTGCCGTGTCGAGCCAGGTCTTGAAGAGCGGTGACACGTCGCGGCCTGCTGCGGTCGACACGGCCGTTTTGAGACCGTCGGCTGTCAACGAACCAGAGGCTCGACCGGCACCGATGGCGGAAGCAATGGCCGCCAACAACTTGTCTCTACCGATCTCACGCTCCAAGATCCGGAAGACCATGGGACCTTTCGTCGAAATCAGTCCGAAATACGACCCGTCGATCGGTGTGATCAGCGACAACTGCACCGACAGGGCCGCGTCGCGCTGGCGCAACAGAGCCACGCGCGCCCGGTCATATGCGCGAGCTTCCGCACTTGGACCGAAACGGTCAGCGGCAGCCAGGATTGCGAGGTAGCGGGGAAGTGCATCCCTCACGACCGCGACGCCGTTCGGGCGGTTGGCAGCCGAGCCGGGCGTGGCGCCGCGCAACGCAGCCGCGCCATCCGTCCAGATTCGCGCTATCGAGTCGGCCAGCAACTCGAACGTCTCGGCGTCCGTCTGCGGCCGCGAAAAAACCCGGCGCCCGAGCGCCACTGCAGACGAACTCGAGAATCCGGCGGCGCCATCACTGGCAACAATGCGAAAGACGCACGCTGGTGGAGGTCCGAGCACGCGAGAGTAGAAGGCGACGATTCGCTCGGCGTCGGCCGCCAGTCGGTCGGCACCCGCGCGCATTTCCGCCGACGACCCATCCGGAATCCACACCTCCAGAGCCACAGGACCTGCGGTCCTGGTGACTGGCGGCGCAAACGTGCTTGCGATGACGAACGGCAGGCCGTAGAGCGGTTGCACGTAGACCTGGCCGTTCGCGGTGCCCCCCGAGATCGCCCGCTCGCCGTCCGGTCCGGTTACGGTGACCGAGAATGGAGCAGTATTCACACCGTATTGAATGAACGGTGTCGACACCATTGGAAACCAGATGCTCGACGGGAGCAGCACAGTCTCTCCCGGGCCGATGAGCGCGTCGCCGGTTGCAGCCGTCAGCGCGAGGCGCGACTCGACCACGATGTCGCCGGTGGCCCGTCCGGCAATTGCCGACGGCAGCGTGACCGACACCGCCTTGAGCCCCGTGAGCCGACGATCGTCCCGAGCTTCGAATGTAGCCGGCTGTCCGCCAAAGCTGACCGATCGGATTTCCGACTTGCCGTTGATCCGGAACTGCAGATTGCGTTTCGGGGCATCGGTAGGATTCCAGACTGTCATCGTCGTACGAACGGTTGCCGCGTGCGCAGCCGATTCGATCCGCACGTCCAGGGAGTATTTCCGGACGTCGGTCTCCTGCGCCAGGACAGCAGACGCGAACAGCACGGCGAAAGCGCACGCACCCAGCGCGCGGGTCAGACTACGGATCGGTCGGGTCATGCAACCTCTCGGGCAATTCTGTGGATTCGGGTGAGCGAGTCGAGCAAAGGAGCCAGTCGTTCGAGCGGCAGGGCATTCGGCCCGTCGCTGAGCGCGGCGGCGGGGTTGTCGTGAACTTCCATGAATACGCCGTCCACACCACACGCAACGCCGGCGCGAGCGAGGTACTCGATGAACTCGGAATCGCCGCCTGAGGCGCCGCCGAGCCCTCCCGGCTTCTGAAGGCTGTGAGTGACGTCATATACGACTGGCCAACCAAATCGGCGCATTATCGGAAACCCGCGCATGTCGACGACAAGAGCGTTGTAGCCGAAGGACGACCCGCGCTCGGTGAGCGACAATCTCTCGCAGCCTGCCTCGCGCATCTTGTCGACGACATTTTTCATGTCCCACGGCGCGAGGAACTGCCCCTTCTTCACGTTCACGGCACGGCCTGTTTTCGCGGCGGCGATCAGCAGGTCCGTCTGACGGCAAAGGAATGCGGGGATCTGGAGTACGTCAACGACGTCGCCGGCCCTCTCGGCCTGCCAGACTTCGTGTACATCGGTCAGGACCGGCACACCGACATCGCGCTGGATCGACTGCAGTATGCGCAGTCCTTCCTCGATGCCTGGACCACGGAACGACGAAATCGACGTGCGGTTCGCCTTGTCGAACGACGCCTTGAAGACGTACGGCACGCCGAC
>CAZXLQ010000053.1:13753-21999 GCA_964641945.1 uncultured Clostridia bacterium
ATCCGCGGCGATTCGCGCGATCCGTTCCGCCATGGACCTCGCGTGGCGCTCGCTTTCGATCACGCACGGTCCGGCGATGAGAAAGAGGTCCGGTCCGCCGGCGCGAACGGATCCAATGTCAAACGACGTGACGTTGGTCGGCATGACGGCGGATTGTACCCGCTGGCTGGCGAGAGAGGGAGAGTGGACAGGATTCAAGGGTCATCGGCGGATTCACAGGAATCGTGAATATTGGGTAGCCGTTCCGGAGAACGGTATGCCAGGACGGCGACATGAATCGCCACGAGTCCTTCAACTTCCTGTGAATCCTCGGGAAGTCCCGAGAATCCTGTCGACTCATCCGCGCACCTCCCGGGAGGCGCGCTATCGGTCCCCGAGGACCTTTTCGAGCGGCACGAACTTGAAGTTCTGGAAGCCCTTGTCGTTGAAGCCATCCTGAACGACGAGCATCCCGTGCCGGAACTTCCCACCGAGATCGGCAGTTGTTACGTCGATTCCGTCCGTGTCCGAAGTGCCGTCGATGTTGTTGCCATCGACGACGCGAACGGTGCGGACGTATTCGTTCGCGCCTTCACGGCGGAACACGACGTACGTGTTGTTTCCCTGACTCGAAACAATCAGGAATCCCTTGCGCGCTCCGGTTTTCGCGATCGCAAGCCCCTCGACGTCGATGGTGATTCGTCCGCCCGAGACCATGGCCATCGGCGTTCGCTTGTCTCCGGCATCGGGCTCGGCGCCGAGTTTCCAGACTCCGGTCGCCTCTTCGCCGACATAGAGGATTCCGAGCTCATCATCGGCCACGCAGCCTTCGAGCTGGCTGTCGAGCTTCACCGTGCGAACCAGCCGGCCGTCGACCTTGTTTGAGCCGTTGTCGAAGAGCTCCCACTGCTCGACCGTGCCGACCTTGTTCGCGAGGAAGTAATAGAACTTCCCGCTCTTTTCGCTGCGGTACATGCAGGAACCATAAGCTGGCGCCGTGCCGATCACCCGGGCGGCGACGTTCTCGAGCCGCATCGTCGAGGCGTCGAGCGCATAAACCGAGATCGAATTCGTTGAACGATTGCCTGCGGTCACCAGGGTGACGACGCGATTTCCAAGCCTGAATCCGTCGCGCAGGTCGACGTTGTTGAGCTTTCCGTCGCGGAGCATCTGTACTTCGTTGCCGGCGAGATCGTAGACGTGCAGCCCGAGTTGCTTGTTGGTCCCGATGACGAGACTCTTCGTCGAGTCCTTGGGATTGACCCAGATGGCCGGATCGTCGGCTGCATCGCCTCCTACGGGAACGGGGACAGTCTCGACCACCGCCGTAATATCGATCGTATCGGGAGGCGCTGGTGCGGGTGCTGCAACCACGGATGCCGCATCGCCAGCAGGAGTGCCGGCCTGACCGAGGACGGGCGTGACAAGAAACGCCGCAAAAAGAGCTGGAATGAGAGGGGTGACGGACTTCGCGCGCATCAGGAGTTTCCTCGAGAACATTTTTTCGCTCACGGATCGAGCATACCTCGCCACTGCGAGCAGGCTCGACAACCACTACGCCTCAGACTCGCAAATCGGGTTTGCGGTTGCTTGTGAAGTTCAACACGATTGCATCGATTTCGGACGTACGAACGGGCCGCTCAGCTTCCCGTCGCCATTCACCAGACAATTACAGGGAAGACCCGGCGATCCACGCATCAGTACCCGGTGCGGTAGCATTCGGTAGCCAGACCGTTGCAGCACCAGATCGCAGTCAGCCCTACCGGAACAGGAAGATTGCCGCGACGATTACGAGCAATGCGATGAAGGCGACCACAATCACGATGAGATTGAGCGATCGGGCTGCGGGCGGTTCGACTACGGCTGCCGGCTGAGGCGTGACCGAAGCGCTCTGGTTCAGAACGGGCATGCCCACGACCGTGGCGGCGGCGCTCGCGATGCCACCCTGAGCCCCGGCATTCGGCTGCAACACCGGCATTCCGACCACCGTTGCCGCGGCGTCGGGCGCATTCGGACGAAGCGGGGCGCTCGGTAGGGCCGGCATTCCGACGACGGTCGCCGCAGCATCGGGGACGTCGGGACGAAGCGGAGCGCTCGGAAGGGCCGGCATTCCGACGACGGTAGCCGCAGCGTCCGGAACGTCAGGACGAAGCGGGGCACTCGGAATGGCAGGCATTCCAACGACGGTCGCCGATACGTCCGGAACATCGTTACGCAGCGGGGCGCTCGGCAAGGCTGGCATTCCGACGATGGTCGCGGCGCTGTCGGGAACGTTGTGACCGGGAGCTGTACTCGGGAGAGCCGGCATACCGACAACCGTGGCCGGCGTGGCCGGAGGCAGCTTGGAGCTTGGGAGCGCGGGCATCATCAGAACGGCGGACGATGCTTCCGACGAATCTCCCGTCAGAGGCGCCGAGCCCGGAAGCGCCGGCATGCCGACGACCGTTGCGGGTGCCGGGGCCGGCCTAGACGGAGCCGGCTCGTCCAGAATTGCAGGAACTCCCTTGATCGTTGCGTCGAAGGCGTCGAACTGATCGGGTCGAAGCGCCGGCATGGCACGGCTGAGCGGATCCGTAGATGGCGAGTTGGCCAGGACATTCTCAACAGCCAGCGCGACGGCTTCGGCAAAGTCGGTCGGCGTGGCGAATCGTTCGGCTGGGTCGCGCGACAGGCAACGCAGAATGACCGCGTCGATCTCCTCGGAGAGCTGTTCGTTGAATCCGCTTGGCGCCGGTGGCCGCTGCTTCGCCAGTCGGATCGCAACCTCGACCGAGTTCTCGCCGATAGTGGGCTCGAACGGCACTCGGCCGGTCAACATCTCGTAGGCGATGATGCCGAGAGAATAGACATCCGACGCCGCAGTCTGAACGCCCTCGATGAGCGCCTCGGGCGCCAGGTATCTCGGCGTGCCAACGATCAGGTCCTTGGCGGTGATCCTGCCGTCGGCCCCTTCCGCGGTCCGGAGCGATGCCACGCCGAAGTCGAGCACCTTTGGCACCTCGCCCATCGGCGTCTGGACTATCATCACGTTCTCGGGTTTGAGGTCGCGGTGCACGATCCCGTGCGCGTGTGCCGCCGTGATAGCGGCGCCGACCTGCAGCAGGACGGCCTCGACCCGCGGCAAGGCGAGCGGCGACTCGTTTGCGATGACGTGACGAAGCGTCTCTCCCGCTACGAATTCCATAACGATGTAGCCGAGTCCCTCCTCGGTCACACCGCACTCGACCATTCCGACCGCATTCGGATGCGAAAATGCGTTAAGGATCTGGCCTTCACGCTCGAATCGACGCGCAATGGTCTCGTCGCCTCGGCGAGCCTGCGTGACGAGCTTCACGGCGACGTGGGTACCGGAGCCCATCTTCTCGGCCCGATAAACCGTAGCGAACCCGCCCTGGCCTACACGCTCGAGCAGCAGGTATCTGTCGAGCAGCGCATAGCCGATGAAAGGATCCATGCCCGGTGTAGTCTCGAGCGGCGACGATGCAGAGGCAGAACTCGATTCCTTCGAAGGGAGAGGCCGCGAATCACGAACCGGCGACCCGTCGAACGGGCAGAAGTCGACAGTTGCCGGAACCTGTCGCTGACACGACGGACATAGCCTCGAGACGTCATTCTGCATCGCGGTGGAGCGATTGTACGACGACGCGCCGGTTGTGAAAAGCGGTCGAGGGAATGAGCGGCCTCAATCGTCGAGAAGTGCGAGCACGATGGCGTCGATCGCCGTGCGAACCGCCCTCCGCTCCCCCGGCATGTTGTTGACCATTACAGCGAAAACGATCGTGCGCCCCGATCGTGTCAGTCCGAATCCCGCCAGAGCCGAGACGTCGCCGAGAGAGCCCGTCTTCGCGCGGATGCGGCTCACTCCGGCCGTGTCGCGGAATCGCCGCTCCAGCGTGCCGTCGACACCGGCCTCCGGCAGCGACGAAAAGAGCACGTCGCCGTAAGGCTGCTTTCGCGCGTAGGCGAGCAGCTTGACCGTGGCTTCGGGAGTGACGAGATTCTGCCGGGAGAGCCCGGACCCGTCATTGAAGAGGAGAGGTGCAACGTCGATGCCCGACGCCTCGAGGTACGCGAGCAATACCTTGATGCCGGCGGCCTCGGACGTCGTTTCGGTCGCAGGTCCCGCCACTCGTCCAACGGTGCGGAGGAGCAGCTCCGCAAAAAGGTTCTGGCTATCCTTGTTCGTTGCCCGGACGACGCTCGAGAGGGGCTCGGACTCGACCCATGCGAGCTCGACTGCCTTATCGACGGGGAATGGCGCAATCTCGCGAGCACGGGCGTCCGCGACGACTGTGCGGCCTTCGATCACCACGTTTCGCCTGGCCAGCGAGTCACGAAGGAGTGCGCCGAAGTACCCCGCAGGATCGTGCACGGCTACGAACTCCTCGAACGGCATCGCGTCGGCCGGCATGTGGCCAAAAACGTCGATCGCGTTCGAGCCTTCGGCACGGTAGACGCCAAGGTCGTTGAGACCCTGTTTGGCGGACGTCTTCGTCCGGTTCGTAGCGCGAACATATGCGTTCGCGGCACCAAGGGTTACCGTGCACGGGTCGCCGGGCTTCGCAGCGGGCACGACCCGCAGCGAGACCACGTTGTCACCGATCGAGAGGGCGCTGACCTCGGCGCCATAACCCCACTGAAGGTCGTTCCACTCCCAGCCGAAGCCGAATCGCTTGCCGGTAAAATAACTCTCGTCGGCGACCAGATTCCCTGAAACGCGCTTCACACCGGACGCGGCAATGCGATCGGCGAGCTCATCGACTCTCCTCGCCGCGACTCCCACGCCGAACGTGTCGGAAATCGACGGGTCACCTCGTCCGTACAGCACGAGATCACCTGCGAGACGCCCCGAGTCGTCGGGCCGCGACGCGGCGTAAACGCTCGTCCGCCATCGATATGACGGCCCGAGTTTCGCGAGTGCAAGGGCAGTCGTGTAGAGCTTCTGGTTCGATGCGGGCAGGAATCGACGCCCCGCGTCGATCGAGACGACCGTCGCTCCGGACTCGAGATCGACGGCGTAGACTCCCCAGCGGGCGGCTCGAAACGTCGGCGCGTCCGCAATGGACGCCACACGTTCCTCGAGGCGTGTCGTGGAAGCCGCTGGAGCCGTCGCCGCTGCCGGACCTCCCGTTTGGCCGGCTGCGAACGCAGGAGTCAGGACGACGCCGAGCGCAAGCGCCAGGCATGACCGAACCCGAGTGACCGCCGGGCCGTACCTCACCGGTTCGTCAGGGTCGGCGTGTCGCCATCGTCGTCTCCGACTCGTCGCGGACGGTGCGCCGTGTTGCCGTAACGCGACGACACGAGGCGATATACGTCGCCGGCGATGTCGGCCGCGTACTTTCCGCGCGCCGTCGAGCCGCGCGTTATCACGACGACAACGAGGTTCGGGTTGTCGACCTGCGAATACGAGCCGAAGAGACCGATCCACGAGCCGTGACCGATACACGTGCCGGTCTTGCCGGCAATGGACTCGCCGGCGTCACGGGCACGCCGTGCGGTGCCGACCTCGACGGCATCGACCATGCCGTCTAGGACCGCGCGACGATATTTCGGATCGAGCTTGATCTGCCGTCGAAGGACTGGCGTGAACGGTTTTCCCGGCGATATCACCTGAGGCTGGTACAACGAGCCGCCGTTTGCGATGCACGAGATGAACGTTGCGAGCTGGATGGCAGTGATGCCGATACCGTCTCCGTGGCTCGCCACACGGCCGAGCCCATCACCAGGTACGTTCGATGGCAGGACTCCGGCGATTTCTCCGGGCAGGTTGATCCCTGAGCGTTCGCCGAACCCGTATTTTCGCGCATACGACGTCAGTTTCTCGAGACCCATCTGACGGCCGAGCTGCTGGAAATACTCGTTGTTCGAGTAGGCCAGCGCATCATCCATGTCGATCTCGCAGTTGCAGGCGCGAAGCACCCGCACGTCTGACTCCGGCATGAGGTTTTCGGACAGTGCTGCCAGCGCGACAACAGGCTTGATCGTCGAACACGGTTTGATCGCATTGGAGACCGCCATGTGTTGATTGACGATCGAGAGCACCCGTCCCGAATTCGGGTCCATCACGACGACGGTCCCGGAACGATTGCCGAGAGCAGTAATCGCCGCCTGCCGCACGAACGGGTCTTCACCTCTCAGGTCGTCCCGAGAGATGTTGGCCTTCGCGGCTTCCACGAGCGCTTCGTCGAACCGGCGGATCGCTGCGAGCCTGGCGAGCTCGCGTCGTCGCGCCTCGGCAGCCGCGCGCGCGATCCGATCGCGTTCCTTCTTCGACAGCTTGCCCTTGCCCTTGCGGGCAACGTTGTCGCGTTTCGAAGACTTCTTCGGCTTCCCGGCTTTCGTCGATTTCGCTGAGCGATTCTTCGACGGAGGCTTCGCTTTCGAAGACTTCACGCGTTTCGGCGCGGATTTCGCGTCAACCGAGGCCGTTCCGACCGGAAGCACGCCAATCGCCAGAGCGAAGACGAGCGAAGCGACACAAAGTCGTTTCAACATGAAGTTCAGTGGCCCGTAACCCTTATCCGTGATTGGCGAATCGAAACGAAAAGCGTGGCCAGAAGATACACCGCTGACCCCGGGTCAGGCAAGCTGGCCGATGGCGAGGTGGCGCCGTGTTCGATCGGTTCGAAAGAGGAGATTCCTCAAGATTGTCGAATCGTTGCCCGGCTTGACCGTCGAGAGGGTGACGCGTATCCTCCCCGGTTGCTTTCGAGCACCAAATGACACGACGTTCATCCGAAGAGGTACTTTTTCCATGAATGCGAACGCGATCCGCCGGGGACACATCATCATCTACAATGGCGAGCCATACCGTGTGCTCGACTTTCAGCACCGCACCCCCGGAAACCTCCGTGCGTTCGTCCAGTGCAAACTCCGTGGACTCAGGACCGGGACGAGCCTGGAGACGCGATTCAGCGCGACCGAAAGCGTCGAGCGCGCGACACTCGAGCAGCACGACATGGAGTACCTCTACTCCGACGGCGACCTCTACTACTTCATGAACACCGAAACCTACGAGCAGATCGGCCTCAACGAAGAGCAGCTCGGTGACGCGGTCGGCTACCTGACCGAGAGCCTTAAGATCCAGGTGGAGTTCTTCGACGGAACACCGATCGGAATCGAGCTTCCGCCCGTGATCGAGCTCGAAGTCATAGAGACAGAGCCCGAGTTGAAGGGTGCAACCGCGTCGAACTCGAACAAGCCAGCGAAACTCTCGACCGGAGTCACGGTCATGGTCCCGCCGTTCGTCAAGCAGGGAGACATCATCCGGGTCGACCCGAACGAAGGCCGCTACCTGGAGCGCGCCAAGTAATTCGTTGATTTGCAGGGTCCGGGTGGCCGAATGGCCGCGCCACCCCGGGACTCCACCGACAGACCCTTAGTGGTTCGCGCCGTCTACACCGCCGTCCTGGTTGCCGGCATCTTCTTGATGGCGCCGGTGTTCCTGTATCGGGCGCTGCGCCATCGGAAATACCTCGGCAGCCTGAGCGAGCGCTTCGGCAACGTACGCTTGAGCCCGACGGAGTTGCCGACGCTCTGGATCCACGCCGTGTCGGTCGGTGAAGTCCTCGCCGCCGAACCGTTCGTGCGCGCCGCAGCTGTCGATCTGCCGGACTGGCGGATAGCCGTCTCGACGACGACGGCCACCGGGCAGCAGGTTGCACGCGAGCGCTTTCCCGACCTGGCGGTTTTCTATTTTCCGCTCGATTTGCCTGGGCCGGTGGCCCGGGCATTTGCCAGGGTGCGGCCATCTGCACTTTGTCTCGTCGAAACCGAAATCTGGCCGAATGTCCTTGCGGCGTGTCGACACCGTGGCATTCCGGTCGCCGTGGTGAACGGACGGCTTTCGGACAACTCCTACCGCAGGTACCACCGCGTGCGAGGACTTCTTCGGGGAGTGCTGTCCGACATTTCGCTCTTCCTGATGCAATCGCCGGCAGACGCCGACCGGATGCGATCGCTCGGTGCCGACGCCTCGCGAGTGCTCGTGACCGGAAACCTCAAGTACGACGTCGATCGTGAAGATCTCGAGCAGCGATTGGCGCCCAGAAGGGAAGGACTCGAGCGCGCGTTCGGCCTGCCGGACCCGCGCCCGCTCATCGTCGCGGGATCCACCGGTCCGGGTGAAGAGGCGCTGCTGCTCGATGCATTGACCGAGGTCCGACGCAATCCACTACTGTCTGCCAGCCGACTGTTGATTGCGCCGCGGCATCCAGAGCGCTTCGACGAGGTAGCGACGCTCGTGACATCGGCGGGCTTCCGGT
>CAZXLQ010000054.1:0-21968 GCA_964641945.1 uncultured Clostridia bacterium
CGGTTTGAGTCACCGTCCTTGGGACGCTCGCTACCGCTCGCGGCTCAAGGAACGCGGAACGTTGAACGGGGAGCGCTGAACGGCGACCCGTCTCCCTCTTCCGTTGACACCCGCCCCATCGGCCGGTAAAACACCGCGCTATGACGTACAACGGACTCGAAGAAGTTGAACTGGATCCCGAGACATTCTGGGGCCGGTTCTTCGGTAACAAGTACGAGGAGAACGCGATGCGTCGCGTGAACAACCTCGTCGCAGGCAGCCCGATTTTCCAGATCTATCACGACGGTGTGCTGGCCGTCGTTCGCCAGTACGGCATGACGCTTCAGGACGCCCGGCCCGGATTGACCGAGATCTATCTGAAAGTTCTCAGGCACTTCATCAAGGACGGAAAGCTCACCGGGCTTGATGCCGAGCACGTGAATCGGCTCGGGGAGCTTTTCGGGTTCACACGCGAGGACATGGACCGCCTCGACGCCGAGGAGTTAGCGAAGCACAAGTCATAGGTTCTCGCGGCGGCAGTCGAGCAGTACCTTCTGACGTTGGCGGCGCCGTCACTTCGCCGTCCGGCCTTCACACCGTACCCGGAGCAAAACATGGCGCTATCAGTCGGCTCACGACTTCCAGATATATCCGGACAGCTTTCGGACGGATCGACGTGGCAGAGCCGCGATGCTCGAGGGAAGCCGCTCGTCATCTATTTCTACCCGAAGGACTTCACGCCGGGTTGCACGAGGGAGGCCTGCTCGTTTCGCGACAACTTCGCCGAGATCGCCGATGCGCGCGGCGCTACGGTGATCGGCGTCAGCCGCGACTCGGTCGAAAGTCACCGGAAGTTCATCGAGCGCCACGGCCTTCCGTTCCAGCTGCTTGCGGACGAGGATGGAGCCATTTCGAAGGCGTGCGGTGCAACGATGCTCGGCGGTCTTCTCCCTGTCAGCAAACGGGTGACCTACGTCGTCGATGCACTAGGCGTCGTACGCGGCGTCTTCGATCACACATTCGCTGCCGAAAAGCATGTCGCTGACGTGCGTGCGCTGCTGACGGAACTCTGTGGCGAGGCTTCCGCATGAGCCAGCAGGACGGAGGCAGCCGCCGCCGGTCGCGCCGCGAGTTCGTCGGGACGATCGCAGTCGGTGCCGTCGGCGTCGCCGCGACGTCGATGGAGTCCGGCAGCGCCACTGCGCAGACCTCGGTTCCGGAGTTCCCGTTCGCCGAGGCGACGATCGCCGACCTGCAGAAGGCGATGGAATCCGGCGCGGTCACGTCGAAGCGACTCGTCGAGATGTATCTCGGCAGAATCGAAGCACTCGATCGCTCCGGGCCATTGTTGCGAGCCGTAATTGAAGTGAATCCGGATGCCGTGGCCATTGCGGACGCGATGGACGTGGAACGCGCGACGAAAGGGCCAAGGGGCCCACTGCATGGCATTCCGGTGCTCGTGAAGGACAACCTCGACTCGGCGGACCACATGGCGACGACTTCCGGTTCGCTCGCGCTCGTAGGAGCGAAACCCACCAGAGACTCGCACGTCGTGAAGCGGCTGCGAGAAGCTGGAGCGGTATTGCTCGGAAAGACGAATCAGAGCGAATGGGCGAACTTTCGCTCCACGCGATCCACGAGCGGTTGGAGCGGGCGCGGGGGCCAGTGCCGGAATCCATATGCGCTCGACAGGAATCCGAGTGGGTCGAGCAGTGGATCGGGCGTTGCGGTATCGGCAAGCCTGTGCGCTGTTGCCGTTGGCACAGAGACGGACGGCTCGGTTGTTGCGCCTGCATCGGCGTGTGGAATCGTCGGCATCAAGCCGACCGTCGGGCTCGTAAGCCGCGCTGGAATCATCCCGATCGCACATTCCCAGGATACGGCCGGACCGATGGCCCGCACCGTCGCCGATGCCGTGGCACTGCTCGACGTCATGATCGGCGAGGATCCGCGCGATCCGGTCACTCGCGGAGTGCGGGCGAACTGGCGTGGCGGCCTTGCGGCGGCAATGGACCCGGGTGGACTCAAAGGCGCTCGAATCGGGATCGTCCGGAACCTCGTTGGATCGAATCCAGGGGTGCGCAAGCTGATGGACGAAGCAGCGGATGCGATGGCAAAGGCCGGTGCGGTGCCGATCGACGTGACAATGCCGTCAATCGTGGAAATCAGCGGGCCGGAGTTCGAGGTCCTGCTCTACGAGTTCAAGGCAGACCTGAATGCCTATCTCGCCGAGCTCGGATCCGGGACTCCGGTGAAGTCGCTCGCCGCGGTGATCGACTTCAATGAGAAGAATCGCGATCGCGAGATGCCCTGGTTCGGGCAGGAAATTCTCGAGATGGCGCAGTCGAAGGGTCCACTTACGGAGCCGGCTTACCGAAAGGCTCTTGCGTCGTGCCGTCGTCTGTCCCGGACTTTCGGAATCGACCGAGCGGTCACGCAGTTCAAGCTCGACGCGCTTGCCGCCCCTACCGCGGATCCCGCGTGGCTTACCGACCCGATCACCGGAGACCACGCCATCGGAGGCAGCACCACGCCTGCGGCGGTGGCCGGCTACCCAGGCATCACGCTCCCGATGGGTAGCGTCGCGGGCCTGCCGGTTGGTCTGTCGTTTTTCGGGAAGGCCTACTCCGAACCGGCACTCGTCAAATACGCGTACGCGTTCGAGCAGCTGACGCGCCATCGTACGGCCCCTCGATTTCTCGGGAGCGTGACGCCGTCGTAGGCTGTCCCTCGTCTGCGCTCTCCATGCCTTTGTGCTCTCTGTATGCCTGCGGCGATGGCGTTGCCGTACCGAGAGCACAAAGGCACAGAGGGCTCCAAGGAGTGGCGGGGATCAACGCCTGCGGGAGCGACCGAGCTTGCGGACTATCTCGAACTCTTCCTTCGTCACGGGCTGCACGGAGAGCCGGCTGCCACGCTGAGTCACGACCATCTTCTCGAGCCCGGGCATGGACTTGAGTGTCGCAAGCGCGACGACTTCGGCAAACTTCTCGACGAAGCCGACGTCGACGGTGATCCACGTCGGACTCTCGGGCTTGCTCTTCGGATCGAAGTACTTGTTGCGCCTGTCGAACTGGAAGGGATCAGGGTAGCCGGCGCGCACGACCCTGGCGATGCCGGCGACGCCCACCGGATCCGTGTTCGAGTGGTAGAAGAGCACGAGGTCGCCGACGCGCGCGTCGTCACGCAGGAAGTTGCGCGCCTGGTAATTGCGCACGCCTTCCCAGGAAGTGGTCGTATCCCGTTCGAGGTCGTCGATCGAATACGCACCGGGTTCCGACTTCAGCAGCCAGTATCGCTTTGCGGACGCCATTCGGGTCACACGACTCGCCGACAGGGCTATTCGCCTTCCGTCGACGGCTCTTCGATCGGATCGATGTCCATGGACATCAGGCCGCTGGCTATGTTGGCGCGGGCTTCGGCAAGCGCCGGTCCGATGCGGCAGTCACCGGGGTACTGTGCGCGGTGAATCCGCTTGACGCGCTGGCTGAGGATGGAACAGAGCAGGTAACGATTTCCAGAGGTCGAAAGCGTCGGGTCAACGCGGACGATGTTCATGCTTGAGCGGCTCCTCGAAACGATATGCAATTTGCGAACCCCGCAGTCTACCGGGTTCTCGGCTCGTCGCCTAGGGGCAGCGCAGGACTAGCGTGCCCAACCCATCAGGCGACGAATGGATTCGGCGACGGCCGGGTCGTCCGGGAAAATTACCGGCAGGTCTTTCGTACGGACGGTCGTCTCCCCGGTGCGACGCACCATGACCTTTACCGGACACCCGCACGCACTGTAGACGAACGTGAACTCTCGCTCCGCGCCGTCGGGCCAGACGTCGCGGACCGGCTGTTTCGTCTCGTTCACGATGGCACCGAGGATGTTGGCCGGATTGTTCGAGCCATCGAGGATCTTCTGACCGCCCTTGCCGTCGTCGAGAAATATCTTGAGTTGTTTGCCTGCAAGGGGCGACGACGATGGACCGCCCGGGGCGATGTTCGCCTGCCAAAGCTGTTGACCCGTTCGTTTGAAATACAGGCTGCCGGTGCCCGGCTTCTCGCTGCTGACGTGCATCGACAGATGAAGCTTGCCGTCGGGCGTCGGCTCGCCATAGGCGTCGAGGATCGCGAACGTCCTTCCCTGGCCGTCGACCGGCTGCGATCGGCGCTCGATGTCGCGCATGGCCTCGGCGATGGACGGCGGTTTGCCGCCGTAGTCGAGTTCGACCGTGACCATGACGGCCTTGTTGATTTCCATCTGGACGATTTCCGAGTTCGGAATCGTCGTTCCTGCCGGAAGTGCAGTCGGTGCCTGCGGGCCGGCGGGCACGGATGTCGTCGGCGACGCCGCAGTCGTCACCGGCTTCGTCGTCGCGGTCTCGCCGCAACCGGAGCCCGTCAGCAGGACGAACGCGCACGGCAGGATCACGAGTTTGGTGTTGCTGGAAAAGTGCCTACTTTGCATGAACGGAAGCATCTCCATCGCCAGCGGAATCGCCGGACAGCCCAAGGATCTCGACGAGTCGTGTCTCTCCGCTCGTGCCGCGAAGCGTGGTCGTACACGATCGTCCCGTCTCGACACAATCGCCAACGTTGGCAAGGACGAATTCGGAAACCAGAAGGTCGGTACCGAGGCTCTTGGATTCGGACTCGATGCGGCTCGCCACGTTCACGGTGCTGCCAATGGCCGTGACCTGTCTGCTCGCCGGGTGACCGATCTCGCCAACGACCGCCGGACCGAAGTGAATCCCGATACCGATGGCAAACTGTTCGTTGAAGACGCGGCCGAGGTACCTGTTGAACTCGACGAGCGACGCCCGCATCTGAAGCGCCGCCTTGATTGCCCGCAGACACGTCGTTCTCGAGTCCGATCCGTCCAGACCGAAAAGCGCCATGACGGCATCGCCGATGTACTTGTCGATGACGCCGCCGTTTTCGAGGACGGCATCGCCGACGGCGTGGAAGAAACGGTTCAGGATGTGCACGACGTCGTACGGAAGCGTGCGTTCCGTGAAGGGAGTGAATCCACGGATGTCCACAAAGAGAACGGCGACGCACGACTCTCGACCCACCGCCATCGGAGTCTCGCACTTCACGCAGTCCTGGTCGAATGTGTCGACGACGAGTCGCCGGATGATGACGTCACCATCGACTCGCGACTGGCAGGCCAGCCGGATGTCGTCCGTGAATCCCCGCCGCTCGGCGAGCTGGCGCTCGGCTTCGTTGCGTGGGCAGACGTTATCGAGGTGCTCGAGTACGAGCACGCGGCACGTCGAACAGCGAGCGTTTCCGCCGCACGCATGCATGTGGGGAATGCCGTTCTTGTGCGAGACGTCGAGCAGCGAGAGCGTCAGGTCCGTCTCTTCGACGACGGCTTCATTCTGGTAGACGATGTGGGCCATGTGACGAGGTGGTTCGGAAACGTGGATTGTAGCCCTCGCGGGAAGGGGATCGCAAAGTCGGACGCGGTCGGGCAGCGGGTCAGTTTGACTGCAGCCTTGCGACCCTGCGTCTTCCCTTCGCGTCTTTGCGCGAAACTGAACGTTCAACAGGGTCCATTTCATAGTCAGTTTCTCGCAGAGGCGCAAAGGGAAGACGCAAAGACGCAGGAGGAGCATCTAGATCGAAAGTGACCCACGACCCGCAGTCGGGCAGTGAGTCAACTTGCGCCCGTCTCGCGTCGACTCGGTACTCCACAACAGTGTTGCTCTCCTGCGTCTTCCTTGCCCAGCCTCCGCGAGGCGGCTAGCATCGCCGAACCGTGGACATCCCATCGCAAACGCATCCACTCCTGCGTCTGGCCTGGCAGATCGGTCTTCGGGTCGTTGACCACGATTGCCTCGGTTTGGCCGCCGAAGGCGCGTTCCGGTTTCTGCTGTCGTTCGGACCCGCGCTCATCTTCACGGTAGCGCTTACGTCGATTGTTGGCCTCGACGATGAGTCGATCGAATTCGTGACTGGAGCGCTGAATCCCATCCTGCCGGAGGGAAGCTCGCTTTTCGTCGAAGCGTCGGTCCGCGCGGCGCTCGAGAATCCGGCGACCGGACTTCTCACGACGAGCCTGCTCGTCACGGTCTGGACTGCATCGGGAGTCCTCGGTTCCTTCACGAAAGGACTGAATCGGGCTTTCAACGTGGTCTACACGCAGTACGCCTTCTGGCGAAGCATCGTCGTGTCGGTCCTGCTGGTGCCTGCGATTGCCGTTCCGGTCACCGTCGCGGCCGTCATGGTCATTTTCGGCGGCACGCTGGCTCGCCTCGCCGCCGAGTACGGAGGGTTTTCGTTCCTCGAGACGTTCCTCGGATTCTTCTTTCGATGGGCCACGACGGTACTGCTCGTCGTGGTAGTTCTGGCGATCATCTATCGCTGGTCGCCCGTGCATCCAATGCGCTTCGTCGATGTGCTCCCCGGGGCTGCGCTCGCGACCGGCCTGTGGATTGCGGTCTCGCTCGCGTTCCGCGTGTTTACGGCGAGCAGTCTGGCCCGCTACCAGATCTACGGGAGTCTGACGGCCGTTGTCGTCTTTCTCTTCTGGGTGTATCTCAGCGCGTTCGTGTTCCTCGTCGGCGCCGAGTTCAACGCTCAGTTGCTCGAGAATCGCGGTGAGGCACCCGTCGTTTCGTCGGACGACTCGTCTGCTCCCGCGACGACTGCGTGACTCCCGCCCATGGCTTCCGTGCCCGGTGGGCCGCTTTCGACAACGACGCGGTTGCGACCCATGTGCTTTGCATCGTAGAGGAAGCCGTCCGCCCGTCGCAGCAGCGAATGACATGTGTCGTCGGTTGGCGCGAGGGTTGCCACACCCATGCTCACCGTTGACCTCAGGCGCTGCCCGTCGAACGGCAGTTCGAACGATTCCCAGGTCGCGCGGATCCGTTCGGCAACGAGTGCGGCGCCATCGAGGGACGTTTCGGGAAGCATGAGGCAGAACTCTTCGCCGCCGAGCCGCCCGAAGACGTCGATCTCGCGCTTCTGCGAGGTGACGGTCGAAGCGAAGTGGCGCAGGAGCTCGTCGCCGGCGAAATGCCCGTGGCTGTCGTTGATTTTCTTGAAGCCGTCGAGGTCCATCACGACGATGGTCAGACTTCTTCCAAACCGGCGCGATCGCAACATTTCGTGGTCGAGCGCCTCGAGGAAACTGCGCCGGGTAACGGCTCCGGTCAGATCGTCGACGCTGGCGATCCGTTCGATGAGACGGCGCGACGATATCTCGTCGCAATAAAGACGGTAGGCGCGCCGGCGGAACGAGTTGATTTCCGCCGCAACGAGGAAACCCATGATGTTTGCCAGGACGTGCGAGGCTATGACCACGTTGCGAAACATGGGCGGAACTGCGTGGCGATCGGCGATCAGCGAGAAGAGATCGACCGCCGAAAAGGCGCACGCCGCGATCGTGCAGAACAGCAGGCGGTTCCGGACGACCAGGTACATGCTCAGTGGAAAGAGGATGTCGAGGACGAAGTTTGCGAAGTAGTCCGGCGGACGGGATGCGTTTATGGAATATACGAATGCCGCCATGACGAGCGACACGCCGAGCGTCATCCAGTCGTAGTGACGAACAGTGGAGATGTGGCGAAAGATGAGCAGCGAGCCGATCAAGGCGCACGCGAAGAGCAATCGCACTGCCACCATCGTTGCGAAGGCACGCGTCGGCCCCAGAACGAGGTAATCGAAATAGACGAGACTGATGCTCGAGACGAGCCAGAGGAAATACGCAATGCGCGACTGGGCGGCGTCATCGGAGAGGTGGTGGAGCCGGTATTCGTTCTCGAGGTCTCCGAGGCTTACTAGGAACCCGAAGAACTCTGAATCCTGCCCCCTCGCCTCGCGATCCGGACCGGCCGACGTACCTGATCCATCTCCGGAACCCGAGAGATCGACGCCTTCGCGACCGGGCCACGACCTTGGCCTCCAGTCCCTGACGGGCACGTGGCTCGATCGACGCGGCCGGGCGCCCGAGACTTCTGTTGAACGCAACATCGCCTGAAGTGTAAGGCCCGAGAAATGAGAATTCACCAGAGATCACGCATGAAAGCGGCAGAAAGGGAAAATAATCTCACCTTCGTGGCGAATCGCCCCAGAGTCTTGCCCGCCTCGTATCAGTACCGGGCGCGGTAGCGCTCGGGTCACGTCGAGACCCTCGGCCTCTGATGCTCAGCACGTCGTCGACTCGTCTTCCCCGAGACCCGAGCGCTACAGCGCCCGGTACCGATGCACGGCGCTCGCAGGCGGAACAAATGCCGGAAGGGCTTCGTTACCGACCGGGACTATCGGACACTCTGTTCCGCGGACAAATAATGACGAACGTCATCGAACTCGAAAATCTCGCCGTCTCGTTCGGCGGCAGGCCGATTCTCAAGGGCCTGTCGATCGCGCTTGGTGGTCGGTCAATTGGACTGCTTGGTCCGAACGGCGCCGGCAAGACGACGCTGATCCATACGCTCCTCGGATTTCACAAGCCCGCAGGAGGGACTGCCCGTGTGCTCGGGCTGGACGTGCGATCGGACGCCATCGCGATGCGCGCCGGAGTCGGGTACATGCCCGAACGCGATGCGTTCGTTGCCGAGATGACGGCCGTTCATTTCGTAAGACTCATGGCCGAGCTGTCCGGCATTCCGTCCGAGGCGGCGCTCGAGCGTGCCCACGAGTCGCTATTCTACGTCGGTCTCGGCGAGGCACGGTATCGCGGTCTCGAGACCTACTCGCTGGGCATGAAACAGCTTGCCAAGCTCGCGCAGTCGATCGTGCACGGCCCCCGGCTCATCATTCTCGACGAGCCGACGAACGGTCTCGATCCACCGGCACGTCGGCGGATGCTGGATCTCGTGAAGCAGATTCGCGATTCGGGACACGCGCGGATTCTCTTCTCCTCCCACCTGCTGCGCGACGTCGAGGAGGTTTGCGAAGACGTACTCATCCTCAAGGATGGGCAGATCGCGGCCTATGTGAACCTCGAGGAGGACCGCAAGGCGAACGAGGGAGCCATCGAGATCGAGGCCACCGGTAACACAGATGCCTTCGCGCAGGCCCTCGCCGCGCGCGGTTGCATCGTCGCGCCATCCGGACCTCGCCGGGCTCGTGTCGTTCTTGGCGACGGCGTCACGACATCAGAGGTCTTCGAGATCGCGTCGGCATCGGCGGTGCAGATTAGGCGATTGATCCCGAAGCGCGATTCGCTCGAGGACATCTTTCACAAGGCAATGGAGAACGGCCGTGGCAGTATATGAGCACGCTTACGCGCCCTATGCGGGGCCGCTGACTCCGCGCTGGTCGCGTTTCCTCATCATTCCGCGGCACGCCGTGCGCGACGTGTTCCGGTCCAAGCTGCTGACCGGTGTCTTCGCCGTCAGCTTCGTGTACCCGCTTGTCGCCGCGATCCTCATCTACCTCCATCACAACGTCAATGCGTTGTCGATACTCGATTTGCCGGTCGACGAGTTGCTGCCGATCGACACGACGTTCTTCCGCATCTATGTGTCGACACAGGCTCGATTCGCATTCCTCATCACGCTCTTCGTAGGGCCGACGCTCATTTCCAGCGATCTCGCCAACAACGGCCTCCCGCTGTATCTCGCTCGTCCGTTCACGCGATTCGAATACGTTGCAGGCAAGCTCACGGTCGTGATCGCGCTGCTCTCTGCGGTGACGTGGATTCCGGGACTCCTGCTCGTCGGCCTCCAGGCATACCTCGAGGGCGGGTCGTGGCTCGCCAATCACTTGCCGATCGTACTCGGCGTCTTTGCGGGTTCGTGGTTGTGGATTCTCGTCCTGTCGATGCTTGCACTGGCGGTGTCGGCGTTCGTGAAATGGACAATAGCGGCGCGCGCCGCTCTTTTCGGCGCGATGATCGTGCCGTCGGCGCTCGCCGCGGTGATCAACCAGTCGTTCCAGACGACGTGGGGCAGCCTGGTCAGTCCGAGCGCCTGCCTCTATTCGATCCTCGTCACACTGCTTGGATCGGAAGCGCGGGTCGACGTTCCTGCGGCGGCGGCGCTCGTGACTATCGCCATCGTGATTGCGCTGTGTGCCGGGGCGCTCGCACTGAAGATCCGGGCCTACGAGGTGATTCGATGAGCGGGTCCGACGACCGCATCGTCTTTGACGACGTCTCGAAGTTCTACGGCGAGATCCTCGGCGTGAATCGCGTCACGCTGCACGTCACGCCAGGCATCACGAGCCTCGTCGGACCGAACGGTTCGGGCAAGACGACGATCATGAACCTCATGACCGGCCTCCTGCGCGCCTCTCGTGGCCGAATCACGGTTCTGGGTGTGCGGCCGGACGAGCCGGAGGCGCTCTTTCGACTCATCGGATACTGCGCACAGTTCGACTCGTTTCCGCCAGGCATGACCGGATTCGAGTTCGTCGCTTCGTATCTCGGAATGTACGGATTCGCCCGTCGGGATGCCGTCCGTCTCGCCGAGAACGCCATCGAGCGCGTCGGGCTCACCGAGGCGGCGCATCGCAAGGCCGCGGGATACAGCAAAGGCATGCGGCAGCGCATCCGGCTGGCGCAGTCGATTGCGCACGGCCCTCGAGTTCTGATTCTGGACGAGCCGCTCAATGGTCTCGATCCGATCGCCCGCTCCGAGGCCATTGCGCTCTTTCGATCGTTCGCCGCCGAAGGTCTGCACCTGATCATCTCGAGCCATATCCTGCACGAGGTCGACATGATGTCGGACCGCGTGGTCCTTCTGAACAACGGTTATGTCGTCGCGGAGGGCGGCGTTCGGGGAATGCGCGACGAGATGGCCGAGCATCCGATGCAGGTGCTCGTCCGTTGCGACAAGCCGGGGAGCCTTGCGGCGCGGCTCTTCGAGGCGGGACTGGTCATCGAGGCCGGCGCGCACGAAGACGGGCGCGGCCTGCTCGTTCGAACGAAGGACGCCGACCGGTTCTTTGGTTCGATCGGCGCGGTCGTGCACGCGTCGGGGATTCAACTCGAGTCGATTGCTCCGGTCGACGATGACCTCACGGCCGTCTACCAATATCTGATCGGGTCATCAGGAGGTGTTTCGTGAGCGCGACGGTGCAGAACGAGACCGTGGCCATTCAACCCGCGGCCCCCAGGACGTTCGATCTCTGGATCGTCCAGATCCGCGCAATCTTCCGAATCGAGCTGCGACGCAGCCTGATTGGCAAGCGCGCCGTCCTGACGTGGTTGCTCGCCCTTATGCCGGTGGCGCTCGTTCTGGCTGTCGTGCTGTTCCCGCCTACGGCCCGGCAGATAGTCGATCCTGACGCACGTGCAACGTTCTGGGCCTTTCTCTTCGAGACGCTGATCCTTCGGGCGGTGATCTTCTTCGGCTGTGCCTGGTCCTTCATGAACCTCTTTCGCGGCGAGATCGTCGACCGTAGCCTCCACTACAGCCTGCTTGCCGCGGTCCGTCGAGAAGTGCTCGTCGCAGGCAAGTTCCTTGCCGGCGCCGCCGCCGCGTGTCTGATCTATGTCCCGACGGTCGCGTTGAGCATTGCGCTGACGTACCTGCCGATGAAGCCCGGCCAGGTGTCAACTGTCCTGACGACGGGTGGCGGTTTCAAGGCGGCCGCCGGTTACATGCTCGTTACGCTGCTTGCATGTATCGGTTATGGCGCGGCGTTCATGGCGATGGGGCTGTTCTTCCGGAATCCGGTTTTTCCCGCCTTGCTCGTCTACGGCTGGGAGTTCATCAACTTCCTCCTCCCGCCGATCATGAAGAAGTTGAGCATCGTCCACTACCTACAGTCGCTCGCACCGGTACGAGTTTCGGAGGGGCCGTTCGCGATTCTGGCCGAGCCGACGGCATGGTGGATCTCTGTCCCCACGCTCCTGATACTGTCCGCAGTCCTCGTCGGTCTGTCGGGCTGGAGGCTCAGGCACTACGAGATCCGATACGGATCTGACTGAGCGCGTATGGCCCGCAAGCGGTGTTTCCTCAGAACGTGAAAGCGTTCGAAGACTGCCCCGCGATCGCGACGACCACCACGTCGGTCCCGTCGCGTCTGAGGTTAAGGTTCGCCGCCGTTCCGGTCACGACGAGCCTCGCCTTGGAGGGTCGATACTTCGGAGCCTTCCTCGTTTCGGTGCCGTTGACGATCACGGTCGCACCAGACTCGAGGAACAGCCCGGTAATCTGCAGCTTCGACCCGGTGTACTTCACCTTTTCAATGAATGGGGAAGGGGTCGCGCTGACGCGCAGGGAGAGGGACCGGTCCCTGGCGACCAGATCCGAATCGGTGACACGAACGGTCACCGATGCAGTCGTGGCAACGAGTGAGGTTCCCGAGATCCGTCCGCTCGAGCTCAAGGTAATTCCGGACGGGAAGCCTCCAGAGACGACTGTGACCGTGTACGGGCTCGTCCCGCCGCCGAACTCGAGCTGGCGATCGTAGGGCTGGCCGATCACGGCATCCGGCAGGGCAGTGGTGTCGAACGTGAGCGGACCGTTGGGCCCGGAATACAGGAACCTGACGGCGTCCGAATCGTCGAGCCTCAGCACCGATCCGCGTCCGTCGTTGTGGGCGATGAAGTACATCGTCGCATCACGAAGCAACGGGTCCGGTTCGTCGAATCGTTCCGAGGAGTGGCCGAATCCGAGGTCGTGTCCGAATTCGTGGGTGAGAATCTCTTCGAGCAGCAACGGATTCCCCGACGTCAGGCACTCGATTCCGTTGTTGAGGATGAGGTCTCCCTCGAGCAGCTTCGAGAACCTGAAATCGCCGATGGTCCTCGTCTCGCCGGGATTCGCCACGACCGACGCGAGAGCGACGATGCCCTGACAGTTAACGAGGTCGTCGATCTGGCGCTTCGGATCACCGTACGAGATGGTCGAACTGCCGTCCATTTCGAGTCCACCGGAACTCGTGGTTCCGTCAAACAAGACACGCAGCGACGAACCCGAAACCGAAGACCAGGTCTGGAATGCCAGCTTCACCTCGTCGAGGCCCTTCGATGGAGTGTAGGCCTCGCGGTTGTTGACACGCACGCGAACGGGTTCGCCAGAGTCCGGCTGGAACCAGCGGAAACCAGCGCCGAGAAACCCGAACGAGGGCGCGGCACCCTGGCCCCGTCGGAGGCCGGAATATTCGGGCGGCGAGAGCCGCAGTCGGGGCAGTTCGGGAGCAGGAGCAGCAGGATTCGCAGCAGCAGCCTCCTCGAGAATCGCCTCGACGTTGAATATGAATTCGTCGTACGGAGCAGTCCACGTGATCGTTTCTCGACTGGTCGGCCTCAGGTAGCCTTCTCCCATCTCGCGATCAACGGTCGTGATTCCGGTCGACGCGTCGTGCAGGACGCGATAAGCCCCGAGTTTCATGTGCGCGACGCGAAGGCTGCCGTCCTCGTGACCGTTCAGGAACAGGACGGCACGCTCACCGGGAACGAGGTTCGGCGCGGCGTAAACGACGAACGCACGATCGGCGGTCACGCCGCCGAGTTGCCGAATGACGACCTGGCCGACGGGCAGATCGCCCTTCAACACCAGGTCGACGTCGAACGTCACATAGGTCATGACTGCAGCCTGTTCGGCGACGAACACCGCCTCAGTCGAAATAACGGTTCCAGCCACGATGGCTCGGCTGCTCGTCGCGAGATCACGATCGGACATGGGCACGATCGTCGTGGCATTCGCGGAATCGGGCGCCAGCAATACAGCGGCGAGCGCGATCACGAATGCGGCACAAATACGAGCTGCCATCCGGGCCTCCGATTTCCCGTCGTCTGCGATTGACGCGGACCGGGTCATCAACCCTACCGGCCGCAATCTACTCTCGTTACGTATCGGCGACAAGCCACGGATCTTTACGGGCGCGGACGGGCCGACCCGGATCCGTTCCGATGACGCCGGAAGCCGAACCTGGACACTCCGTCGACATCGGCTGGAGGAACGGTTCCGAGAAGGTCCGCTATCGTCGGCGCGAGGTCGGTGGTATGCACGCGCTCGGTGCGAAGGCCCGCAGGCACGCCCGCGCCAAAAAAGACCATCGGTATGTGCGTATCGAACCGGTATGGAGTCCCGTGGCTCGTACCGCACGTCTTCCAGCGCGTAAGCGCGAACTCCTTCGGTCGAACCATCACGTCGGGACTTCGATCCGCCGAAAAACTGTGTCTATAGAGTTCCAGGTAGGGTCGATCGGAAGGCGCTGGAGCTGCCGACAACTCGTCCGCGGTCATCGCGTCGGCAACGAACGGAACCGAGCGCAGCCTGTCAGCGACGCGACTGCGGACCTCGGCAGGAGTGAGCCCCCGTGAAGTGGATTCGGCAAGGTCCAGATAGACACCCATGTAATTCGAGGACCGGAACAGCGGTTTCGACAGCCCCATCTCCGTACGGGCGACCTCGGTCGCCGCGTTGAGCGCCTCGGTATAGTCCTTCGTCACCACTCGGGAAGCGGGAATACCTCGGCGGGTCAGCTCCTCCGGGAGCGGCATCACTCCGTGGTCCGACGTGAGTGCAATCGTGTAGTTCGAGGAACCGAGACGACGGTCGAGAAACTCGAGGAACGCGCCGAGGCGGCGGTCGAGGCGAACGTAGTAATCCTGCGTCTCCTGGCTCAACGGTCCATAGGCGTGACCGATGATGTCGGCAGCGGAGAGCCCGACCCAGAGGATGTCGGGCGCCCGATCCGCTCCGAGGCGTTCCTCGACGATCAGCCGTTCGGCCAGGTCGAGGGTCATCTCGTCTGCAAACGGAGTCTGCATCACTCCCTTCGTGAAGGCGCTCGCAGCCGCTGGTGAGCCCGTATCGAACGTGTGCGGGAACGTGTTGTTGGCGCAGTCGTTTTCCGTCGCGAATGCGTCTTCGTTCGAGATCAGGTAGTCGTCAAGCGGAAGCGCGCGGTGCCACCCGGTACGAAACGCCGCCTGGACCCGGCCGCCGTCGTTGAACGTCTCGAGCCACGCCGGCAGTGACTTCGCGTAGTACGTCGACGTCACGTACCGTCCCGTCGTGTCGTCATACCAGAAGGCGCCATCCGGTTTCTGGCCTCCCATCAGCACCGCGGAGCGATCCTTGCCGGCAATGCTGAAGACCTTGCTCGCCGGGCTCGACGCCTTGAGCCAGTCGCCGAGCGCCGAGCGCCGCAGGTTTCGCGGAGACTGGCGAGACTTGTCGTCTGCGCCGGTACCTACTCCGCTTACCGAATCGTCGAACGTGCAGTAGGCGTCCGCTCCCGTGGACCTGTCGAACCAGTCGTTTCCGACGATGCCGGTTCGCGCGGGCGTACAACCCGTCGAGATTGTGGCATGGCCAGCGGCCGTCACGGTCACGGCGTGGTCGTGATGCGCCTCGCTGAACGAAAGCCCTCTGTCGGCAAGGCGCTTCAGCCCGTGATGCAGGTATCCGGCATACCGCGTAGTAACGTCCCCTCGCATCTGATCGACGGCAATGACGACGACGAGTCGCGTTCGAGCCCGGCCGCGCTCGCGCTGGGGCGCCAGGGCCAGAGTTGATCCGGACATGGCTGCGCTGAGGAGCAGCAGAACGCATAGTATCGGTCGGGTTCGACTTGATCGCATAAGTGCCGCAGCTTACCGTGAGCCGATCATCGAATCCAGCCGCCTCGCCGCGGAACTCGGACTCACGCATAATCGCCGCGGTGTTCTCGTCGCGCATACCTTCCAGCCTGTCGCCGAACCCGATCTCGAGGGCACTCGAGCTCGCGCGGAGCCGCGGTCCACTCGTAGACCTGACCGAGTCGAATCCGACACGCGCCGGGTTCACCGTCGAGCCGCGCCGTATGGCGGAACTGCTTGCGTCGGCAGATGCCATTCGATACGAACCGGATCCAAGGGGCTGGATCGGCGCGCGCCGTTCGGTCGCGGAGTACTACGCCGCGCGAGGTGCGACGGTCGACCCGGACCGCGTGGTGCTTACAGCGAGCACCAGCGAGGGCTACGCGCTGCTCTTCAAGTTGTTGTGCGATGCCGGCGACGAGGTTCTAGTCCCGTCGCCGTCGTACCCGCTCTTCGATCATCTTGCGAACGCGGAGTGTGTTCGAGCCGCACCGTATCGACTGGATTTCGACGGTCGTTGGTGTCTCGACGCCGACGAGCTGGAACGTGTTGTCTCGCCGAGGACGAAGGCGGTGGTCGTCGTAAGTCCGAACAATCCCACCGGCTCCGTGCTGACGACCGGCGAAGTCCGCGGAGTGGCAGACTTCTGCGTCCGGCGCGGCATTGCCCTGATCTGCGACGAAGTATTCGCCGACTATCCCCACCGCCTCCCGCATCGCGCAGCACGCGCACCGTTCGAGAGTGACAGCGTCGTCTCGTTCACACTGAACGGGCTCTCCAAGATTGCAGGCGTGCCGCAGTTGAAGGCAGCCTGGATCCTGGTCGACGCACCACCTGACCAGATCGCCGAGGTCATGCCGAGACTGGAATTTCTCGCCGACCTCTATCTCTCGGTCGGGACGCCTGTCCAGCGCGCGCTCCCGGGGCTTCTGGCACTCGCTCCGGAAACTCAAGCGGCGATACGCGAGGTCCTCGATCGGAATCTCGTGTTTCTCCGGGAAGCCACGGTAGGAACGGCCGTCGACGCAATGCCCGTCGAGGCAGGCTGGGGAGCGGTTCTCAGGATTCCGAGAATCCTCGACGACGAGTCTTTCGTGCTCCGGTTGCTCGACGAGGAAGCGACCGTCGTTCAGCCTGGGTACTTCTATGACTTTGCCGACGAGGGCTTTGTCGTGGTGAGCCTGTTGACGCCGTCGCCCGTTTTCCGCGACGGGGTCGAGAGACTCCTGTCGCTGGTCGCGAAATTGTAGGAAGAAAGCCATGGACATTCGACGATTGACGGAAGCGCAGAGGTTCTCGGACGAGAAGATGCAGAAGATCGGCATCTTCGAGACCGACCGCATGTTCACGGATATCTACTGTCTCGAGGAGGGACAGGCGCAACGTGCGCACGCCCACGACGACGCCGACAAGGTCTACTTCGTGGTCGAAGGCACGGCGCGGGTGCTCGTTGGGTCCGACGAAGAAGATGTGACCGCCGGCTCGGCAGTCCTCGCACCAGCAGGTATCCATCACGGAGTGCGCAACACGAGCGGCCGTCGAACCGTGATTCTCGTCTTCATGGCGCCGAATCCGAATCGCAATTGACCGTCGGAGCTCGTGGCACTCGACGGCTCGATCCGGTCCGGGGTTCCGAACGAGGTGGTCGAGGAGTAGACTGGCGCCGTTCCGGGACCACCTTACCGGAGCCCCCGATGTCCGATGTCTCGAACCGATTTCCTGTTGAGTTTTACCGACGCTGACGGCTATCGACTGGTTAGGGTCGGGATTCCGGAGTTCGTCGACATCACGCGACTCTCGGTCGCCGCGTCGAAGTACCTCTCGATGTTCGTCGACGATCGCCCGATGGTCGTGCTCAATGACGCGACCGAGCTGCAGGAACTTCCGCAACCTGTGCAGGATGTGTTGATCGCGATGCTGCGGCGTAACGTCACTCGCCCGACGTTCGTCGGCTCGGCGTGGATCACGCGGGGAGACGAGCCTCTCGATGGACTTCTTCGCGAGATCCTGGTGATCGCCGATCGCGATCCGGACAGCATCTTCCGGACCGAGGAGGAAGCGATGTCGTACCTCCGCGGGCTGCTCGACCAGTACGAACCGCCCGACTGACCCGGTCGGCAGGTGACCTATCGACGGCCGAGCCGCTGGGCAAAGTAGGTCACGACTACACCGACGACGGCGCCGACAATTGCCCAGATGACGATTCGTGGCATTCGATGCGTGCCCTCCCGGCGCAGATCGGCCGACGCGGTTGCCGGCGGAATGGCGCGAGCCTACCACAACCGAGAATGTCGAAACCGACCGTCCAGGCCGGTCGTACAGTCGCCCATCTGACGGATTTCCATCTCGGAGGAACCTATGCTTCGCAGACTGCTGTTTGCAGCCATCGCTGCTCCTGTCGTTTTCTGCAGTATCGCTTCAGCGCAATCGGTCGACGACATCGTTTCGAAACACGTTGCGGCTCTCGGCGGGCTGGAGCGGATCAAATCCGTAAAGACCATTCGACAGACGGGCAGGGCCACGGTGGGTCCCGGTCTCGTAGCACCGGTGACTCTCTCAATGGCTCGGCCGAACTCCTTCCGGATGGATCTGTCGATCCAGGGAAAGACGCTCATTCAGGCGACCGACGGTTCCACGGCGTGGATGCTGAACCCGTTCACCGGAGCGACAGCCGCCGAGAAGATGTCGGCGGATGACGCGAAGGAGCTCAACGAAATGGCCGACATCGACGGAGCGCTCGTCGATTGGAAGGCGAAGGGCCACACGGTCGAGCTCGTTGGCAAGGAAGACTTCGAGGGAACAGAGGTTTTCAAGCTGAAGATTGCGCTCAAGTCAGGCGAAACGAAGTACAGCTATCTCGATGCGTCGACTTATCTCATCCTCAAGGAGACGTCGAAGCGGAAGCGCGAGGGTGCGGAGATCGATGTCGAGACAATCCTGGGCGACTACAAGGCCGTCGACGGGTTGACGGTGGCCTTCAGCTTCGAAGCGAAGAACGGCGGCCAGACGCAGTTCCAGATCACGCTGGACAAGATAGAGATCAATCCGGCGCTCGATTCAGCACAGTTCGCGATGCCGGCGCCGCCCGCTCCGGCGGCGGCTCCTGCAAATCCACCTGGTCAGTAGGCCAGTCGTCGAGATCTGCTTAACCGGACCTCGAGCTCCAGAACGGGCTCGAGGTCCCTGTCGGTTGCGAACTCTCGCGGCCGTCGTCGTCCCGATTCCCACACTCACGACACCAGTAAACCCAGAGGAGGTTCCAATGCGCGGACGTGCGCTGTTGGCTCTCGTTGTCGCTTGTGCGGCGCAACTCGGCGGATTCGGTCCCGGCCCGGCAAAGGCGCAGGGGACTTCGCCGGTCAAGGTCGATTCGGCAATGTTCGGAGCGATCGAAGCCAGGTCGATCGGGCCCGCGAGGATGAGCGGCCGAATCTCCGCCGTTGACGGCGTCGCCAGAGAGCCGGACACGATCTACGTCGGATCGGCGAGCGGCGGCGTCTGGAAGACTACCAACGGCGGCACGACCTTCAAGCCCGTTTTCGACAAGCACACGCAGTCGATCGGGGCGGTCGCGGTCGATCAATCCAATCCTTCAACGGTGTGGGTGGGAACTGGAGAGAGTTGGGTTCGCAACAGCGTCTCGGTGGGCACGGGTGTCTACAAGACGACCGACGGGGGAGAGAACTGGCAGTTCGTCGGGTTACCCGAGTCCGAGCGCATCGGCAAGATCGTGATCGATCCGAAGAACCCGGACACGGTGTACGTCGCGGCGCTCGGCCATCTCTGGAGCGGCAACGAAGAGCGCGGGCTGTACAAGACGACGGACGGCGGAAAATCCTGGGAGCGGGTGCTCTATGTAGACAAGGACACCGGCTGCGCGGACGTGGCGATCGATCCTCAAGAACCGTCGATCCTGTACGCGGCGATGTGGCAGTTCCGTAGAAAAGGATGGAGCTTCTCGTCCGGCGGGCCAGGGAGCAGCCTCCACAAGAGCACTGATGGCGGAAAGACCTGGACGAAACTGGTGAAGGGGCTTCCCGACGGGACGATGGGTAGGATCGCCGTCGCCGTCGCTCCGTCGAGGCCGGGAACCGTGTATACGGTCATAGAATCGAAGCAGTCGGCACTCTACCGCTCCGATGACGCCGGGACGACCTGGACAGCGCTGAGCTCGTCGCCGGAAATCACGGCAAGGCCTTTCTATTTCGCGACCCTGATCGTTGACCCGAAGGACCACCGGAAGGTCTACAAGCCGGGGTTCAATCTCGCAGTGAGCCGCGATGGCGGCAAGTCGTTCTCGGGATCCGGCGGCTCGTACCACGGTGACGTGCACTGCCTGTGGGTTGATCCGAACGACACGTCGCGACTCTTCATGGGCACCGACGGCGGAATGTATCGATCGCACGACTACGGGAACAAGTGGGACATGATCCGCTGCCTTCCCGTCTCGCAGTTCTACCACGTGTCGCACGACCTCGGTCAGCCGTATTCGGTCTACGGAGGACTGCAGGACAACGGGTCGTGGACCGGGCCGTCGCGCAGCGTCAACGGTGTGGAGAATGCAGACTGGCACAACATCGGAATCGGCGACGGGTTCTACGCTTTCGCGGATCCGACGGATCGCAACACGGTTTTTGTCGAGTACCAGGGCGGCAAGGTCTCGAGGTTCAACCGTACGACGTACGAGCGGCAATCGATCGCTCCCCAGCCGAAGGCCGGCGAACCGAAGTATCGCTACAACTGGAACACTCCTATCGAGCTCAGTCCGAGCGTGCCGGGCACCATGTACGTAGGGGCGCAGTTCGTCTTCCGGTCCCGAGACCGGGGCACTACGTGGGAGCGCATCAGCCCGGATCTGACCACGAACGACCCGGCGAAGCTGCAGCAGGAGGATTCGGGAGGTCTGACACCCGACAACTCGAGCGCCGAGAATCACTGCACGGTTTTCACGATCAGCGAGTCGCCGAAGGACTCGAGCGTCGTGTGGGCCGGAACCGACGACGGCAATGTCCAGGTCACGCTCGACGGCGGAAGGTCGTGGACGAGCGTGACGGCGAACTTCTCGGGAGTTCCGAAGGCCACGTGGGTCAGTTCGATCGAAGCCAGCAGCCACGACAGGGCCACGGCCTACGTGACGTTTGACGGGCACACGCTCGGTGACAAGAAGCCGTATGTCTACCGGACGACGGACCTGGGCAGGACGTGGACGGCACTGGCGTCGGATCCCGTCAAGGGTTACGCCCACGTCGTGCGTGAAGATCCCGTACGTCCCGACCTGCTTTTCGTCGGGACGGAGTTCGGACTTTTCGTGACGCTCGATGGCGGACGGCAGTGGGTACAGTTCACGGGGAAGCTGCCACCCGTCGCCGTCAACGACATCGCGATCCATCCGCGTGACTCGGATGTGATTCTCGCGACGCACGGGCGCGGGATTTACATCATCGACGACATCACCCCGCTGCGGAAGATCACGCCGTCGGTGCTCGAGTCGGATATCGCGCTGCTTGACTCGCAGCCCTCGAAGTTGCGATTCGGATCGTCCCTGCAGGACTTCCCGGGTGACGACGAGTTCGTCGGGGCAAATCCGCCGGACGTGGCGTACATCACGTATTTCCTGCGCGAAAGGCACGTGAAGGGCGACTTCAAGATCGAGGTATACGATGCCGCGAATACGCTCGTCACGACGCTTCCGGCAGGGAAGAGACGAGGAATCAATCGGGTCGAGTGGCCGATGCGTCTGAGAGCGCCGCGCGTCCCGGCCGGTGCGCAGATCGAGGGAGGGTCCATCTTCGGACCGCTCGTGGCGGAAGGCACTTACACGGTCAAACTCGTGAAGGACGGGAAGGAGATCGTCGGTAAGGTGACGCTGGTCGGCGACCCGACGCTGGCGCATTCGGCGAAGGACCGTCAGCTGCAGCAGCAGACGGTGGCGAAGCTCTACCAGAGTCTGGAGCGGCTCGCGTACGTCGGCGCCGCGGTGAAGAGCCTGCGCGACCAGAGCGACGAACGAGGGAAGGGACTCAAGGCCGATGATGCCCTGCTCAAGGATCTGGCGGCTTTTTCGAAGCGGCTCGATGCCTTCTACGGGACGCTCGTCGCCACGCGTGAGGGTCGGATCACCGGCGAGGTTCAGCTGCGCGAACGGCTCGGCGAACTTTACGGAGACGTAAGCGGGTTCGCCGGTCGACCGACACCGTCACAACTGGAGAGGGCAGGGACGCTCGACGGCGAGGTAACTACGGCGAACGCTACGTTCGAGTCGATCACCGCGGCGGAGCTCAGAGAGGTGAACGCGAAACTGGCGGCTCGCGGACTGGCGCCGCTCGCACCGCTCGGACGTGAGGAGTTCGAGAAACGCGATGCGGGTCGGATGTCTGTAACGTGGGCGGCGGGTGTCGTGAGGAAGTTCCTCACAGGCGTGTTTCGCGCGCGGTAGCGCGCGTTCCTTCGGAACAATGCGCGAAGCGCTTTGGAGTGCGGCGTGAAGCGCCGCTTTGGATCGATCC
>CAZXLQ010000055.1:0-21490 GCA_964641945.1 uncultured Clostridia bacterium
GCAGCGTGGCGGCTGCAGGGAGCGGCTAATGCGCAGCGGCGTGCTATCATCCGCGCTTCGCGTGCCTACCCGGCAGGAACGGGTCGGCAAACACGACAACGACCAAGACCGAGACCGTTCATGACCAGTCGATCCTTCACAAGCCGATTCTTTGTCCTCCTGCCTTTGCTGTTCCTGGTTGTTCCGGCCGTCCGCGCGGTCCCGACGAGCATCCCGGAGTCGCGGCCCGGCAACGCGTATCGGTCCGCGCCGTCACCCAACCTCCGTATCGTCGGTCCCGCCGGCGAAGACCCTCCGGTCGTCAACGAGCGGAAGAAGCTGAAGCTCCGCGTCGTCGACCCGTCTGGAGCCACGGTCCGCGTTGTCGAATGGCGAACAATCGACGCAGCGGTGGGCCGCATCTCGAAGCGGGGTGCTCTCAAGGGCGTCAGGTTCGGCGTCGTGACGATCCGCGCGACGACGGAATCGCGCGACGTCGCCGAGACGACGGCGGTTGTAGTTCGAGTTCGGCAGCCCGGAGATACTGCGGCGCAGGGTGATTCGAAGCCGGACACGGGCGGCAACATCTATCTGACGGATCCGGATCGGCAGGTCATCTACAAGTCCACGGGAATCGTCGACTCCGTGTTCGCCGGCAGCCGCGGCGAGGCCGGATTCCGCGACGGCATCGGAACCAATGCACGGTTCAACATCCCGTCGGGGCTCGGCATCGACGTTCGCGCCGAAGGTGCGCTTTTCGTTGCGGACACGGGGAACAACGTTGTCCGCGCGGTTGGCTTCAACGGACGCGTCCGGTTGGCGGCGGGTAACGTCGCGGGACTGCCTGGAACCATGACAACCGACACGACGCCGCTCGACGCGGCGGCGTTCAGGAATCCCGGCGGCGTCGCATCGCTCGGGCCAAACATCTTCGTCGCCGACACGGGCAGCAACGCAATCTATTTCGTCGACTTCGCGGCGGGTCTCGTGCATCTGGTGGCCGGAAGCCCGGGAGAGGCGGGATACGCCGAGGGTGAGGGCCGGACGGCCCGATTCGACACGCCGGCGGCGCTGGCGATCAATTCGGCCGGTAACCTGCTGGCGGTTGCGGACGTCGCCAACGACCGTGTACGGCTCGTCCGTTTGTATCGGAAGCCGGACGGCGGGTATTCGGGCCTCGTCTCGACTGTCGGCGTTGCGGCGAAGAGCGGCGACCGGGCTCCGGGGGGCGGTTTCGCTTTCGACGCACCCTCTGCGGTCGGATTCGACGTCGCTGACAACCTGTACGTGTCGAGCGCCGGACGTGCGGAGGTCGTGACGCGATCATTGGAGGGATTGGAAACACGGGTGCTGCTGGCGCAGACCGGATCGCTCGTTTCGCCCCGGAACCTGAGCGTCCGCGGCACTGAGGTCTTCGTGCTCGACCGTAGGTCCGAGAGCGGCTCGCGGATCAACATCGTCGACGTCGGTCCGCCGGAGATCGAGTCGGCGTCGCCGAACGTGATCCGGCTCGCGGGCGGCGAAGCGATCGTCATCCGTGGAAGGAACTTCCCACCGGAGTCGCGCGTGGCCCTTGGCGACGCAGCGGTGACGTCTGTACAGGTCGTGGACTCGACCGAGATCCGGATCGTCGCGCCTGCGCAGGTTTCGGCCGGCGCGCGGTCGCTGACGGTGCTCACGCGCGGCGGCGTCGCGCAGTCGATCGTGCAGGTGAAGCCGCTCGGACTCGCTGATGTCGATCCTGGAGATATCGTGACGGTCGCCGGGGGGGCCATTCCGTACGTCGGCGACGGCGGCGTTGTCGGGGCCCTGGATGCCGTGATCGACCCGCGGGATCTGAAGATGGACGCAGCCGGCAACATGTACTTCGCCGACGCGGCGGCGCACCGTGTACGGCGGATCGACCGGTACACGAAGGTGCTGACGACGATCGCCGGAACCGGGAGGGACGGGTATTCGGGCGATGGAGGTCTGGCGGTGACAGCCGACCTGTCGGGACCGACGGGTGTTGCCGTCGACGCCGCTGGAAACGTTTATTTCTCTGATACCGGCAACCATCGGGTGCGCCGGGTGGACGTGGCGAACGGCCTGATCACAACGGTCATCGGGACAGGAGTGATTAACGATCTCGAGGAACCAGGCCCAGGTACCGAACGCACGATCGGGTTTC
Organism: uncultured Clostridia bacterium; assembly: GCA_964641945.1. Taxonomy (GTDB): domain Bacteria; phylum Acidobacteriota; class Blastocatellia; order UBA7656; family JADIYM01; genus JADIYM01. Next base: position 2,150 of record CAZXLQ010000055.1, read on the forward strand.
CTGCTGCAATGGTGATTGCTCCGGATGGAAAACTCTATGTAAGTCAGAACAGACTCTCGTCTCACGCCGTTGTTCGATACACGCCAGCGAGCGGCCTCGCGGAACCTCTGACCGTCGTTCCCATCACTGGTGCAGAACGTGCCGGTCGGGAGTTTCCCTTGGGGGGGTCTTCAATGGCCATTGGACCGGACGGAGAACTCTACGTTGCGCCGTACGGCGGACAGTTCGTCGTTCGGGTGGATGTTGAGACCGGCGTGGTTACGAACGTTGCCGGCAATGGCGGGAGTGATTTCGATGGTGACGGACGTACGGCGCTTGAAACCGCATTACTTCCGCTGGGAATTGCTTTCGATATCTCCGGTAACCTGATTGTGAGCTCTCACGACCGGGTGCGACGGATCGATGCCGTGAGCCAGCTGGTGACGACGGTCGGGGGGAATGGTGCCGACAGCCTTCCGGAACCTGGCGACCTGGCGGTGAAGACGGGTTTCGGCGGGGCGAACAACCTCGTGGTGGATGGAACCGGGGACATCGTCGTCGTGCTCACGCCAATCAGGAGCAATCTGGGAACGACACATCTGTGGCGAATCGAGGCAGGGTCTGGAATCGTTCTCGCCGAAGGAGCTGGTTCGGCCAACCAACCAATTGAGTTCCTTGGGACGAGCATCAAGTTTCACGATAGCGTGGCCGTCGGGATACGAAACACAAGTCTTCTGATTGCGGCGGAAGCAGACAGACGAGTGTATGGTGCAGATCTGACAAGCGGCGCGCTGAGTTCGATGGCCGGTGGCGGAGATCAGACCGGAGACAACATCCCCGCCGATTCGGCACTTCTGGTTCCTACGGATGTCCTCGCGGTCGAGACCGGCATCGCGATCGCAAGCATGGGACGCGTTTACCTCCTTGACCCGGAAACGAGAATTCTCCACGTTATCGCCGGCACTGGCGAGCCTGGGCCTTCCGGAGATGGGGGGCCCGCCACAGACGCGGCCCTCGATCCATACCGCTTTGCTGTCGATGAAGCGGGCAACCTGTTCGTTGTTGACCGCTCCGGCTTCTCGGTCCGGCGAATTGACGCGGAAACCGGGATCATCTCGACCGTGGCTGGAAGTGGCTCGCCCTCTTCCTCTGGCGACGGTGGACTCGCGACGCAAGCTGGAATGAATCCTGAGAGTGTTGCCGTGGCACCCGACGGTACCTTGTACATCTCGGAGAGGTTCCCGTGGTTGATTCGGCGTGTCGACGCGGTTACTGGAATCATCTCGACGGTGGCGTCGCTTGATGCCGACGCCTTGGCAGTCGATGAATCCGGCAATCTTTATGCTGGAGCGCTGTTCCAAGTCGTCCGTATCGACGTCGAGACTGGAGTGATGACACCCATCGCAGGTACCGGTGAGCTCGGTACCACTGGGGACGGCGGCCCGGCCCTCGATGCGCGGATCGGGGGCGTTTCAGGTCTTGCGATCGGGTCTGACGGCACCATTTACTTTTCCGATTTTTGGGGTGGAGCCGTGCGCGCGATCAAGGCAGCCGCGCCGGCGAAGTAGAGAGAGGTTGCTCCCTCCGAATCTCCGTGGCTCTGTGTCTCGGTGCCTCTGTTTGCGTAGCTCTTCGGACGCTTCGCACACAGAGACTCTGAGGCGCAGAGGCACGGAGTACTTGCGAGATTCCGCCACTCCCGGGCAATATAGGAAATTCTGTCGGACTCTCTTACACAACCACATTCGCTGTCTCCCGTTGCAGCAAAGGAAGGATGCTCAATATGAAGGTTCATCGTCCACGCGGCCGAGCAGGGCAAATCGCCGTGCTCGGCGTCGCGTCCCTCGCACTCTTTGCCGTCGGGTCGCCCCTCGCGGCGGCGAAACGACCTGTTGATCTTGCAAAGCGTTCCCTGCCGGTCGCCGAGATGCGGTCGGTCGATCTGAAACAGGACACCCCCGGCGCCGCCTTCGAAGGCCAATGGGAGCAGTTCAAGGTCGGCGTTGCGAGCAAGGCGCCTGCCGACGTCGCGCCCAGGTTTGGGAACGGACACATCTTCGCCCGCTTCAGTGCCATCACGGGTTCGCCGCGGATCGTGTTCGGCGATCTCGGCCTCGCGCCGGAAGCGAACAAGATGGGCGATCGCGCCATGGCGTTCCTCGACGAGAACGCGGTTCTCTATGGAATCGACACCTCGAAGCTCACACTCGTTCGGGCCAATGAAGGTGCGTCGAAGCCGTTCCATTACTTCTACGAGCAACGACACGAGGGGTTGCCGGTCTTCAACGCGCGGGTGGCCGTCCACATGGACCGCAACGGACGTGTGTGGGCGCTCAACAACACTTTTGTCCCTGTCACGGTATCGAAGCTTCAGCCATCGGTCGCGGCGGACGCCGCGATCTCCACGGCTGCATCGAAGCTTAACGTGACGGTCAACGATCTCGTCGCGACGCACGTCCCTGCTCCCGAGCTCGGTATCTGGCCGACGGCGAACGGCGGAACGCTCGCTTGGAAGACGGTCGTCGACGTTCGTGGCATAGGTGTTTGGGAAGTCATCGTCGACGCCGAGAGTGGTGAGGCCATTGAACCACCGCTTTCACGTGACTGCCACGCGACGGGGACCGGCAAGGTCTTCCAGCCCCATCCGGTCACGACGCTCGCCAATGACTCGCTACGCGACAACACGGTGAACCTCGCGACGATCATTGAGCCGACGTACATCTCGGTTCCGTTGAACAATCTCAACGACGCTCCGAATACGGCGCTCGTCGGCACGTACGCCCAGGTTCCGTCCGATCAGGTTGGTGGCCGGACGACGAACGCGACGCTGGATTTCTCGGCGCTTCGTCGAAACACGACGCCATCGGCCGCGCAGTTCAACCAGGAGAACGCGTACTGGGCCATCGACTATGCCCAGAGCGTCTTCCAGAGCCTCGGCTACACGGTGGCGAACGGCAACGCCGTGATGAATTACTCGTTGCAGTACTACGGACATCAGGCCCCACACAGCCCGACGGCCGACAACTCGCACTTCAGCGGTGACGATCGTTCGGGCAACCGGACGGGTCATCTCTGCTTCGGCACGGGCGGTGTCGACGATGCCGAGGACCAGGAGATTGTCTGGCACGAGTTCGGACATGCCATGCTCTGGAACCAGGTAGACGACATCAACCAGAATATTTCGTCTGAAGGCGTCGGCGAAGGCACGGGCGACGTGATTGCCGGCATCCTGAGCAAGACGATTCCTGGCGGCTCGAGCTACTACGTGACAGTCGGCGAATGGGACGCTACCAGCTACAACGCGGGCGGCACTCCGCATCCGTTCCTTCGCAAGCTCGACACAGCGACGCTGTGGGCGAACCGGCCGTCGCAGGTGCATTCGGCCGGCGAGATCTGGTCTCATCCGGTTTTCGACTATAACAACCAGGTCGGCACGCTTGTTGGTCTCGACGTCCTCCTGCAGGCGCAGTTCATGTACGACACGAGTCCGACACAGGCTGAATGTGCTGCGGCCATGATCGCCGCCGACCAGATGCTCAACAACGGTGCGACGTACGGTCTGATCATCAACGCGTTCCGCGAGCGTCAGACGAGCATTGATACCCCGGCTGACCCGCCTGTTCCTCCGGGAACCCTTGTCCCGGTCGTGCACACGCCAGGAGTCACCTTCCCGGGATCGGGGTCAGCATTCCTTCGCAACTCCTCGACGTCGGGCCCGGCTGACATCATCGTTGGCCTTGGCACGACAGCAATGACCGAGATCGTCGGCGACTGGGACGGAAACGGCTCCGACACGATCGGCGCGTTCCTGCCGTCTGCAGGCGCGTTTTTCCTTCGCAACTCGAACACGGGAGGAGGCGCAGACGCAATCGTCTCACTCGGACCGGGCGGGTCGGATTACGTGCCTGTCGTTGGTGACTGGGACGGAAACGGAACGGAGACGATCGGGGTCTACAACACCACCGGTGGCTTCTTTTTCCTCAAGAACTCGAACACGCCGGGTCCTGCCGACGTCATCGTGTCGTTCGGACCGGGCGGCGCCGGCATCCTGCCGATCGTCGGCGACTGGGATGGAAACGGGACGGACACGATCGGACTCTTCATTCAGTCGTCGGGAGCGTTCCTGCTCAAGAACTCGAACACGCCCGGCGGCGCCGATCTTCTCTTCTCGTTCGGCCCGGGTGGAGCAACCTGGTACCCGACGTCGGGCGACTGGAACGCCGACAACGTCCACTCGATCGGCGTGTACGATTCGAGCACCGGGACGTTCTTCCTCAAGAACACGAACGCTGGCGGCGGCGCCGACTACGTGTTTCCGTATGCCGCTCCGGGTGGCCGTCCGCTCGCGGGCGATTACAACGGCGGAATGCACTGACGCGTTCAGAGCATTGACTACAGCAACGGCGGCGGGCTTCGGCTCGCCGCCGTTTTTCGTTTCACGGAAGAAGGGCCACTGGCACGCGCGGCGCGGCTGACCGTACAATGCCGCTTTCGCCGAAGGAGGCATTTTCGTGAGCGCTGCACCAGTTGAGAAGGTCATCATCCTCGGTTCGGGTCCGGCCGGCCTGACGGCGGCAATCTACGCCGGACGCGCGGACCTCAGTCCCGTCCTCATACACGGCTCGGTCCCGGGCGGCCAGCTGACGATCACCACCGACGTCGAGAACTACCCCGGATTCCCGGATGGCGTCATGGGCCCCGAGCTGATGGAAGCGATGGAAAAGCAGGCCGCGCGCTTCGGCACCCGCTTCCACCGGTCGTACGTCACGAGCGTCGACCTCTCGCAGCGACCATTCACGCTGACGGACTCGGAGGGCCAGTCGTATCGCTGCGAAGCGCTCATCATCTCGACCGGCGCCGAGGCGCGCTGGATGGGCATCGAGTCCGAGCAGCACCTGAACGGCTACGGTGTTTCTGCGTGCGCGACGTGCGACGGTCCGCTTCCGGCGTTTCGCAACCAGCACATTGCCGTCGTCGGCGGCGGCGATACCGCGATGGAGGAAGCGACTTTCCTGGCGAAGTTCGGCTCGAAGGTCACCGTCGTCCACCGGCGCGATGCACTGCGCGCGTCGAAGATCATGCAGCAGAAGGCGTTCGACAATCCGAAAATCGACTTCGCATGGGACAGCGCCGTCGACGAGATCCTCGGCAGCCGCGAGGACGGAGTAACTGGACTGCGGCTCAAGAACCTGAAGACCGGCGAACTGACGACACACGACGACATCCGGGGCGTGTTCGTCGCGATCGGGCACAAGCCGAACACTGAGCTCTTTGCCGGGCAGCTCGAGATGGACGAGAACCGGTACCTCGTGACGAAGCCGGGGACGACGCAGACGAGCATCCCGGGGGTCTTCGCCGCGGGCGACGTGCAGGATCACGTGTACAGACAGGCCGTGACGGCCGCGGGCACGGGGTGCATGGCGGCCATAGAGGCCGAGCGGTTCCTGGAGAGCGGCGGGTAAGAACCTCTGCGCCTTTGCGAGTCCTTGGCGTCTTTGCGGGAAACACCGTCTCGAGCCTGTTTTCTCGCAAAGGCGCCAAGGTTTCGCAAAGGCGCAGAGCAATAGGGTCATGACCCGGGTTCTTCTTTTCGACATCGACGGCACACTCATGAACGCCGTGCGTGGCCGCGGCTACCGCCGCGAGATCCGCGCCGCCCTCGAATCCGTGTTCGGCACCGCCGGCCTCATCGACCAGACGCGCTTCGACGGCAAGACGGACCTCGCGATCCTTCGCGAAGCGCTCGAACCCGCGGGAATTCCGGCCGACGAAATCTATCGCCGCATGCCGGACTGGGAAGCCGGATTCGTCGAGCTCACTCACCGTCTTTCGGCAGAGGCGCCGCTGTTTGCGTGCTGCCCGGGCGCCGAGCAGCTCCTGCAGCGCCTCGACGAAGACACCCGGTTCGACCTGAGCGTGCTCACCGGCAACCTCGAGCGCATGGCCGGCGTGAAGTTGGCCGCGGTCGGGCTCGATCGCCACATCCGGCTTCGCGGCGCGTACGGCAGCGACCACGAAAACAGGAACGAGTTGCCGGCGATCGCGGCGGCCCGCATCGCCGAGCAGACCGGGCGGGATCGTCAACCCGCCGACTTCATGATAATTGGCGACACTCCCCGCGACATCGAGGCAGCGCGCGGCTTCGGAATGCGCTGCATGGCCGTCGCCACGGGGCATTACTCGCTCGATGCACTCGCGGCGCACGAACCCGACGTCCTGTTGCCGGACTTGAGCGATACGGACCTCGTAATGGATTCGTTCCTCGGGTAGCAGGAGAGTCCGACCTCTGCGCCTTTGCGCGTCCTTGGCGTCTCTGCGAGAACCTGTCGTGCGGACGCATTTCTCGCAGAGCCGCAGAGGTCTCGCAAAGACACAGAGCCGTTGAGTCGGCAACTGCTTGCTCTGCCTCACTTGGGCTATACTGCCGCCCATTCACCAGAACCCTCCGTGGAGGCTCCATGAGCAGAGAGACCGGTTCGAACAGAGACACGCTGGCGATCATTCTCGGCGGCGGTCAGGGCACCCGCCTCTTCCCGCTGACCGAGCTGCGTGCGAAACCCGCTGTCCCGCTCGGCGGCAAGTACCGACTCATCGACATCCCCGTCAGCAACTGCATCAACTCGGACATCATCCGCATCTTCATCCTCACGCAATTCAACTCCGCGTCGCTCAATCGACACATCGCCCGCACGTACCGATTCAGCCGCTTCTCTGACGGCTTCGTCGAGGTGCTCGCCGCCGAGCAGACCCACGGAAACACGAACTGGTTTCAGGGCACGGCCGACGCCGTCCGCCAGAACATCTCCCATTTCGAGGAGTGGCGGCACGACGATCTGCTCATACTCTCCGGCGACCACCTGTACAGGATGGACTACCGGAAGTTCCTGCAGCGCCACTACGACACGAACGCGGATCTCACGGTGTCGGTCATTCCGGCGAACCGGATAGACGCCATGGGCTTCGGGCTGCTGAAGACCGACGAATCGGGACGCATCGTCGAGTTTCGCGAGAAGCCCGGCGTCGACGAAATCGACGAGATGATCGTCGATACCACGGCGTTCGGACTGACGGCCGAACAGTCGGCGCAGCGGCCGTTTCTCGCGTCGATGGGCATCTACGTCTTCCGGCGCGAGGCGCTCAGACTGCTTCTCGAGGAGTTCCCCGATGCCGTCGACTTTGGCCGCGACATGATCCCGGCTGCGATCGAGAAGATGAACGTCCAGGCCCACCTGTTCACCGGCTACTGGGAGGACATCGGTACCATCTCCGCCTTCTTCAAGGCGAACATGGACATGACCAAGCCGCTGCCGGACTTCAACTTCTTCGACGCAGAGGCGCCGATCTTCACGCGTCCGCGCTTCCTGCCTGGCTCGAAGATGCTGCGCGCCGACGTCAGCCACTCGATCGTCTGCGAAGGCTGCATCGTCAGCGACGCGCGGATCAAGAACTCGATCATCGGGATCCGGAGCCGCATCGAGCGCGGATCCGTCGTCGAAGACACGCTGATGATGGGCGCGGACTTCTACCAGACGCTCGACGAGCTGGCGTTCGACCAGGCCGCGAACCGCATCCGCATCGGCGTCGGCGAAAACTGCCACATCCGAAGGGCGATCATCGACAAGAACGCGCGGATCGGCGCGAACGTGAAACTCCTGAACGAAGCCGGCATCGACCACGCCGACGGCGACGGCTACTACATCCGCGACGGAATCATCGTCGTGCCGAAGAACGGCGTCGTTCCCGACGGCACTATCGCGTGACTGGACTGCACCGGGTCGCGCTGGGCGATCCGGTGCAGGTGAAGTGCGGGCAGTTCGAGCGGACCGTCAGACTCGCAAGCTCATGACTTGAGAATCAACGCGTTCGCAACCCATCCGTACGCCCAGAAACCGACGATGAAGGCCACGCCCGGAATCGCCGCCGCGATAAGGCTCACGAACGACAACGCGACGGCGAGCACGGCGAGCAGCGCGAGGACGAAGGTGTATCTGCCGAGGATGTTGCGCGATCTTGCCGTCTCGCATTGGGTCGTTCCCGAGATCGGCACGACCATCAGCCCGCACGCGAGAGCGGCGATCGCCAGCGGATGAAACCACGTCGCGTACCAGAGAACTCCGAGCACTCCAAAAGCCAGAAGCAGTCCCCCGACCCAGTTCGAAACCCGGATCTCGTCTCTCGTCAGCGCCAGCCTCCCGAGAGGGTCCAGCCGCAGCAGCAGGTTGAAGACCGGCTGACTTATCCACGTGAAGACCATGAAGAGGACGAGGATCACGAACAACGGCATCAGGAACGGCATGAGCTCGGGGTTCTGCTTCATCGCAGTCCTCAGGATGCGTGAAACGAGAACGAAACCGATGATGACGCCCCAGACGGCCCAACCCTGAAGCTTCGACATGAAGAGGAAGTAGCGCAGGAAGATGCGATAGATCGGGTTGCGTGCGCGCAGCACTTCGACCACGCCCTCGCGAGCGAGGTCGAGGGTTGGATCGAGACGGAGCGCCTCGCGAAAGTGCTCCATTGCACCGTCGTAGCGGCCGAGCTCGACGAGCTGCCAGCCCTGATTGACGTGCGTTACCGCGTCTTCAGGATCACGCTCGAGCGCCGACGCTATTTCCCGGCCCGCCTCCCTGCTACGCCCGAGTTGTCTGAGAGCGATCGCCCTGAGGTTGGCACACTCCGTGTTCTCAGGGTCGATGTAGAGCCCTCGTTCGGCCTCCGCAAGTCCGGGCTCCCATCGGCGTCGCTGCAGATGAATCGACGCGAGCAGGGCGTGGGACGCGGAACTTTCCGCGTCGAGACGGAGCGCTTCGCCGACAGAGCGTTCGGCCTCGTCCAGCCGATCCTGACCTTCCAGAACGCTTGCGAGGGCATAGTGCGCGAATGCGAAGTCCGGGGACGCGGCGATGGTTGCTCGCGCCTCCCGTTCGGCTTCGTCGTGCCGCCCGAGCTCCGCGAGACAGGTCGATAGAAGGGCTCTAGCCGGGGCGTGTTCCGGATTGCCGGCGAGTTCGCGGCCAAGTTCCGATGCTGCCTGCTCGAAGCGAGACTGGCCCATGAGCAGGCGCGCCCGTTCGAAGTGGGAACCGCTCGAGCCGGTGCTCAAAACTTGTTTTCTCTCATGAATGTAAGGAGATCGTCATAGAGCCCGCCTTCGTTGGCGAACATCGCGTAATTGCGCGCCGTGTCGAACCACGGTCTCGTGCTCGCCTTGACCTCCTTGAGTGCCCGTGTGAAGTCGGGCATGCCGACCGGACGAATCGTGCCGGCCGAGATCGAGTCTTCCAGCGCCAGATCGGTCGCGGATTCGCACAGGTGTGCGAGGTCCGCGCCCGAGAAGAGGTTCGTCCTCGAGGCGAGCGACACATAATCCACGCCGGCGGCCGGTCGATCGCGCATGTGATACCGGAGGATCGCCTCGCGAGCCGCCCTGTCTGGCGGAAGCACGAGCAGCATCCGGTCGAACCGTCCCGGACGACGCAGCGCAGTGTCGACGTCCCACGGATGGTTCGTCGCGGCGAGAACGAAGACGCCGGAATTGTCCGCTCCAACGCTGTCCAGTTCGGCGAGGAGTTGATTTACGACGTTGCGACCGGCGTGATGACGCAAGTGGCTTCGCTTCTGTCCAAGCGCGTCGATCTCGTCGAAGAACAACACACACGGACGGCTCCGCCGTGCCGTTTCGAAGATCTCATGCAGCTTGCGCTCGCTTTCGCCAAGCCACATGTCGAGCACGTCCGAGAGCCCGACCGTGAGAAACCGGGCGCCGAGCTCACCGGCCGTAGCGCGAGCCACGAAGGTCTTTCCGCAACCCGGCGGACCAAACAGCAACAGTCCTCCGCGAAGGGACTTTCCGTAGGCCTTCATCATCTCGGGGTTGCGGAGGGGGGCAAGGAATGCAGTGTTGAGCCTGCGCTTGACGTCTTCCATTCCGCCAACGTCGGCTAGAACAACGTCGGGCCGCTCGACCTCCCACGGTCCGGACTCGTCAGATGAAACGACGCGCAGTCGCGCCCGGGCGTCGACGACATTGGAAGGCGTCACGTCGGTTACGGGAACCGGGTCGGCCGCCACTGATTCAGGGTCGCTTTCAAGCGCCGCAAGCAGGCGGGAGTACCCATCCGCGCGCGCGGAGTCACCGGCTGCGCGGGCCGCATCGGCGGCGCCTCGGACCGCATCGAGATTCGCCGGTTCCGTCGACAGGATGCGTGTGTAGTGGTCGAGCGCCTCCGACGGTCGGCCGTCCTTGAGGAGGAGGGACGCGAGGTGCTCGCGAACGGCTCTGTCGCCCGGGTTCGCGTCAAGTGCCGCCTCGAGCGCGGTGATGATGCTGTCGTGAGCCATCTTGGTGGAGTCGTTGTCGATCCGGCCCTGGTTAAGAGCGGCGGGACACAGCCCATCCTTGACGCGTCGGCCAGGTTAGTCAAGTCGTTTGTTAGCCGAGTTGCAATGCAAGAAGCGCCTTGGCGAACGGCGTGAAGCGCCGCCTTGGATTCGCCTCGACCAACGAGGACCGGGGCGAGATCCAAAGCGGACTTTACGCCGCATTCCAGGGCGCTTCTCGCAGTGATCCGACCCGCCCGGCTACATGCAGGGCGGGTCGTTTGCCAGGTTCCGGTCCCGCAGCCGGAACTGGCGATTGGTGGCCCGGTGGGTGACGGTCACCGTGCCCGCGTTCGATCCGAAGCTGACGTTCGCGTTCATGAACGCCACCGGATCGTCGATGTCGGCCGCGATGAGCGACCTTGTCGGAACGTAGCTGAGGTGGCTCGCCGTGCCGCAGAAGACCTCGCCAGTCGCCGCAACCCGGTATCGCCACGTCCCGTAGAACGGGCTCGCCGTGTCGACGACTATACTGAACGTGTCGCCCGTCCCGTCACCGACGAGACACACGCCGAACGCGATGCCCACCGTGACGGTGAAGGAACACGTCGCCGTGTTCCCGACGGCGTCCGTCGCCGTGCACGTGACGGTCGTCGTTCCTTCCGGGAAGACCGACCCGGAAGCCGGAACGCAGACCGTCGTCGTCCCCGGACAGTTGTCCGAGACCGTTGGCGCCGGGTAGTTCACCACCGCGGACGCCGCGCACGCCGTCCCCTGCGTCGCCGGCACCGTGATGTTCGCCGGACACGTGATCGCCGGCGCCTGCGTGTCGTTGACCGTCACGGTGAACGAACACGTCGCGGTATTCATTGCCGCGTCGGTAGTGGTGCACGTCACCGTCGTCGTCCCGATCGGGAACGTCGATCCGGTTACCGGAACGCACGCCACCGTCGCTCCCGGACAGTTGTCGGACGGTGTCGGCGTCACGAAGTTCGCGACGGCCGAGCACTGCCCGGCGTCGTTCGGAACGGTCACGTTCGCCGGACAAGTGATCGTCGGCGGCTGGGTGTCGTTGACCGTCACCGTAAACGAGCACGTCGCCGTATTCGTCGCGGCGTCGGTCGCCGTGCACGTCACCGTCGTCGTTCCGACCGGGAAAGTCGACCCCGTCGCGGGCACGCACGCCACCGTGGCTCCCGGACAGTTGTCGGACGGTGTCGGAGTCACGAAGTTCACGACCGCCGAGCACTGCCCGGCGTCGTTGCCGGCCGTGACGTTCGCCGGACACGCGATCGACGGCGGCTCGGAATCGTTGACCGTCACGGTGAACGAGCACGGCGCCGCGCCCGTCGCGGTGCAGTTCACCGTCGTCGTCCCGATCGGGAACAGCGATCCGGAGACCGGCAGGCACACCGGCGCGCCGCAGCCGCCCGTCACCGTCGGCGTGGGGTAGCTGACGACGGCGCCGCATTGTCCCGGATCGTTGCCGACCGTGATGTTCGCCGGGCACGTCATCGTGCAGGCGCACGTCGAGCAGACCGGCGCACCGGTCGTGATCGTGAGCTCGTAGCCGAGGTTGATGTTTCCCGAGTCACCCCCGAGGTCGTCGACGACGAAGAGCCGCCAGTTGCCGTTCGGGTTCGTGCCGTTGAAGGCCGCGAGCGTCGTGCCGTACGGCCCGGCGGGCGCCGGCGCCGCGAAGGTGTCAGCGGCACCGATGTTCGTCGGCCGGAACGTTCCGCTCACGAGCTGTGCAGCGTCCGGAAGTGGAGTGGCAGCCGCGTCGTCGAGCGTGAGCGTGATGTTGACGATGTCGAGCGAGGTGCCCGTGTCCGACATCAGGATGCATGACTGTCCCGCCGGCCCGACGAGCAGGACATCGATGTCATCCGGGAACGTGTGGTTCATGTTCCGGAGCCTCGCCGTGACCTTCGTGATGTTGCCCGTCATGCCGGCCACCGCGAGGTTCGCCGGATACGGGTTCGCCGTCCCGCTCGTCGTTCCCGGCGCGCCGGCTGGAATCAGAATCGCCCCCGTATTCGCGAACGTCATGGTGCTCGAAGTGGTGGTCCCGAGCGTGAAGACGAACGTCACCGTGCTGAGATTCGTCGCGCCGTCCTGTAACTGCAGCGTCGCCGTCAGCGTCGCCCCGCACGCGAGCGTCGGATCGACCGTGAACGTGAAAGGCCTCGTGACTGCCGGCCCTCCCGCCACGACCGCGCCGTAGTTCTGCGGGCCGCTCGGCGACGTCACGCCGCCGGTCGCCTGAAGCGTCGCGACGAGGTTTGTTGTGTTGAGCGTCCCGACGTTCTGCAGCCCGAAGTTCACCGTGACGGTCTCACCCGGATCGAGCGCATTGTTCGCAGGCGAGCACGACTCGGCGGTAATCGTCGCGCCGGCCGCCGCAATCACCGCGGCCGAACCGAACGCCGCGTTGAAAGCCACGAGTGAGAAGTGCTGGTCCGTCGTGTCGGCGTCACCGAGGATTCCGTCGCCGTTCAGGCCGGTCGCCGTCACGCGGATCGTGAAGGCGGTTCCGACCGGAATGCCCGCCGGCAGGAAGACGTTCTCGACGTTGTTCCGGATGTCGGCAGTACCGCCGGTCTGCGAGATGCCGCCCGTGAACACGTTGCCGCGGTAGGTGTTGCCGCCGACGGTCACCTCGAGGTCGAGATTGTTGACGAGCGCCGGATCCGAAATGGCCGGCGGGTCCGTCCAGACTAGCGAGACCCGGAACGGCCGCGTCGCGTTCTGGACGGTCCCCGAGAATACCGCCATCTGGCCGACGGTCGTCAGCGGCGATGTCTGGTTCACGTACTCGGTCGGAACGCCCGTGTTCAGCACGTTCGCGATGTTGAGCCGTCCCCATCCTTCTCCGCCATTCGGGATGGCCGCCGTCGCGCCGAGACCGGTCATGTCGACGGCGCCGTTGATGAGCGCCGCCTTGACGAGCGCGGGGCTCGGGTTCGCGCCCGCGTGGCCGAGCCGCCAGAAGTTCGTGAACAGCGCCGCCGCGCCAGCGACGATCGGCGCCGCGTGCGACGTGCCGCTCGAATAGCGATGGAAAGTGTCGATGTTGCCGAACAGGACGTCCGGTCCCGACCGCCCGCCTGTGATCGTGTCGCCTGGCGCCGTGATGTCGGGCTTGACGCGGGTGTCTGCGGCTGGACCGAGGCTCGAGAAGGAGGACAGGTCCTGGAGGTTGTTCGTCGTGTTCGTCGACGATGCGAGCTCGGGTCGCGTGTTGCGCGACGACGCCGTCGCGATGAGGTTCTTCGCAACCTTGGGCCGCGTGAGGCCCGAGGCGCCGGAATTCCCCGCCGAGAAGATGATCAGCGCCGGATCGATCGTCATGGCCGACGAGCCGTCGCGCACGAACCCGTCGTACTGGGCCGCGAGCGAGTCGTACGTGTTGCCGTTGGTGCCCGCACCGAAGCTGTTGTTCGTGATCCAGGCGTTCGAGCCGTTCGGACCGAGCGTCGTCAGCCCGTCGTTGATGGTGTCGGCTTCGACACCGGTGTAGCCGGCCCGCAGCAGCGGGATGTTCACGATGTTCGCGGCCGGCGCCACACCCGATCCGTAGTTGTAGCTGAGCGGATCGAGCCCGCCGAACGGTGTCGTGCCGGCGATGATCGACGCCTGCAGGTGGCCGTGCCCCTGGGCCCCGGCCGAAGCACCGCGCAGCGGCGCGTTCACCGTGTTCGCCGCGGTGACGTAGAACCCTCCGTCGCCCGGAATGCCGACGCCGTCATCGACGACGCCGACCGTGACCGTCATTCCGTTTACTCCGAACTGCGTCGTCGGGTTGTAGCCCGGAGGGGCCAGCCCGGCGATCGTATTGCCGGTGAAGTTGCCCGACGCGATGTGGTTGGCGCGCTCGTCCTCGGCCACGGGCTGGATCCACGGATCGATGGCGATGACGTCCTCGATGCCGGCGACGTCCTTCAGGCTCTCTGGCGAGAGCTCGGTCCGCAGCACGTTGAAGTAGTTGTTCGGCAGCTCGATCGTCCGGAAGATGCTCCCGTTCACGGAGGTGACGGCGTTGGCGACGGCCTTGAGGTCCGATTTCGCCGAAACGCTGATGTCGTAGAGCGCCTTGCCGTCCTTGCCGAAGTTTGCGGTCGTGCGGCCGTCGGTCTCGTCGGGCTTACGATCCGTAGCGCCGTAGACCCACATCAGGTCCGCGGAGAACTTGTGGGCCTGCCGATAGGGACCCGTCCACCGAACGCGCGGGTGCTCGGCGACAGCCTTCATCATCGTCGGTGTCCCGCGGACGAGGAACGCGAGGTGGGGAACGTACTGGATCACCTCGACGCCCATCGCCGTCAGGTCGGCGAGCCAGGCGTCGCGAACAGGCGCGACGAACTGGACGAGGTGCAGCCCGCTGCCCGCTTTCGCGACGGCGTCAATCGGTCCTGCCGGCTCGAACGCCTCTGCCGGGTCGCCGGCGAGCGGCTCGAACACGAAGGAACGAAGCGAGATCGTCGTCTCGAGCTCCGCGGCGTCGAGTCCGGTGGTCGACCCGCCCCGTCCGACCTTGTGGGCATTCCCGGAGGCAACCGCGACGACGACGAACGGACCATAGTCGTCCACGATCGTTCCGAGCTCTCGAGCGGCCTCCCGGTCGTGCTCGCCTCGAACGGTCACGAGGACGAGTTTGCCTCCGGGATCACGCAGCGGGTCCGGCGTGGATCGGGGAGCCGGACGGTCGTCGTCGCGCAGCCCGGACGCC
This sequence comes from uncultured Clostridia bacterium, assembly GCA_964641945.1. GTDB lineage: Bacteria > Acidobacteriota > Blastocatellia > UBA7656 > JADIYM01 > JADIYM01. The sequence continues at coordinate 17,181 of CAZXLQ010000055.1, forward strand.
CGAGTGGGACTCAGTCCGAGAAACATGAATTGAAGGGCAAGGAACAGCGACAGGAGCGTCGAGGGCGCATTCGGTTTCATTGGAGGCTCTCCGGAGGTTGCAAGGGGTGACATCCTCGTCGGCCTGAAGGACGACTGCGGGGGCGGACAGCGCTATCGTGCGCGCCGAGCTGAAAGGTGTCAACCACGGCGCAAGCAGTGCTCGAAACGCTTTGGAGTGCGGCGAGAATAGCCGCTTTGGATTTCGTTCGAATCCTCGCTGATCGAAGCAAATCCAAAGCGGCGATTCTCGCCGCACTCCAAAGCGCGGCGCGCAATGAGCCCGGCTACCGCCCGATCGGCCGGAAGATCAGGAAGTAGTCCACGCCGTCGCCCTTCACGAAGTCGTGCTGCGAGACGAGCTCGAATCCGGCGCGGCGACATTCGTCGATCACCGTGTCGGCCGGCACGCCGTGGTCGTCGCCCGTGCCCACCTTGTCGATCACGCCGACGAGCCCGCCTGGGCGCATCGAGCCGTGCAGGCGGTGCATGATCGTCACCGGCCGCTCGAACTCGTGGTAGGTCTTGAGGATGAGGACGGCATCGATGCTAGCCGGCGGCAACCGCGGATCGTCGGCGGCGCCAAGCTGGGATTTCAGCTGCGGTATCTTCTCGTCGGCGGCACGGCGGGCGATGTGATCGACGGACTCCTTGCTGATGTCGACAGCCAACACCGCACCCTCGACTCCAACGCGTCCGGCGGCGAGCACCGAAAACCAGCCCGACCCGGCACCGATGTCCGCGACCGTCTTCCCGGGACCGATCTCGAGCAAGTCCATGACGCGGTCGATCTGTAGCTTCTCGGCGCGATCGGCGCCTTCGAAGATCGAGAGGTCGCCGGTGTACGGAGTGCTCGTCTTGCGTTCCGATTCAGCCGGAGGCGGGCTCTGGACCTCGCGCCGCGCCGGCACGGGCTGTTGCGCCGGAACCTGCGCGTGCAATGTCGAGAGCGTCAGCGTTCCGAGCGCGACGACACCGAGAACGAAGCCGGCACTCCGTGTTAGCAATGTTACCACCCGAGAAGTATGCGCTCCCCTGCAAGGCATTGGAGAGCGTCCTTCGAAGGCTTTACAGATCTTTACAACTCGAACGGAGGTTTTCCGATGGGAGTGCGCGCGTCGTCTGTTGGGTTGACCGATCGCCAGAGACCATTGCGCCACCACGCATTGTACTGATGCGCGACGCGTCAGGGCTCTAGCCCCACCCCGAGAATCTCCCGGGCCCGCTCGAGCGCCTCGTCGAGGCTCTCGTGCGAGTTCTCGCGACCCAGCCGGTCGAGCAGTCCGGACCGCTCGATCGCCTCGAGCGTCTGCGCGCGCAGTCCGGTCACGAGGATCGTCGCTCCCTCGCGCCGTGTCTGCTTCAGCAGGTCGTCGAGCGACTGCAGTCCCGATGCGTCGATCGACGGCACGTCGCGCATCCGGATGATCAGCACGCGCGGCTTCGTCTTGATGCTCCGAAGCGAGTCCTTGAACCGGTCGATGGCCGCGAAAAACAACGACCCGTGCACCTCGAACACCTGCACTCCCGGCGGCACTACCCGGCGATCGATCGACCGCCCGGTGTCAATCGTCTCTTCGGGATCGCCCTCGATCTCGGCGGTGAGCACCTCGACGTGGGTCACGCTCGCCATGCGCTGGAGGAACAGGAACGCCGCCAGCACTACGCCGACCTGCACCGCCACCGTCAGGTCGATGAGCACCGTGAGCAGGAACGTGGTCAGCATGACAGCCACGTCGCTCTTCGGACTCTTGAGCAGTCGCGCGAACGTCCGCCACTCGCTCATGTTGTAGGCAACGACGACGAGAATGGCGGCGAGCGCCGGCATCGGAATCAGCGAAGCCCACTGACCGGCAAACAGCACGATGACGAGCAGCGTCAGCGCGTGCACGATCGCCGCCACCGGCGTTCGCCCGCCGTTCTTCACGTTCGTCGCCGTTCGGGCGATGGCTCCTGTCGCGGGAATGCCGCCAAACAGTGGCGACACCATGTTGCCGATGCCCTGGGCGATCAGTTCCTGGTTTGGCCGATGGCGCGTGCCGAGCATTCCGTCCGCGACCACGGCCGACAGCAGCGACTCGAGCGCCGCAAGCAGCGCGATCGTTATCGCCGGTGAGAAGACCTGCCGGATGAGGGGGAGGCTGAGCGTCGGCAGGTGCGGCTCCGGAAAGCCCGTCGGCACGCTGCCGAAGCGGCTGCCGATCGTCTCGACCGGCAGATGGAACCAGGCGACGGCGACGGTCGCGACGACAATCGCGACCATCGGGCCGGGGATGATCGTCGATACTCGCGGCCAGACGATGAGAATGGCGAGCGAAAGTGCGGCGATGCCCGCCGCCGGAAGGCTGACCGTGCCGAGATATCCGGCGTACTCGACGAGCTGCTCGATGAACCCGGCCGGCAGCTTCTCGATCGAGAGCCCCAGTAGGTCGCGCAACTGCCCGAAGAAGATGATCACGGCAATGCCGGCGGTGAAGCCCACGACCACCGGATACGGCACGTAGCGAAGCAGCGCTCCCATCCGGGCGAACCCCATGAGGATGAGCAGGAAGCCGGCGATGAACGTGGCCGTGGCGAGCCCCTCGTAGCCGAACTGCTGGACGATGCCGAAGACGACGACGATGAACGCGCCGGTCGGTCCGCTGACCTGTGTACGGCTGCCGCCGAGTGCGGCGATGACGAACCCGGCGATGATTGCCGTATAGAGTCCCTGCTCGGGCTTCACGCCCGACGCGACGGCGAAGGCGATGGCGAGCGGCAGCGAGACGAGTCCGACGATGACGCCGGCGACGACGTCCTTCGCGAAGAGGCGGCGCGAGTACCCGGCGAGAAGAACGTGAAGCAGCTTCGGCTCGAAGTCACGTGACATGAGCGACTGAGCCTACGCCGCAGGCACGGGAAGAGTCCACAGATCTTCACAGATCGACACTGATCTGATCCGTGATCATCTGTGGAGATCTGTGGCCCGTCATATAAGGCCGAGCCCGGCGTCGACTGAGCCTGCGACCTCGCACAAGGAGACAACATGCAACGACTCGCACTCTTCGTCCTGATCCTGGCATTCCTCTGTCCGGCCGCATCCGCTGCAACCCCGCCTCGCATGGAGACCCGGTGGCCGGGCGTCCACGTCGTCTGGTACGACGATCTGAACCTGAAGTCCGTCGTCGCCGAGTTCGACACGTTTCTCGCCGTCGTCGAGGTTCCGCATGACGACGCGACTGCACGCGCGCTGCTCGTCCTCCTGCGCGAGAAGTTCCCAATGAAACCCGTCCGCTTCGCCTTTCACACGCACCACCACGGCCACTCTATCGGGGCGCTCGATCCACTCGCGGCCGCGGGCGTCACCGTCGTGACGACCGCCTGGAACCTGGATCAGGTTCGCAGCCTTGCCGGCAGTCCCGCGGCCGCCGATGCCGGAGTGCTGAAGATCGGCTCGACGTTCGAGATCTCGGACGGGACGAATACGCTGCGGGCGCACGTGCTGAAAAAGGACCGCTACGAGATTCCGACCGATGAATACATGGTCGTCGAGCTCCCCGGGCCAAAGGCGCTTGTGAGCGGCTGTCTCTTCAACAAGCCGCTCACCTATTTCGAAGTCGTCAACACTCGCAAGACGTCGCTCGCTGCGTTTCTCGCGGATCAGAAACTCGATGTCGCGTGGCTCGTGCCGACGAACTCCGCACGCGGGTCCGGATTCGAGGACGTCTGTTCTCGCGGGATGCTCACCGAGACGCTAGAGAAGGGCCTGAAGCCCGCCGAGGTCGCCGACCGGTTCGCCGCGCGTTCGGTTGCCGATTTGCGCGCCGACATCCCGACGCTTGCCACCGAGTTCGGAAAGAAGACGCCGCGCTCCTACGACCTGCTCGTGTGCGGGAACTTCATGCGCATAAAGCGTAAGGACGTCGTCCGCGCCGTCGTGATGTTCGAGGTAGCGACGCACTTGTTCCCGAAGGAAATGGATACCTGGTACTGGCTCGGCGAGGGACGGATGGAGGCCGGAGATCAGGCCGGAGCACGCGTTGCGTGGACAGAGGCGCTCAAGTTCGCGACCACGGACGAGGACCGCAGTGAGATCAAGGCAAAGCTGGCCCACAAATGACCGATGAGGTTGCTCCCCGTTTTTCGAGCCGCGAGCGGTAGCGAGCGTCCCACGGACGGTCGATCGGTTCCGATCACTTCCGTCCCTCCTCAACGAGGAGTCTGCGATTTCAGCCACCGTCCGTGGGACGCTCGCTGAACGAAACCGCTGCGCGGTAGGAAGCGGGAGCACAT
>CAZXLQ010000056.1:0-21473 GCA_964641945.1 uncultured Clostridia bacterium
CTCTTCTCGAAGGGCTACGCGCACAGAGACACGGAGGCACCGTGACACAGAGTATTCGACTCCTCTGTGACTCCCTCCGACATCATCGCCCGCGTACTCGAAGGGCAGCCGCGTGCTGTGGCGCGCGCGATTTCGCTCGCGGAGAACGCATCGCCGGATGCGCCCGAGGTCCTCTCGGCGATCTATCCGAAGACGGGAAACGCAGTCGTCGTCGGGATAACCGGGTCGCCGGGTGCCGGCAAGTCTACGCTAGTCGATCGTCTCGCGGCGTTTTATCGCAAGGCAGGGCATCGCGTCGGCGTCATCGCCGTCGATCCGTCGTCGCCGTTCTCAGGCGGAGCGATACTCGGTGACCGCATTCGAATGAAGAATCTCGTCACGGACCCTGGCGTGTTCATCCGGTCGATGGCAACTCGCGGAAACCTTGGGGGACTCGCCCGCGCGACGGGCGACGCGGTGGCTGTTCTAGATGCCGCCGGATTCGGCAGGGTCATCGTGGAGACGGTCGGCGTCGGGCAGGACGAGGTCGACATCGTGAAACTTGCCGACGTCTGCGTCGTCGTCCTGGTCCCGGGAATGGGTGACGACGTGCAGGCGATCAAGGCCGGGATCATGGAGATCGGCGACGTTCTCGCGATAAACAAGGCGGACCGCGAAGGTGTGCTGAGAACCGAAAAGGAGCTCGAGAATCTCCTGACTACCGGACATCGCGACGACATGTGGTCTCCGCCGATCGTAAAGACGGTCGCGACGGCCGATCACGGCATCGACGAACTTTCCGCGGCGATCGACTCATATCTGGCGTTTCTCGATGCCGACGACGCCATGCACGCGAGCCGCCGGGAGCGTATAGCCGCGCAGCGTATCCTCGATCTGTTGCGCGAGCGGCTGCTTCGCGACGCGCTTGCACGGCTCGAGTCCGGGGCGTTCGAGCGTCTGACTTCGGCGGTGGCGTCTCGCGATCGCGACCCGTATTCCGTCGTCGACGAGATCGTGGGAGGGAAGTGAAGGTGGCAGACACCGGCATCGCCGCGCGTCTGCGCGAGGTAGAGAACCGGGTCCGAGGGGCCGAGGCTCGTTCCGGGAGACCCTCCGGGTCTGTCCTGCTCTGCGCGGTGACGAAGACGTTCCCGGCGACCGCGGTTGCCGAGGCGGTCGCGGCAGGCGTGACGGACATAGGCGAGAACCGCGTGCAGGAAGCGGACGGCAAGCGGGACGAAGTCATCGCCCTCGGCGCGCGGCCCAGGTGGCACCTGATCGGTCATCTGCAATCGAACAAGGCACGTCGCGCGGTTCAGATGTTCGAGGTGATCCAGTCGATCGACAGCGTGGGGATTGCCGAGCGCGTAGTGCGATTGGCGGAGGAGTTGGAGCGGTCGATCGAGGTGTTCGTGGAGGTCGACCTGGGGCAGGAGGAGACGAAGACCGGCGCTGATCAGGCGGAGGTGCCGGCGATCATCGCAGCCCTGTCTTCATCGACCCACGTGAAAGTGTCCGGATTGATGACGGTGCCGCCGTTTTTCGAGGACCTCGAGAAGGTGCGACCGTATTTCGTGCGGCTGCGGGCACTGCGCGACGAGATGCTGCCTGGCGGTGGGTTGTCGATGGGCATGAGCCACGACTTCGAGGTCGCGATCGAGGAAGGCGCAACGATCGTCCGCGTCGGCAGCGCGATCTTCGGAAGCCGGGGATAGCCCGGACCGTCTTCGCCCGACGCCTCTTCGTCTCTGCGAGACCTTTGCGTCTCTGCGAGAAACCAGTGCTCAAAGACGAGTTTCTCGCAGAGGCGCAGAGGACTCGCAGAGTCGCGGAGCCTCGACAGATCCGATCCCGAACCCTCCGGCGTAGTCTCCCTCATCCAGCGACTGAACACTAATGCGCTCCGTGAGCGCCAGGGCGCTCATGTGAGCTTCAGGAGATCGAAATGTCGAAACCGCTGTTCATATTGTTGATAGCAGCGATTCTCTTTACCGCTGTCGGATTGCCCGCTCAGGCCTCGAGCCACCGAGAGGCGCTGGCAGTCCTGAACGAGCCAGCAGCCGACAATACCGACACCTATGCGTGGGTATCTGACGGGTCGCACGAAAAGCTCTACCTGATCATGAACTTCAACCCGCTCCACGAGCCGGGTCAGGGAAACCAGGGGCTGCGTGCTCCCAACGGCTACCGCTACGAATTCCACATCGGCGTAGGCTCGAGCCTCCAGGACAAGGTCGTCTACCGTGTGGAATTCAAGAACACGCTCACGCCCGAGGCGGCGCCGAGCGCCTCGGATCCACTCGGGGGAGGCAATGAACTGCTCTGGCAGCTCACTGGCGGCACCGAGACAATGACCGTAACGCGGATCGCAAACGGGCGAGCGACGGTGATCGGCGCCGATCTGCCCGTCCTTCCCAACAACCACGGTCCGCAGACGGATCGGCTGGTCTACGGCCTTGGCAGCTTCGAGGGATACGACTCCGCCAATTCCGCGAGCCGCGAAGTCGGTCTCTACGATCAGCCGTTCGTCGACACCTTCATTCACTCGCTGTCGAACAGCGGACGGATCATTGCAGGCCAGTTCGACGATCCGTACCAGCTCGACGAGAAGGGCATCTTCGACCTGGTCAACCTGAACCGCGGTGACCTCGGCGGCATCAATGGCGCGCGACGGGGTCCCGCGGAGGACGTATTCACCGGCTTCAACATCTTCTCGATCGCAATGGAAGTGCCAATCACGGACATCTTCCCGAACGGCATTCCACACAACGGCACGCTCGATATGAATTCGACCGACAGCCTGCTACGCGTGCACTCGCAGATCCTGCGCAGACGGACGCAGACGGTCGATCCGACAAACGTCATCACGGGCCTTAAGGATACGGGCAAATACGTGCAGGTGGGCCGCAACGCCCTCCCGCTTTTCAATGCCGGTCTTGTGGGCACGCAGCGGCAGACGCTCTACCTGCGCAGCAGCGTGATGAAGGACGTGACGAACTTCGGAGCCGACATACTCTTCCCGGTGCTCGTGCGGGACGCGGACGCTCTCGGCGTCTACCGGGCGCTCGGACTTCCTGACAGCACGGTCGCCACGCTCAAGGGACCGCGAATGGACATCATCAACGCGATCAATCTCGGGCGTCCGATTCCCGTTGCTGACGGTTTCACCGGCGACGTCATCACGCTCGATGCCGCTATCGACTCGAGCTTCCCGAACGGCAGGCGGCTGGGCGGCGGACCGACGCCGAACCGCCACCAGGTCAACGTGAACACGGTGCTCATCAGCCTTATCGTCGCGGGCGACCCCGCGGCGGGCTTCTCGAAGGGCACGGAAGTCAACGACAAGGACTTCCTTCCGCGGTTCCCGTTCCTGGCGCCCGCGCACCAGGGACTGTTCCAGGGACACGGCGGCACCAACACGCCGACCGTGAAGAACATCCCGGATCCAGTCAGCGAGTAGGACGCCGGCGAAGGAGGCTGGGCGGTCCCGTTCGACGGGGCCGCCCGCCCCGGTCGCAATTGCACATTCGGATCTCCGGTTCGCCCCTTCCGGGCCAGCGACGGCAGGTCCACGACAACCGGATCGGGGATCGGAGATCGTGTGATCCCCGATTCCTGATCGCATTTTTCAGAGAAGGACGAAAAACAATGATCTCGCGCTGTCTGGTTTCATCGATCGGCAGACGGTTGGCGGCGTTACTGATGACGCTTGCTGCTGCTGCTCCCGTGTCCGTCTTCGCGCATGACATGTGGATCGAGCCCACGACTTTCACGCCCGTTCAAGGTGAGATCGTCGGAGTGCGGCTGCGAGTCGGGGAGGACCTGCAAGGCGAGCCGCTGACGCGCAATCCGGCCCTCGTCAAGGAGTTCGTCGTGGAAGACGGGACTGGCCGCAAACCGGTGTACGGCCGGGACGGCGGCGATCCGGCGGGCCTCCTGCGAGTGAACAAGGCCGGACTGTCCGTAGTCGGGTATCGCAGCAATCCGAGCGTCGTACAGATGGAGGCCGACAAGTTCACCGCGTACCTGGCGGAAGAGGGACTCGATTCCATCATCGAGCTGCGGAAGCGTCGTAGTGAAGCGGGCGCCAGCGTCCGCGACAGTTACTCGCGCTGCGCGAAGAGCCTGTTGCTCTCCGGCGCACCAGTCGGGGCCCAGGGCGACCGGTTGCTTGGCTTCACGCTGGAGCTTCTGGCCGAAAGAAACCCGTATGCAATTCCGGCGGGTGGAGACCTGCCCATTCGCCTGTTGTACGAGAACCGTCCGCTCGCAGGCGCACTCGTGGTTGCGGTGAATCGTCGGAACCCTTCCGACAAGCTGGCCGCCCGCACCGATGCCAACGGACGCGTGCGGTTTCGCCTTCCTCGCGGCGGCATGTGGATGATCAAGACGGTTCACATGGTCCCCGCCCGTGCGGGGTCCGGCGCAGACTGGGAGAGTTTCTGGGCTTCTCTCACGTTCGAGTTGCCCACCGGGGACGTCAAGACGAAGCAATAGCAGACTCTGCGTCTTTGCGAGTCCTCTGCGCCTTTGCGAGAAACGCGTCCTCACGGGAGTTTCTCGCAAAGACGCTAAGGACTCGCAAAGACGCAGAGACGCAAAGACGCCAGGTCGATTGGCGCGCGTGCGGCCGCCTCCCCCGGTGTAGAATCCACCGCATGTCGCTCATCATGCTCGTCGTCGTCATCCTCCAGTACGTCTCGCTCGCGATCACGATCGTCTCGTTCACGCTCGGCGGGCTGCTGCTCGTTCGAATGCTCCTGAACTGGCTGCAGGTGAATCCCTTCGGATTGCCGATGATCTACCTGCGCCGCATCACGGAGCCGTTCATGCGGCCGTTCCGATTCGGCTTCGACAACCGCATGCTTCGCTTCGATTTCCTGCCGCTCGTCGCCGCCGCATTCGTGATCATCAACGGACTCTTCGTCGCCTGGGTTGTCGGCGACACGGCCTGGCTGCTCTCGGCCTTCGCCCTTCCGCGTGGCGCAACCATCGGCCTGGTGCTCGCGATCCCGGTCTGGATCGCACTCGTCGCCTTCATGGCGGCGATTTATGCCCGATTCTTGCTGCCCATCTTGGGCATCGGGTATAGTGCCGGGTTATTTCGATATGCCTTCATGATCACGGAGCCAATCCTCAAGCCCTTGAGGAAGTATCTGGTGTTCGGAATGCTCGACCTGTCGCCGCTCGTGCTGCTTTTCGTCGTGCAATTCTTCGGCATCACGCTGCGAAACTGGCTGGTCATCATGTGAGGGCGGAACGCGACGCGACGGACGGTATGCTGTGAGGAGGATCGATGTCGGGACACAGTAAATGGCACACGATTAAGCACAAGAAGGGCGCACTCGACGCCAAGCGAGGCAAGGCCTTCGAGAAGCTGGCAAAGGAAATTGCGGTTGCGGCGCGAATGGGCGGCGGAGATCCCGACGCGAATGCCCGCCTCCGAAAGGCCGTCGCTGACGCGCGCGCCGCCTCGATGCCGGGCGACAAGATCACGAACGCGATCAAGCGCGGCACGGGCGAAATCGAGGGCGTGCAGTACGAGGAACTGACCTACGAAGGGTACGGACCGGGTGGAGTCGCGGTCTACCTCGAGTGTCAGACCGACAACAAGAACCGGACCGTCGCCGAGCTCCGCCACATGCTCGGCAAATACGGCGGGAATCTCGGCGAGTCGGGCAGCGTCTCGTGGATGTTCTCGAAGAAGGGCTACCTCGTCGTCAACAAGGAACAGCGTTCGCAAGACGAGATGGAAGAGCTCGCAATCGAAGTCGGGGCCGAAGACATCCAGGACGACGGCGACACCTGGGAGATCTTCACGGCGACCGAGGACTTCGAGGCGGTGCGCGACGCAATCGTCGCAGCCGGCGTCGAGACCGAAACGGCCGAGATCTCGTGGATTCCGTCGAACTACGTCTCGCTCGAGGGCAGCGACGCCCAGAAGATGATCAAGCTCATGGATCACCTCGAGGACCACGACGACGTGCAGAACGTGGCTACGAACGCCGACATCTCGGCCGAGGAGTTCGAGAAGGCGTGACGCCGTCCGGCCAGGTCCGCGTCCTCGGCATCGACCCGGGCAGCGAGTCGATGGGTTTCGGGGTCGTGGACACGGATGGCCGGAAACACGCGCTGGTCGCCGCGGGGGCCATCAAGGCCATCCCGAAGGCGAGCTTCCCGGCGCGTCTGGTGGCGATCGACACGGAGCTCACGTCGATCCTCGAGAAATACGCGCCGCAGGTTCTGTCCATCGAGGATACGTTCTACGCCGTAAACGTGAAGACGGCGATAAAGCTCGGGCACGTGCGCGGCGTCGCCATCGTGGCGGCGGCGCGTGCGGGGCTTGCGATCTTCGAGTACTCGCCGGCGTCGATCAAGAGCGCGCTCGTCGGCTACGGCCGTGCCGAGAAGTCCCAGGTAGGCGAGATGGTGCGATTGCTTCTTGGTCTCAAGGCCGTGCCGGAACCCCACGATGCGGCCGACGCACTCGCGGCCGCCATTTGTCACATCCACACCGCCGGCACCCTCGAACGCATCCTCGCCTCGGAGCTCGGGATCAGAAGACGAGAGTAGACAGGATTCTCAGGATTCGTCAGAGATTCACAGGATTCTTCAAGAATCCCCGTGAATCCTCGGCAGATCCTGCAATCCTGTCCACTCTCTCTCTTCCAAACGCGTCCGCCGCGAGGACGGATTCGATCGAGTCGGCGGGACCACAGGCGTGGGCCGAGAGGGCGTCCTCGACGAGCCGGGCGATGCCCGGGAATTCGATGTGTCCGGCGAGGAATGCCGCGACGGCGGCTTCGTTCGCACCGTTGAGAACGGCCGGCGCCGTCCCGCCCGCGCGCAGCGCCTCGTAGGCGAGCCGCACACACGGGAATCGCTCGACGTCCGGCGGAAAGAACTCGAGCTTCGCCATCGACGTGAGATCGAGGCGACCGCACGGCGATTCGAGCCGGTCCGGATATGTCAGCGCGTACTGGATGGCGTGGCGCATGTCCGTTACGCCCATCTGCGCGATGATCGAACCGTCCACGAACTCGACCATCGAGTGCACGATCGATTGCGGGTGAACGACGATGTCGATCGCGTCGGCACCGAAACCGAAGAGCCAGTGCGCCTCGATCACCTCGAGCCCCTTGTTCATCAGCGTCGCCGAGTCGATGGTGATCTTGTCTCCCATGCGCCACGTCGGATGGTTGAGCGCCTGGTCGCGCGTTACCGTCGCGAGTTCCTCGATCGGCGTTTCGCGGAACGGTCCGCCCGAAGCTGTCAGCACGAGACGGCGCACCTCGTCGAGACGTTCCCCCCGCATGCACTGATGCAGGGCATTGTGCTCGCTGTCGACCGGCAGAAGTTCTCCACCGCTGGCCTTTGCTGCGTTCGTCATCAGCTCGCCGGCGACGACGAGCGTCTCCTTGTTCGCGAGCGCCACGCGTTTGCCGCGCTGCAGCGCGCGGTACGTCGGCACGAAGCCGAGCGACCCGACGGCAGCCGAGACGACGGTCTCGGCGCCCGACTCCGCCGCCACGAAAACGAGGCCGGGTTCTCCGTGCAGGATCTCGGGCATCGAGGGCGGGGGCGAAGCGGCTAGAAGTTCCGCGAGCCGGTCCGCTTCCGCAGGTCCCGAAACCGCAACGAAAGCGGGTTCGAACGCCCGAATCTGCTCCGCGAGCAGATCGACGCTCCTGCCGGCACCAAGTGCAACGACGTGGAATCGCTCCTTCAGCCCTTCGAGCACGCGAAGGGTGTTACGGCCGATGGAACCGGTCGACCCGATGATGGCGACGGCGGTCGAAGAGGATGAGCGTTGCACGCGGCGCGATTGTACCGACCGCCGTTGAGCGCGCGCAAACGGCCTTCTTGACGGGCGCGGAACGCGGGACGTATTGTGCCGCCGTGGACGAGAACTTTCAGAATCTCATGCAGGAGCTCGGCGAGGCCATCAACGACGCCGTCCTCGACTCGGAGGGCGTCGACGCGGCGCTTGCCAAGGTGCGCGGCTCGGGGATCGATGTGTTCCTCGTGCTCGAGGCCACGATCTGCGTGCGGCGGAAGGACGGCGAGCCGGTCGACGTCGAAGACACGCCCGAACTGCCCGAGGCCGGCGAGTCCATCGAGCTGAGCCACGAGGACCAGGCTTTCCTCAAGCGCCTGCGCATCAGCGTGGGCGAGTAGGTCCGCGGTCGAGTACCGTCAGGGCTGGAGGCCGACCCGCTCGCTATCGCTCGCGGTACTGATCTCCGGTGGACCGTCCGTTCCGGGAGGCTACCGCATGATGTAGTAGACCTGACTGGATGCGGTTGGCGAATCGTGTCTGGTTGAGCCCGCAGAGAAGTTCATCAGTGGCGATTGTCGGGAACAGTACCGCGAGCGGTAGCGAGCGGGTTGTCTTGAACCCACGAGCAACCGGACCTGTAGGCCGACCCGTGCGCCGCCGCGCGGACGATACTGTCGCCAAGACATTGGAATCGTCATCGGCGGGCGGCCAGCAGACGAAGGTGCCTTCGGTCATCATCGCCTCGATTGCCTTGTCCGCCGGGAAAAGTCCGCGCCGGTACAGTTCGTCCGCGAACTCGGACGAGCCGGCGGCTCCCATCGGAATCACGAAGCTCTCCGCGCGGGTCGCCGTGAAAACGTAATATTCATCGGGCTCGGGGAACTGTCCGGACCTGAAGCAGACGCGGACGACGTCGCTCCACGCGAACGCATCGACCCACGGCTTTCCGCCCGGTGGAGACACGTTTCGCGTGACACCCCAGTCGTCGAATCGCACGTGAAACCAGGTGCCAAGTTCGCTCATAGGCACCACCGTCGGGAAGGGAATGCCGTTGGCATACGGAAATCACAGAGACACTGGGCACACGGAGCCAACTTGTTCATTGTTTTGTTTCCTCCGTGCCACTGTGCTCTCTGTATGCGAAGCCCATTCTTCCCGCGCGGACCGCTTCCGCGAGCTCCGAATTCGTGACCGTAGCCGTTCCCCTCTTCATCACGACGAGGCCACCGGCGTGGTTCGCCAGTCGGGCAGCATCCGCGTAACTCGCGCCCGAAGCGAGCGCCAACGCGAACGTCGCGATGACCGTGTCGCCCGCTCCAGTGACGTCGACCGCCTGCGCACTGCCGACGATCGGAAGCAGCAGTGCATCCCGGCCCCGTTCGACCAGAAGGATGCCGCGGCTTCCTCGTGTCACGAGCATCGCCTCGAGTCCCATCTCCGTTGCGACCTCGGTGGCGGCCGCGATCGCGTCCGCATCGCCGTTGATCGGCGACCCGACGAGCTCCTCGAGCTCCGCTTCGTTCGGCGTTGCGGCAGTCGCGCCCTTGAATGCGCGAAGCCGGTAGCGCGAGTCGACGATCGTCCGCACTCCTCGAGCCGCCGCCGCCGCGAGCATCTCGCCAACCTGACCGTCCGCGACGCCGTAACCATAGTCCGACACGATGCACGAATCGGCCGACTCGAGAGCCTCACCGAGTCGTCGCACGAGCGCATCCGTCGTTGCCGAGTCCGGTGCGGCCGGCTCACGGTCAATGCGGATTACCTGCTGGTGGATCGAATGGGGAAGGCCAGCGTGAATCCGTGTCTTCGTGGGCGTCGCCTCTCCGCGAACGCTGGTCATAGCCGACGTGTCAACGCCCATCTCGCGCAGCGCCAGCGTCACGGCGCGTCCGGCGCGGTCGCGTCCGACTCGCGAGACGAGGGTCACCCGACCGCCGAGGGCCGCAACGTTCGAGGCGGCGTTGCCTCCTCCGCCGGGCACGGTACGCGTCGACTGATACTTGAGAATCATGACGGGCGCCTCGCGCGAGACCCGCGCGATTTCTCCATCGACGAACTCGTCGGCGATGACGTCGCCGACGACGACGATTCTCGCGGCGCCGAAACGCGCCGCGATCGATCCCAGGTCTTCTCCGTCGTGTTCGACGCTCACGCTGTTTCCTTTCCGATGTCTTCGAGAATCCAGGTAACCGCGTCTGCGAGCGTCTCGGCGACGTGCTCGGGCTGACGCGGCCACGATTGCCGATCGTACTCCCATTCTCGCCGCCCGTAACCCGTTCGAACGAGGACCGCCCGTCCACCGGTCTCGTGCGCGAGACGAACATCCGAGTACTTGTCACCGACGACGTACGATCTCGGCAGGTCGATGTCGAGCTCCCTGGCGGCCTGCATCAGCATGCCGGGTCGCGGTTTTCGGCACTCGCAGTCCCTTACGTACGGTGGCTCGCCCGCGGTTGGATGATGCGGGCAGTAGTAGATCCCGTCGAGACGGGCTCCGGATGCGCTCAACTCGGCTTCCAGCCGGTCGTGCACGCGCCGCACGGCCTCTTCGTCGAAGTACCCGCGCGCGACGCCGGACTGATTCGTCACGAGGACCGCGAGGAGCGGCGACGCGTTGATGGCGCGAACGGCTGCGGCCGCAAACGGATAAACGGAGAGCCGGGCCGGGTCGTCGAGATAACCGACGTCTTCGCAGACGGTACCGTCGCGATCGAGAAAAATCGCGCGCCTCACGTCGTCCGTTCTCCGTCACGAACCGCTCCAATGACGCCGCGCGCCGCAGTCACCACCGAGTCGACCGTGACTCCCGTCATGCACCTATGGTCGATCGGGCAGTCGCGAAGCATGCAGGGCGAGCAGTCGACCGGATGATCGACGACCACGGCGCGCTTCCCGAGCGGCCTTGTCGCAAAGGCTTCCGTAGGACCGAAGACGGTCACAGTCGGAAGGCCGAGCGCGGCCGCCAGATGCGCCGGCCCGGTGTCGTTCGAAACGAGCGCCAGCGAGGACGCAAGCACGCCGATCAGTTCACGGAGTGACGTCTTGCCCGTCAGATTGATCGCGCGCTCCGGCCGCTCCAGGGCGGCCATGACGGAAGCGGCTGTCCCAGATTCCGAGGCCGAACCGAGAATGGCGATTCGGGCTCCGGTTGATTCGGCTATCCGATCGGCCGCCGCGGCGAATCGCTCGGGCAGCCATTGCTTGGCGCGGCTGTTCGTCGCGCCGGGATTTACCGAGACCACGGTCTCGGTCGACGCGATTCCTTCGGCCTCGAGGCGCAGGCGTCCGGCGGCGACCGTTTCGGGCCTGGGCGCGAGGGAACAGTCGGGACGTGCAGGGTCCACCGAATCCGAGCCGTCGAGCGCCCGTTCGACGCCCGCGACGATGCGCATGTAGTACCGCGACTGATGCTCGGTCGCGTGATTCGCGTGCAAGGGAACTTCGTCGGTCAGGAGCAGTCCGCGGCGTTCGGTACCGAAACCGGCGATCCGCGGCACTCGCGCCAGGCGGGCAACGAACGCCGCTTCGAAAGCGTTCTGAAAGAGCACGGCGAGGTCGTAACCTCCCACGCGAATCGCGCCGGCGTGCGCGAACGGATCGCGCCACGACCGTCGGTCGAGCGGGATCACCTCGTCGACGATTCCCGTCTCTTCATAGATGGCCGCTACCCACGGCCTTGCGGCGACTGCAAGCCGGGCGCCTCCGATGATCCGCCGAAGCTCGCGCAAGCCGCCGAGAGACATGACTGCGTCACCAACCCAGTTTGGCGCGCGAACCACGCACGCTCGAACCTCCATCACCTGCCCCCGGTTGCCAACGCGACGCCTTCGTCGAGCATGCGGTCGCGAAGCGCCTCGGACGTTGCCTCGCAGTAGACGCGCAGCATCGACTCGGTTCCCGACTGGCGGAGCAGCAGCCAGCTCTCGTCCTCCAGGCAGAGCTTCGTGCCGTCGATCGAGTTCACGTCGACGACCCGCAGGCCTGCGATTCGAGAAGGCGGCGCCTGGGCGATCGACCGAACGAGCGGCAGTCCGGCGACAGGGGGAATGCGCAGGTCGCGCCGGTCGTAGACGAGCGGACCGTAACGTTTCTGAATGTCGGCTATCAGAGACGTAGGAGACAGCCCGGATTTGACGATCGCCTCGGCGAGCAGCAGGCCTGAGAGCACGCCGTCGCGCTCGGGAATTGCGGTCCGGATACCGAAGCCGCCGCTCTCTTCGCCGCCGATGAGGACGTCACCGCCAACGATCTCGTCGGCGACGTACTTGAAGCCAATGGCCGTCTCGATGACGTCGAATCCACGCTCGGCGGCAATCCGATCTATCAGCCGGCTCTGCGAAACTGTCTTCACGATCGAACCGCCTGCGCCGGGCTGCTCGGCGGCGTGCAATACGAGAATGGCAAGCGTCAGCTGGGATGACAGGAACTCGCCGGTCTCGTCGACGGCGCCGAGACGGTCGGCGTCTCCGTCGGTGGCAATTCCGAGCATCGCGCCTTCGCGGCGGACGGCGTCTGACAGCGCACCAAGATTCGAGGCGATCGGTTCCGGGTTCACGCCACCGAAATACGGATCTCGACCGGCACGGATCGTCACGACGCGTGTGCGGCCGCCGGCGAGCAATCGCTCGACCGCCCGCTCTCCGGCACCGTGAATGGGGTCGGCGACGATCGTGACCCCGGCGTCGCGGATCGCATCGAGGTCGACGAGCCTGGCGACCTCCGCGTCGTAGTCGTCCGGTGGAGCGACGATCGCGACGTCGGCGAGCGACCCACGCCTCACCGGTTGCGCGTCGATGAGCGATTCCACCGTACGGACCGTCTCGGGCGTGGCCGAGCGGCCCGGCTGCTCCTTGATCTTGAATCCGTTGTAGGCGGCCGGGTTGTGACTCGCCGTGATCACGACGCCGGCGGCGTGATGGCGGCGCGCAACCTCGAAGCTCACGAGCGGTGTCGGAGTGGACCGGTTGAAGAGCCGGACGGCGAGGCCGTTCCCTGCCAGGACTTCGGACGCCCGTTCGGCGAAACGCTCGGACATGAATCGACGGTCGTAACCGACGACGACCGAACCTCCCGCCGCAGCATTCCCGAGGTGGTCGGCGAGCGCCTGGGCGACGCGATCCAGGTTCGCAAGTGTGTATCCGTCGCCGATGATTGCGCGCCAGCCGTCGGTCCCGAAGGCGATCGTCATCGCATCTCTCCGAGTTGGCTGTAGTCGGTCACGGTGGACTTGTCGCCGATCGCGGCTCCGCTCACGACCGAGAAGCGACCTACGTGCGTGCTCTGTCCGATGACAGAGTCGCGGACAATAGCCGATTGGCCGACGCGCGAGGCCCGCCGGATCACCGCGTTCTCGATCAGCGCCCGCTCCTCGATCACGCAGTTATCCTCGATGACCGAGTTCACGATCTGCGCTCCCGCCTTGACGGTCACGCTAGGATCGAGCCACGAAAGCGCATCGATCTCGGCCTTCGGGTCCGCGCGTTCCACGGTTTCCCGGACGGGAGCGTTCGTGGGACCGAGTCGGCCGGCAAGCACGTCGAGATTCGCGCGCAGGAATCGCCGTGGCGTGCCGATGTCGGTCCAGTAGCCGCCGGCCGTGAGACTCTGGACGTGGACGCCCTGCTCGAGAAGTGCGGGGAAGAGGTCGTATTCGAACGTGACCGTTTCGCCCGCGGGCATGTATGTGAGGACTTCGGGCTCGATGACGTATATGCCGGCGTTCACGTTGTTCGTCGGCAGTTCCTGGTCGGCCGCGGGCTTCTCGAGAAAATGCGTCACGCGTCCGGTCTCGTCTGTCTCGACGACGCCGTAGGCACGCGGGTTGTCCACCGGCGCCAGGACGATGGTTGCGGCGGCTCCGCTCTCGCGATGGGCAGTGAGGACCGCGGTGAGATTCACGTCCGTGAGTATGTCGCCATTGAGGACGATGGCACGGGTGTCGATGTGCTCGCGTGCGTTGCGTACTGCACCGGCGGTGCCAAGCGGAAGCGACTCGACGATGTACCGGAGCCGGACCCCGGAGTGTGAGCCATCGCCGAACATGTCCTCGATTTTCTGCGGCTGATAGGAAAGCGCCAGTGTCACTTCACGGACGTGCGCGCGGCGGAGCATGTCGAGCGTGTAGGCCAGGAACGGTCGTCCTACGATCGGGACGATGGGCTTTGGCGTATGCAGGGTGAGCGGACGCATACGCGTGGCTTTCCCGCCGGCCAGGATGACAGCTTGCATGGGAGCAGTATCGCCGCTTGGGTGGAAAACTGGAAGTTCTGGAGCTGAGCCCAGTCCGTCCTCCGTGTCTCAGTGACTCAGCGTCTCTGTGTGCGCAGCTCTTCTTCAGACAAGAGAGCTTCGCACGCAGAGACACAGAGTCACGGAGTCACGGAGTCACGGAGCCGGACGCTGACTCGCGGCCCTCGAGAACGCGGTAACGCAGGTTCACCGGATCGGCGTCGAAGCGCACTCCGAGTCGAACGTAGCGATCGAGTAGGGGATCGAGCAGCATGCGTGTGCGCAGTTCCGCGGGCACGAGGCCCCTCACGTGCTCGAATCGCTGCGCCGCCCGCTTCGTCAGAATTGCCGCCGCTCGTTCGGCCTCCTGCACGAACGCGACGCGAGCCGAGCTCCGCAATCGAGGAAAGCGGTCGATTGCAAGTCGGGCCAGCTCGAGCCGGGCAAAACCACTCGTTGTCGCCAACCGCCCGGCGAGTCGTCGTTCTCCCGTTTGGTCGCCCGGCGAAGCGATGGCAAGCACCGGTATCCATCCGCGCGTTCGCCTCGTAACCGCGACTCGAACCCAGGTGATGTCATCAACTGTGCGCGCACGCTCGACGATTGCGACCATCCGCCCGTGTCGCAGCCGTTTCAGGAGTCTGGCGTGCAGTGCCGGCCCGGCCCGCAGCGTCGCCAGCCCGGCGTCGACGACGTATGCGCGTCGCCAGTTCGCCGACGTCGCCGTCGCTTCGCCCGCCGTCAGGCACACGCTGGCGCAGACGAGGACAATCAGGAGCGCCATCGCGACGGTGGCGCCGGGTGCGCCGCCATTCGGGAGGACCAGCCGAGTAGTGGACACGTTCGACACGCCCCATGATCGGGATCGTCAGCGAAAAGTTGCGTGGCGCGACGTCGAAAGTTACCGGCTGTAGTACCCGGAACGCGTCATCACGTAGGCGTCCTTCTTCGCGACGTTCACCTTGAGCTTTCGGAACCGCCCTTCGCCGCCCATCTCGCTAGGATAGAACCCGAGCACGTACCGCTCCCTCAACCTTACCGAAAGCCGCGACAGCACCTTTTCGATATCCTCTTCGGTCGCCGAGTAGAAAACTTCGCCTCCGGTCTGCGATGCGAGGTACTCGAGCGGGTCGTTGGCCTTCCGTTGCGGAGTGACGGCCCAGGCCGCGTACGACGTGTTGACGCCGTAGATCACGACGTCCGCAATCTGCGCCGCCTTGAGCGCGTCGTAGAGCCTTGAGTTGCTGAACGTGTCGCGCCCGTCCGACAGGACGACGATGGCCCGGCGTCCGCTTCGGACGATCATGTCGTTCGACGCCGCAACGACGGCAGAGTAGAGCGATGTTGCACCGCCCGCGGGAATCCTGTAGATCGCGGAGAGCAACGGACCAGGCGCAGACGTGAAGTCCTGTTCGATGTGCACCTTGTTCGAAAACCAGTAGATCGCGGCGTTGTCCGTCGGTCGGATCAGGCTGCGCAGGAAAGCCGAGACGGCTTCCCGCTGGAACTGCTGACGGAATTTCGTGCTCTGGCTCGCGTCGAAAAGGAAGATGACGTCCAGCGGGTAGTTCTCGTTGCCGAAGAACGCGATCTCCTGCCGAACGCCGTCGTCGAATATCTCGAATTCGTTGAGCTTGAGATTGGGGATGACGCGATCCGAGTCGGGACCCTTCGTGACAACGGCCGACAACAGCACGAGATCGGTCGCGAGCTTGATGTCGGCGTCTTGCGCAGCGTCGACGGCCGCGGCCGGTTTCGGGTCACCACTCGTGACGGGAGGCTCGGGAGCCGGCGGCGGCACCGGAGTCTGCGCGGTTCCAGCTGAAACGAGTGTCGCAAGCAGCGAAGCCGCGAGAACTGCCTTCAATCCGACGAGCACGTGCGAGAGTGTAACCGGATTGTCGGTGAAAGTTGAAGAGCACTTGGAACTGACGGACCGAAGCAGATTATGGGTCCGGACACGGATCCGTCACTTTTTCCGAGTCACTCGACGTCCGGTTGCGTTACTTCCGGATAGTTTCGGCGGTTCGGCAGATCAGTACCGCGAGCGATAGCGTGCGGGTTGCATTCACGAAGAGCACTCCCTACAGGAACGGCCCGCTCGCTATCGCTCGCGATACTGATATGAGACCTGCGAACCGTCAGACGTCTGCCACGACAGGTCCAGGTACGTCTCTGTAAGTAAACAGGCACAGCAGCCGAGTTCCGCGCCCTCCGGTTCAGTCCACGCGGTCGGCGTGTCGATTCCTCACATCAACTTCACCTTGAGTGCACGAAGGACCTCCGCGGCGCGATCGGCAGGAAGGCCGTCGACATCGAGGTGGCGCAATTCCTCGAGGATCGCCTCGTTCGCGGCTTCGAACAGGCTGCGCTGCGGCGCGGCCGCACGAGACGGCAGGTGCCGCGCGAGCTTCGGCTTTCCCATCACGTCCAGCTCGTTCGCCTCGAGGTTTCGCAGGATCTCTCTCGCCCGGCCGATGACCGTTGCCGGCAACCCGGCCAGTCGTGCGACCTCGATTCCGTAACTCTTGCTCGCCTCGCCTTCGACGACCTTTCTGAGGAACACGATCTCGCCCCGATCCTCGCGCACCGACATCTGGTAGTTCTTCACGCCGGGACTGACCGCAGCCAGCTCCGTCATCTCATGGTAGTGCGTTGCGAAGATCGTTTTCGCGGCGTGCCGTTCGCTGTCGTGCAGATACTCGGCGATCGCCCAAGCAATCGACAGGCCGTCGAACGTCGACGTTCCGCGACCCACTTCGTCGAGCAGTACGAGGCTGCGCGCCGTCGCCGTGTTCAGGATGTTAGCCGTCTCGGTCATCTCGACCATGAACGTCGAACGCCCGGACGCCAGAGAATCCGACGCGCCCACCCGCGTGAAGATCCGGTCGACTAGCGCGATCTTCGCCTCTGATGCCGGCACGAAAGATCCGGCGTGCGCGAGAACGACGATGAGCGCGGCCTGTCGCAGGTAGACGCTCTTGCCGCCCATGTTCGGTCCGGTGACGATGAGCAGCCGGTCCGTCGAGTTGTTCAGGTAGAGGTCATTGGCTATGAATCGTTCGCCCGAGGACTCGACGACCGGATGGCGTCCGTTCCGGATCAGGATTTCATCGCCCTCGGTCACGTCCGGTTTGCAGTAGTTGCGCCGCGCCGCGGTCTCGGCAAAGCTCGCGAGCACGTCGATCATGGCGATGGCGTGGGCGAGCGCCTGAATTCGGCGCGTCTCGGACGCCACCTTCTGCCGAATGTCACTGAAGAGGGAGGTCTCGAGCGCCAGGATTCGTTCCTCGGCGCCGAGTACCTTGGCTTCGTACTCCTTCAGCTCGGGGATCGTGTACCGCTCAGAATTCGCCAGCGTCTGCCGTCGCTCGTAGTGTTCTGGGACGCTTCGCGCATTGGCTCGACTCACCTCGATGAAGTAGCCAAAGACGTTGTTGAAGCGGATCTTCAGGGACGAAACGCCGGTCGACTGCCGTTCGCGAGCCTCGAGTTGCGCGATGAACTGCTTTCCGGACGTCGCGAGACCGCGCAACTCGTCGAGCTCGGCATTGAACCCGGCGCGGATGGTTCCACCGTCGACGATCGCAACGGGCGGATCGTCGGCGATCGAGGTTGCGATCAGCTGCCGGAGCTCCGGCAGGTCGTCGAGTGCATTCGTGAGCGAGCCGAGCAGGGAAGACGCGAGGGACTCGAGCTGGACGCGGAGAAACGGCACTGCCTCGGCGGAACGCCGGAGTGCGACGAGATCGCGCGGCGCCGCCCGTCCCATTGCGATCCGGCCTGCGAGCCGCTCGACGTCCTGAATTTCCGACAATGCATTGCGCAGCCGGTCGCGCCCGATCGTCGCCGCCCGCAGCGACTCGACGGCATCCAGTCGTTCCCGGATTTCGTCGAGCCGCGACGACGGTCGAAGCAGGAGTTGCTTCAGCCATCGAGCGCCCATCGACGTCGAGGTCTCGTCGACGACCGACAGCAGCGACGATTTCCTGGCGCCATCGAGTCCGGCTACCAGCTCGAGGTTCCGGACCGTCGTTCCGTCCAGCAGCAGGGCATCGGATGTCTGGTAATACGAAATGCCGGTGATATGGCCAAGCGCCGCGCGCTGCGTGTCGCGCGCATAATGAAGGAGTCCTCCTGCCGCCGCAGCCGCCAGCGGATGGCCGCCCAGGCCGAAGCCGTCGAGCGACGCGGCTCCGAAATGCGCAAGCAGCAGCGGCTCGGCGTAGTCGAGCGCATACGCCCAGTCATCGATCGCCGTCACGACGGCGTCGATCTGTCTGCCCTGGATTACGGGCTCGAGCGCCGACGGAACGAGCAGTTCACGAGCGCCGTGCGTCGCGACCTCGTCGACGGCGCGGTCGAGCGCATCGTCTCCACCGAACTCCGTCGCTCGAAACTCGCCGGTCGATAGATCGAGGATCGCAATGCCCGCTCCCGCTCCAGTCGCGTGCAGCGAGGCGAGATACGTGTTGTCGCGCGCCGACAGCATCTGCGTATCGATTGCGGTCCCGGGCGTGACCACTCGTACCACTTCGCGCTTGACGAGCTTCGTTGCGGTTGAGGCGTCTTCGACCTGATCGCAGATGGCGACGCGATATCCCCTGCGGACGAGTTTCGCGATGTATCCCTCGGCCGCGTGGTGCGGCACGCCGCACATCGGGACGGGGTCGCCGCGTTCCTTGTTGCGCGCCGTCAGCGTGATCTCGAGCTCCTTCGAGCCGACGACCGCGTCGTCGAAGAACATCTCGTAGAAGTCGCCGAGCCGGAAAAAGAGAATCGTCCCCGGATGAGCCTTCTTCAGCTCGTGGTACTGCCGGAGCATCGGAGTCTCTCTGGACATCGGCTAACCGAAAAAGATCTCCGCGTGGCGATAGAACTCCGGATCGAGGTACTTGTACCCGTTGACGGCGTCCGTCAGGGGGACGTCGACAATGGACGTTCCCGACAGCGCGGCCATCCGACCGAACTGACCCTCGAGGACCATCTCGACCGCCTTCACTCCGAACCGTGTTGCGAGTATCCGGTCGAAGGCGTTCGGAGAGCCTCCGCGCTGGATGTAACCGAGCACGGAGACGCGGGCCTCGATGCCGCTCAGGCGTTCGATCTCGCGCGCCACGAGGTGCCCGATTCCGCCGAGCCTCTCTTCGCGATAAATGGTCGTCTTCTGGCTCTCGGTCAGAAAGTCCTCGTCGTCGTGCGGCTTGGCGTCTTCGGCGACGACGACGATCGAATGCGGCCGCCCCATTCCACGGCGGTTTGCGAGCGCTTCCGTGATTCGCGAGATGCGGAACGGCACTTCGGGAACAAGGATGAAGTCGGCGGCGCCTGCGATTCCGGCATATGCGGCGATCCAGCCGGTGTGCCGGCCCATGACCTCGATGACCATGACGCGGTGATGCGACTCGGCCGTGGTATGGAGTCGCTCGATCGCGTCCGTTGCGACCTGCACGGCTGTGTGGAAGCCGAAGCTGAAGTCGGTGCCGGGAATGTCGTTGTCGATCGTCTTGGGGACTCCGATGACGGGATAACCCTGTTCCTCGAACATCCGCTTCGCGACTGCGAGCGTACCGTTACCCCCGATGACGACGAGAGCCTGAAGCCCGTATTTCCGCCAGTTCTCGCGGATCTGCGCCAGCGACTCCGCGGTTGCGAACGGATCAGTTCTCGACGTGCCCAGGATCGTGCCGCCGCGGAACTGGATACCGGCCACAGAGAGGCGCGTGAGCGGTTCGACGTCGCCCGTGATGAGACCCTGCCAGCCGGACTTGAAGCCGAGCACGTGGACGTCATCGGCCAATGCACGCCGGACAACACCGCGAATGACCGCGTTCAGTCCGGGACAGTCGCCGCCCCCGGTCAGGATTCCGATGCGTCCAGTGTCCATAGGTCGATGGCCGGCGAGGTGAAGCCGCTCGCGACGGCAGCACCGGATTCCGGGGCCCGCTGCGACTGCAAGTGCAGGAAACAGCAATATTTCCGGCAGATTGAAGTCGTGGAACGCCGCGTTGTCTCGAACGGTCGCGAACTATATAATCCGCCCCCGGGCATGTCAAATTTGGGCTCTTTCATCCTTGCTATCGACACGGCATCACGCTCCGGATCGATTGCGGCTTCGCGCGACGGGCGCCTCGTGGCCGTATGGGGCGTCGACACCGGAGCCCGACAGTCGTCCGTTTTGTGGGAAGACATCGAGATGATGTTGTCGAGGTTGGATTCGTCGATCGAGGACGTGACTTCGATCGCGGTGGCCAGTGGGCCGGGTGCGTTCACGGGCCTGCGAATCGGGTTGGCGGCCGCAGCCGGAATGGCTCGAGCCTCGGGTGCAGCGCTCTTCGGCGCGACGACGCTCGAATTGACGGCGAGGTCGAGCGGCGCGGGCGAGAACGTGTGGGCCGTGCTCAATGCATACCGGAACGAAGTCTACGCACAGAGAATGCGTGTCGAGCCGAACGGCGAGGTCACCGCTCTAGCCGGGCCCGTTGTCGGACCGCCTGCGAGGGTCTTCGAATCCGTGGGCGGCGTTCCGGCGCGTATCGTCGGAGATGGCGCCGACGTATACCGGGCGCACCTCGAGTCGGCGGGCGCATCGTGTGGTGCCACCATCTCGAGATCAGCCATGGCGGAGGCGCCGGCTGCCGCGACGTGGAACGTGGTGCCGGCAGGACTCTGTCTTGCGGCCGATCTTGCGGAGCTCGCGTCGCTCCGAATCGCCCGGGGTGCAATCCCCGGTCCTGTGGCGCCGTGTTACCTGCGTGATTCGGAGGCGGAGGTCAATCGCAAGGCCGGACGCATCATCGGCGCAGGGGCACCAAGGGGCGTTTGATGCGATTCGAGGTTGTGCCCATGCGCGAGGCGGACCTCGCCGAGGTCGTCGCGATTGAAGAGGTTACGGGTCTCAATCGGTGGGGATACGACGCCTATCGGCGCGAGCTCTCGTCGAATCCGAATGCCATCATGCTCGTGGCACAGCCGGCGGACGGCGGAACGTGGAGTACGGGCGAAACCGGCGGTATCGAAAGCGGTCACGGTACGGGCTTGCACGTGCTCGGGTTCGTGGCGTCGGCGATGATGTTCGACGAGCTGCACATAAACAACGTGGCGACGCATCCGAGCACCCGCCGAATGGGAATCGGCCGCGAGTTGCTCGTTAAGGCGATCGAAGAGGCGCGATTGAGGGGTGCGTCGTTTTCGGTGCTCGAGGTGAGGGCATCGAATGTCACCGCCCAGGCGATGTACATCGCGATGGGGTTTCGGACGTCGCGCCGGAGAAAGGACTATTACCGCGCGCCGACGGAAGATGCGCTCGAGATGATCCGGGACCTGTGACTCCGCGGAACCGCCCGCCGAAACGCCGCGACCGCGGAGCGGAACCGCCAGCCGTAACGCAGCGACCGCAGAGCGGAACCGCCCGCCGTAACGCGGAGCGGTCAATTCCGCGACCGCGGAGCGGTCGATGAAATAGCCGTGGGTCGCGCGCGGGCGA
>CAZXLQ010000057.1:0-21333 GCA_964641945.1 uncultured Clostridia bacterium
ATTGTAGCAAGGGTGGCGAGATGCAGGTTCGAAACGGGCTCTCCCGGTCAGTGGAACCAGGCCAAACTCGCTGGATCCTGACAGCTCGTTGTGCTCTCGGCGTGCGATACGGGCGCAGGCGAGGTGTCGAACGGCGACGGAGTCTACGGGCTCCGCAGGGCGCTCGTTCTCGCTGGGGCCGAGACGCAGGTCATGTCGCTCTGGCAGTTGGACGACCGCACGACGCCCGAGATGATGACGGCGTATTACCGAGCGCTGCTCGCAGGGGCCGGGCGCGGCGAGGCGCTGCGGCAGGTGCAACTCGCAATGCTCCGGCGCCCGGGGCGCAGCCACCCGTTCTATTGGGCCGGCTTCATTGTCTCGGGTGACTGGCGTCCGCTTGGCCACTGAGACGTTAACTGCCGCCGTGTGCTGGCAGTTGGAACCTCTGGGGTCCCGTGACACCCGTGACACCGTGACACCCGATCGCCGAGTTTCAGGAGGTTCTTTCTGTGACTCTACCGGTTTTCGGATTGGTAACCGTTCACCCGTAAATAGCACTAGTTACGAGGCTTACGGGCGGACGGTGCTTCTCTCCCAGTTGCCGACGGTGGGTCGGCGGAGTTTTTGGGATTCGTAGCCGTCGCTTCGAGTTTCTCGATCTTCGCACGCAGGCGCTGGATGATTGCGAGCTGGCTGGCGATGGTCTTCTTCTGTTCGGCGATGACGCGGTCCCGGTACTCGACCGAGTTCTGAAGTTGGCAGACTCGTTCGATCCAGTCCCTCATCGTCATTCGACTGAAGCGTCGATCCGAAGTCGTCCTTTTTCGTGCCACCCATTCCGCCACCATAGCCCGAGTGGTCCCGGACGGAAAGCTGTGGCCAGTGCCGACCGGCTTCGGTCAGGGCGCTCGCGATCCGGCTTCGCGAGCACCGGCTGGAACGAGCGACGGCCCGGCTCGACCCGCGTGCGCAGCTTCGCAGGTATCGACCAGAAACCGGTGCGAGCTTTCTCCTCTCGACCTCATCGTCATCACCACCGTCAGCAGTCTCGCGACCGTCTCGGCGCCCGACTCCGATTGCGATCCGAAGCTCGTCCGCCTCCATAGCACCGCGTGCCTCAGCGACCGTTCCGCGAGGTTGTTCGTCATCCCGATCTCGGGCCGCGTCAGAAACGTCCACATCGCCGACTCGACCTCGAGCAGTTCCCGGCACGTGTTCTTCGTCCTCGTCGTCTCGCTTCGCTCGTCCTTGCGCGTCGCATAGCCTGCGCCCTGCTCGAGCAGCCCACGGATTCGCATCCGGATCCCTGTCGTCACCGACTCCCACATCGACGCCTCGATCTCTCCGTTGCGGTACTCGTCCCACACCCGGAAGAGCCGCTCCGTCACCCGCTTGAGCTTCTGGCCGAGTCCGCCCGCCTTTCCCGTCCGCTCCGAGATCCTCACGAAGTCACGGTACAGATGAGCCCAGCATAACTGTCGCTTCTCGAGGTTGACGTACTGGTAGCCAGAGTACCGGTCGCTGACGAGCGTTCCCGTCATCACCTCGCCCAACAGGCCTTCGGCCACCTTCCGTCCGCGTGACAGCGCGATGTCGTAGACCGTCACCGGCACCGTCGCCGCAACCCACACGAACGCCCTGCGCCCGTCTTCGTTGCTTCCGTCCGCTCCACGCTGGTACCACGTCGTCTCGTCGACGTTCTTCACTCCTTCGTGCCACCGCACGAACTCGCGGGCTTCGTCCACCGCCGGCGCGATCGCCTCGCTTGCACGCCGTAGCAGCGCCGGCACCGTTCCGAGCGCCATCCGCACTCCGAACAGGTCGCGCATCAGGTCCTGGATCGTCCGGTGCGACAGCCGCCCGCTTCCCGCAAGCGTCGCCGCCGTCGCCTCCACTCCAGGGCCGAATCCCCGACCTCGCACGCCATCCGGCAGCGTCGCACGGCTGACCACTCCGCACTTCCCGCACCGCAGGCTGTGCAGCCGATGCTCGTCGACGAGAGGCACGGGCCGCGGCAGTTCCACGATCTGATGCCGCAACGGCTCGGGGTCGTCCCCCGTCAATGCCTCGCCGCATCCTCGGCTCGCCTCCGGCCGGTGCTCCGTCACGGTCGCGCACGACCCCCTCTCCACGAGCGTACGGGCGTGAAACGGGCGTCTCGGCTGTCCCCCTCTCCTCTTCCCGGTCGCAAGCCTCACCGCTCGCTTCGGCGCAGCGAACCCGTCCGTTGACGGCGGTTTCGAGGAGTTCGCCGACCCGAGTCCGAGCCGCTCGACGGCGAGCTTCAGCTCGTCTCCGACCCGCCGGATCTCTCGATCCTTCGAAGCGACCGTCTTTCGCAGATTCTTCAGCTCATCCGCGTGCTCGCGATTGGCGATCTCGAGTCTCGCCCCCGCAACCTCGATCTCCACCTCGAGCGCGCGCACGTAGCGGAGCACCTCTACGCCCACACCAACCCACGCGTCATGCCCTGGTCGATCGACTCCGCATCGCATGCTCTCTCATCGGCATGCCCTCATGAAAACATGAATCCTCGTGATACTCAGTCCTTCAACTTCGTATCCTCTCTCGCAATTGCAAATCAACGAGTCACTGTAGATAGGCGTCGTGAACGGTTACATACTTGTATCCCTGTAGTGTGTCTCCTGTAACGTGTTACAACGAGGGCAGATAGGCGGAGACTGCACGGCCATTCTCGACCCCTGACTCTACTGGACTCGAGTTGACATGTGGGAAGTTGGAGCGCTCGCACGACGCGTGAGCCAACCTGACACGGACCAGGTATCTACCTGTGCGATATGCACTTATGGCGAGTTCCCGGAGGCTCGACCTCTTAGAATCGAGCTCGTGGAGTCAAGACCGGCTCTTTAGCGTACAATATTTTTCGTTTCCTGAACCACTTCCAAGAACGACTCGCACCCCCCTCCGTTAAGACCCCTGCTTGTCGCGCACATACGGGCGCCAAGTTGCGCCTAGGCCGGCCATGATTCGGAGCCGCTAGTCGCGTGGTGCCGAACTCAGCCGCTAGGCGTTAGGGATGAAGTAAGCGCAATCGCATTCCGTGCACTGGTTCATATCGTCGATGTGCTCCGTGTTGTAGTGTGCGCAGGTGCCGCCCGCTGAATTGCGGTTAATGCACACGTTGCCGGCAACCGCTTCGGCCTTCGTCTCGTCCGTCCCGGTAACCCGGTCTTCAGGTTTCATTTGTGTCTCCCTATCGTTGTCAATTCTCTTCAGTGTGGAATCCGATCGAACTTTGTTGACTGGCCGCCGGTCTCCTCGAGAACGTGCGCGCTTCTAGACAGCCTAGTCCGATTGCGGCCACCTGTAGCCGAGTACCCGTCCCAACGAATAGGCAGTCACGTTGACCGCATTCGATTGGTTGCCGCCAAGGATAGGGATAACCGTATCGTGAGCCTTTGGTATTTGGTAGCAGAACCCGACATGTCCCTTCCATGAGTTGAGGCTCTCACGCCAGAATACGACGATGCATCCCACACGAGGCGCTGGAAGCGCTATGCCCCAATCAAGCCACGACCGTGCGGCAACGGAACCCGTTCCGATGGTTCCAACCTCACGCATACACCAATTCACAAACGACGAGCACCAGGCAACCTCATCATCCGCTGCACCGTAGGACGTTGTCGGACGTGACTGTAGCGCTTTTCCCGTCGGCGCTTTTGGGTTAGTCTTACGCCGAAGGTCTAGCTGTCCACGGACTGCACCGCCGCCCGCCGCCGGAATCCTTGTTTGCGGAGTCTAGCCGACCTTCTCTCAGGGCCAATTCAGGAGTCCACAGTGCGGCAAAGGAGTGACAATGAAAGAAGGCGTTACGGATACCATCGAATACACTTGGAGCGACGGTACGCCACGCTTGGCGAGGCTCGAAGACGTAAATGTCGTCCCCATAATCGATAGGGCTTCGGATCCAGACTGGTATGTTTGGGAGCGTGACACCAACACAGTCTCTTCACCTGGATACGGTATTTAACCGGAGACGGAAGCGAGTGGAGTGCGCGAGTGATTTGCCACCACCAGCCCCTTTCCGGAGGCTCCTCAATTGTCGTAGCCAACTTTTTGCATCACAAGGACGATGGGACCGACAAGCACTACGACAAGATCATTCGATTTCTCGATTGGAACGGGGAGCAGTGGCAAGCAGAAATACCGTATATCTCGACATGGCCACAGCGACCCATGTTTCGCTTGGCTAGGGGCATTATGGCCATTGGCGGGTTTGCAGCGATGTTGGGGGGCGGCGAATATGTAGCTTCCAACCGTGAGTGGTTCACGCTTGATCGTAACGTTTATCGGACGCGCACAGGGCTACGAGTCGAACAAGGCGTATAAGGCGCTCGTCTCGACGTGTAGACCTCGATTTCGATCCGGTAGTGAGGCCTCCTGAGTGCTAACTGCAATTATTCTCACCGCCATACCAGTTGAGTACGTAGCCGTTCGGGCTCACCTCACCGACATTAAGCAGGAGCTTCATCCGGGGGGGACATTGTACGAAGTTGGTCAGTTCTCCACTCCTGAGGGTTCCTGGCGAGTCGGAGTCGCCGAGATCGGCGCAGGCAACGAAGGAGCTGCGGTCGAAGCAGAGCGCGCTATCAGCCATTTCCGACCAACTGTCGCATTATTCGTGGGAGTTGCGGGTGGACTCAAGGATGTTGCAATCGGCGATGTTGTCGCTGCGACAAAGGTCTATGGCTACGAGTCTGGAAAAGCTAAGGCAGCGTTTGAACCACGGCCAGACGTTGGTGAGTCTTCGTATAATATGGAACAACAGGCCCGAGCCGTAGCAAGAAGGCGTGATTGGCACGGGCGTATCGCCGTCGGCAGAGCTGGTTCTTCCATCACCTGGGGCGACGCGCTCCCGCAGGCTTTGGTCGCCCCAATCGCAGCCGGGCCTAAAGTCATTGCTTCCACGCGTTCCCCCATATACAGGTTCTTGCGATCCTTCTATGGCGATGCGGCAGCCGTGGAAATGGAAGGGCGAGGATTCCTAAAGGCCACGCATCTCAACCAGCAAGTACACGCGTTGATCGTGCGTGGTATTTCCGATCAGGTAAAAGGCAAACGTCAGGCCGATGCCCAAGGATCACAGACCGTCGCTGCGGCACACGCCGCAGCATTCGCATTCCAAGTGCTTGCAGAGCTACGGCTCTCACCAGTGGAGTCACAGATGACAACCGCTGGTCGACAAAGTCATACACATGCAACGGCTAGCTCCTGGCTAGTTGATAAGGTCGGAGAGTTGCTGCGCGAACTCGCTAGGCGAGATGAGTCCAGCGGTGGAGAGACTCAACCCGCATCCGAACTCGCAATGACGTCCCTTTCGAGCTTGTCAGAACCTCTGCCAACTCTGGGGGACATTGACCGGCTAAAGGAAACACTGCGTCAGGAAGAACGACTTGACGAGCAAGAAGCATCGATTCCTGACAAGAACATGCGGCGTCTACTCGCAATCTTCCCCGCGCTTAGTGGAGTTCCTGGTGGCTTGCACATCATTGGCCCTCCTGACCGTCAGTATAACAGTCTGGCTTGGGCTTTTGGAGATACTCTGAGATGGTGGGAACTTGGAGTTGTGGGGGCCTACTGGCCTGCCGGCGCGACCGACGATCCACTGGAGGCGACCGTCGTTGCTCTTCTTAGGCGCAGCTATGTACCTTGCTTGTCAGCGGAGCATCAACCTGGCTACGAAAAGGTTGCCGTGTTCATGAACGACCGCGAGCAGCTAACACACTTGGCACGTCAAGCGGGTGATGGAGGATGGACGAGCAAGCTTGGGGAGAGCTACCTGATTTACCACTCCCTCTTAGCCTGGCTTGAGGGAGAGGCCTATGGAACCGTAAGGATGATCTTCAGACGATCCGTTCCGCTCCTGGGCTCAGGTCAAGGAGCGAATAGCCCCGCAACTCTCGGAGATCCCAACCTCGAGAAGCTGGGGCCATGAGATCGACTTTCGGAAGTACCCCTATCGGACGCCGTGTCTCAGCGGGCGAGCATCAAGAACCGACCCTACCGAATCACTCACGTGTTTTCACCACCAATGGAGAAAGGAGATCCTACCGCCCTGGTACGGTTGGCCTCGCTTCCAAGTCGCCCGAGTGGTCTCACGAGATTCATTTCACCACTCCTGGGGTCTGTTGTTCTACAAGCCGAATGTCTCTTGCGCCTTCACGATGTATGCGACCTCGTGGCCTGGAAGATTGAGTTCGCCTTGAAGGAGCTCAATTCGCTCCCTGCGAATACTAAACGCTTGCTTAGCAGCCTTGCCGAACTTCATGCGAACGAGGTTTTCCAGAAAGTCGGGTCCTGCACACACATAGCCCTGCCAACTCGTCAGAGTCGATTTGAGACGATGCAGCTCGAGCTGCCGCCGATACTTGCTGAGAAGTGATTCGAGCCTGTCCTGTGCTTCAACGATGTTGAGCGTCCCTCTAGCCGTTTCAGCCATCCAATCGCGCAGCTCAACGAGGCTGTTGCAAGCATCTCCGTCATTTCGAAAATCGATGATCTGCTCCCAAGCTGTCGAGTCGTCTGGTATGGGCAGCTCGCTCAGTGTAATTCGGGCCACCTCAGCAGTGGATACCTGCTCTCCGCCAGGAGCCATCGGTTTTGGAAAGACCGGGTAGGTTGTCGTATGGGCGGTGTCTCTGATGAAAAGCGCGAGCGCCCGTACTCCAATCGCGGAAGTGGGCTCCATGTAATCACGAATTCTCTCGTCACGGTCCCCTTGCACTGCCCTACTCATGAGAATGGGGAGGAGTTTCTGCATTCGCTCGTCAAACTGCGCACGAGCCTGCTGAGACTCCGGGGTCAAGTCCTCGCCTCGTTCCATCGGAAAGACTTGCTTGTAAATGCCCTGTTCTTCGAGCCAATCCAGTTCGTGCCAGAACTCGGCATTCTTGGCGCGATATGCGTTGGCCAGTTCAACGAGTGCCGGAATGTGACCTAACCCCCGCGCCGCCGTCGGCGAAGGCGCGATGATCTGGTCAAACAACAGGGCCAACTGCTTAATGGAAAGCCCCGTCATTAGTGTCTCGGGGTCAACGACGGCGATTACTTTGCCCATGTCGACCTCCACTTCCAGCCAGTGTAGCACGGCACTACCGATTGAACCGCAGGCAAGAAAGCCGCCCGTAGGCGGCTGGAGACACAGGAACCTCTACCCGGAGCGCGAGCGTAGTCAACATTATCGGACGCGACAGACAAACACACCGCGACACGATTGACTGTATGTCATAGTTGACATATCATTCCTCCGGTGAGCCCGAAGCACAAACCACTGGCCTGGCTCGTTGACACCGTTACTACGCCACCTTTCGGGAAGTCATGCCGAATCGAAGTTGGCTTTCTTCTGCGCCAGCTTCAGGCAGGTATCGCGCTTTCGATGCCCGAGAGCCGACCGATGCCATCAGTCGGCGCCAGATGTCACGAGCTTCGCATTGAGGATCTGGAATCACGCAAGTCGTGGCGGCTTGTCTACAGAGTCGACAGCGATGCGATCGTTATCGGCGGCTGGTTCAGCAAGACGACGCCGAAGACGCCAAAAAGTATTCTCGAAACATGCAAGATGCGATTCAGGGCGTACGACGCGGCCGCGAAGGGTCGGTAGGATCGGAGGAATCGAAATGGAAGCGACAAAGAAGCGGCGACTTGCAGAAGCTGGTTGGCAGATTGGTACTGCATCTGAATTCCTCGAGCTCTCGGCCGAGGAGGAGGCACTTATCGAGACCAGGATAGCGCTGACGAAGCTCGTACGAGAGCGCCGATTGCGAGGCAAGTTGACGCAGATTCAGCTCGCAAAGTTGCTTGGATCGAGCCAGTCTCGTGTTGCCAAGCTAGAGGCCGGCGACGCGTCGGTTTCGACTGACCTTCTATTGCGAGCCGCTTATGCAGTTGGAGCGTCGCTGGCCGATGTCGGCTCAGCGATCCGAAACGCCGATCTCGACACTCGGCGAAAGATCGCACGTTAGGACAGCCTCTGAACGAGCGCATTTCGCAGACATCTTGCCTCTGAACGGCCTAATACCTGTTATCGGACGCACAATGTCGCCATGACTCTACCGGATTTCGGATTGGTAACCGTTCACCCGTAAATAGCACTAGTTACGGGGCTTACGAGTGGAACCCGGTCCTGTGTGCGGGACCGGGGATTACCTCTTTCCTTCTGGGCCTGTTACGATAGTCTACGCTCAATCAGTGCGTTACTTATTCGATACCAACACGCACCAGAGTGGTCGATTAAATCCGAGGACCGCTCCACGATTGCCAGGAGGCCCCTATGCGATCGGAGTTCGAATCGCATTCCCTTTGCAGCCTGTCGACGCGATTGCTCGCATCTCTCGTATGCGTTGCGTGGGTTGGGATAACCGCAATCGCCACCCCTCGACCTATAGCTACGGTCCCGCTGGCTCGAAGCGCGCCGAGCGCCCACAATCCTCGCATAGCACAACCCATCGTCTTCGAGCCAAACCTCGGCCAGGTGGCCCCGCGAGTTCTGTACGTGGCTCGAATCGACCGTGTGACCGCCTTGTTTCTTCGCAACGAAGTTATCTTCTCGGCAGAAGGCGGAGATGAGCGCCGGCGCCAAATTCATATGCGGTTTTGCGGCGCCCGAGACCCGAAATCCGTCGTCGGTCAGCGTCAAGTCCCGGGAGCGATCAACGTGATGCGCGGCAGCGACCCATCACGGTGGCGCACGGCGGATCACGGCTTCGCGGCCGTCCGCTACGAGGGACTCTATCCGGGCGTGGACATAGTGTTCTCGGCGTCCGCAGGTCGCCTCGAGTATACTGTCGTGGTCGGTCCCGGCTTCGGGGCCGATCAGGTAAACGTCGCGTTCGACGGCAACACCGATCTGAGAAGGCGCTCTGACGGGACGCTCGAATTCGACGCGGGGCCCTTCGCCGTCGAACACCACCGGCCACGGTCTTTCGTTATTGGCTCTGAGCAAGCGCGCGCCGTTTCGAGCGACGCATATCTGGATGGCGACAGTTCTCTGCGATTCAGGCTCGCCGCACGAGACGAGGGATCGCAACTGGCCATAACTCCTTCGATCACATTCTCAACGCGACTCGGTGGCGACGGCGCTCATACCAGGAACGATATCGTGGTCGATGCGCAAGGCAACGCCTACTTCGTGGCGAATACGGCGGCTACAAACTACCCAGTCGTAGACGGATTTCAGGGCGACCAGCCGGGAGGCGACATAGTCGTCACCAAAGTCGCAGCCGACGGGTCCGCCTACATCTACTCTACTTATCTCGGAGGTGACGGCTACGACAGCGGATTTGGCATCGTGGTAGCGCCAAACGGCGCTGTCACGATCGTCGGGAGTACGGATTCGACGAATTATCCCGTGACCGGCGGTGTCCAGACGACTCGGGCGGGGCCTGGCGATGGAGTTATCACTCGACTTTCACCATCCGGCAATTCGCTCGTGTTCTCCACGCTGCTCGGCGGGAGTGCCTACGATTATCTGTTTGCTATCGCGACTGATTCCAGCGACAGCATCTACGTGACTGGAACAACCTCGTCGCCCGATTTCCCTAACACGGCGGGAATCACGACGTTTGGCAACGGCGGAACGTTCATCACGAAACTCGCACCTTTCGCGACAGCCGTAGCCTACTCCGTGCTGATCGACGGATCGGGCAACGAAAACGGGCGCGACATCGCGGTAAACGGCGCCGGTGAAGCGATCATCGTCGGCGAGACAAGTTCAACGAACTTCCCAATTCGAAATGCCGTTCAGCCCAGCCATTCGAGTGGCGCCGGAAACGACGTGTTCGTTACCAAAGTGAATGCGGCCGGAAACGACTTCGTCTTCTCGACGTATCTCGGAGGAAGTGGTGAGGACACTGGCAGGCGAATCGCCCTCGATTCCCAGGGAAACACGGTTGTCGCCGGATCCGCTGGCGGGCCAGGGTTTCCTCTACATCTCGCATATGACGCTACGTACGGCGGCAACACGGGCCTCGACGCTGAGGCCTTCGTGACGAAACTGGCACCGGCCGGTCAGTTCGTATTCTCGACTTATCTCGGAGGATCCGCGGGCGACGGCATATATGGGCTTGCGTTGGATTCGCGCGGCAATATCTTCGTTGGGGGCTTTACGGGTTCCCAGGATTTCCCCTTGATCCCCACGAGCAGCCTCGGATCGAGTTGTTGTGCGGGGTTTCTCTCGCGGTTTAGCTCCGATGGGCAGACACTTCAGCGGTCATCGACGGTTGGAACGCATCGACCTGACGGCGGTATCGCGCTCAAGGACCCCACGGCTGTCTGGTTGCTCGGCGATGAACTCATCAATGGGTTCCTTCCGCTCACGAACCCAATCTACACCACGGGTGAGGGTATGCTCATCAGGTTCGATGCGAGTGTCACGAATCTCGTGGGGTCGTTGGTACCAAGCTCCCCGACGGCGAGTCCTGGCGGGCAGATGGCCTATACCTACACCGTCACGAATCAAGGCCCCGACGATGCTGTCAACATCCTCGCGAGTCAGGGCGTCGCCGACTTACAGACCTACGTCTCGTGTTCGGCCTCGGCCGGAATGTGCACGCTTGCACAGCCGACGATCGTTCAGGTAACTCAGCCCGTGCTCACCCTCGGGAGCTCGCTGTCAATCACGGGGGTCTGGAACGTGAGCGCCGTCAACGGCCAGACTATCTTCGGGAGTGGTAGCGCGTCGTCAAGCACCCTCGAGATCAACACAACCGATAACGGCGACTCGGAGCAACTCCCGGTCGTCGGGCCTGATTGCACGATCAGCAAGGCGCACGTCGGAGACTTCGTCGTCGGAGGACTCGGCCAGTATCAGATCATAGTCACCAACGTCGGGCAGGGGGCGACGACGTCGGCCATAACTGTGACCGACACGTTGCCGAACGGACTCACGTATGTGTCGGGCTCGGGCACGGGCTGGAGCTTCCAGAACTCAAGCCAAACGGTGGTGGCGACCTCGACGGATCCGTTAGCCGCGGGACAGTCAACGTCGATTCTGTTCAACGTGGCGGTGAGCGCCGCGGCTCGACCGAGCGTCACGAACCAGGTGACGGTCGCGGTAGCGCACGACGCGAATCCAGCTAACAACTCGTCCTCCGACCTGACAGTGGTCGTTGACGCGCCACTCACTGACGTCGCGCTTTCGAAGACGCACGGTGAGGCCTTCGTCGTGGGACAGAATGGCGCTTATGTACTGCGCCTCACTAACACTGGCAACCGACCGACCGACGGCGTTATCACGCTTACCGACACACTTCCGACAGGACTCACTTTTGTCGCGGGCGTAGGTGACGGTTGGAGCGTTGGCGTGTCCGGGCAGACGGTGACGGCGACACGCTCAACGCCGATTGGCGTTGGAGCGATGTCGGACGTGGCCCTGACGGTCGCGATCGCGCCGGAGGCCTTTCCGTCTGTGACCAACTCGGCGTCGGTCTCTTACGCGTCTGACGGCAATGCCTCGAACAATATCGCCTCGGATGTGACCGCGATCGGCGCGGGAGCAGCGGACCTGGAAGTCACGCTCACAGAGTCGGCCGACCCCGTGCCGACTGGTGCGCAGATTGCCTACGCGCTTGTTGTTCACAACATCGGACCGTTGCCTGCGGTTGGCGCGGTTGCCACGCTCAACGTCCCCCAAGGCACGACATTTGTGGGCTGCTCGGCGAGCCAAGGGTCGTGTTTCGGTCCTCCGGTCGGCGCTACCGGCACCGTCTCCGTGCAACTAGGATCGATCGCGGCCGGGGCGTCGGCGACCGTGACCGTGGTCGCGGTCGTCATCGCGAACGCCGGCGCGACAATCTCGTGCACGGCGACGGCGACCTCAAGTTCGCCTGACGGCACAACTGGGAACAACCAGGCAACGGCCGCGACGAGCGTCCGGGCTGCGCTCGGCACTGCCGATCTCGGGCTAACGGTCGTTGCCGACCGAACCGAGGCCGCGCCCGGCGATCTCGTCACCTATACGATCCGGCTGATGAACTTCGGTCCCGATTCAGGCCAGGAGATTGTCGTGCTCAACCCCGTGCCGGCCGGATCCGTTTTCAACTCGGCTGAGGCCACAGCCGGTACTCTTGAGGCACCGCCTTCGGGCGAATCGGGGCTCATCGAATGGTCGCTCCCGACACTGGACTCTGCGGCCGAAGCGCAGATGGTGCTTACCGTGAGGCTCTTAGCCCCTACGGGCTCCGAGATTACAAACGTGGCTACGGCGGTCGCAGGCTCTTCCGATCCCGTGCTCGCGAACAACGTTGCGACGACGATCGTGTCGATCCAAAACCCGGTCGAGCCCCCCGTCATTTCTCGGGTAGAAGAACTCAGCGCGCAGGGCAAACCGTATCGGCTCCGCATTGTCGGTATGCGCTTTGCAAACGGCGTTGAGGTTATTATCGGCAGTGACGCCGAAGCTTGGGACGACGTGCGCCGCAAGAATGACCGCAAGATCGTCGTCGGCCGAGGTCGGCGCCTTAGAGATCGGTTCCCCCTCGGGGTTCCCGTTATGCTGCGCGTTCGAAATCCCGACGGCGGCGAGGCCACTGCGACTTTCACACGAACGTGAAATCCGTGTGCTAAAGGAGCGCGGAGTGTCGGCGCCGAAATTGGCCCCGTCTACGTAATGCCTCTTGTGTAAAGAGTAAGCCAAAAGGCCGCGTGTTTTTTCAGTGGGTTAGGGGTAGGTCGAGAACTGTCGCGAAGCTCCGTAATGTAAAGAGTGTGCTGAAATGGGCGAGTCGAGAGCTGAAAAGCGGGTGTTTCTGACCGAGGAGGAGATCCGAAAACTCCTCCTCGCGGCGAAGCAGAGCAAGTACGGAACGCGCGATCACCTGATGATCCTGATGGCGTTCCGCCACGCGTTTCGGGTCTCCGAACTGATCGATGTTCGCATCTCCGACCTTGATCTCGAGGCCGGCCGAATCTTCGTTCGGAGGCTCAAGAGCAGTACGTCTACGACTCAACCCATCCCCGGCGATGAGAGTCGCGCGATCCGTGCCCTGCTGCGGCTCCGGGGCGAGACGAGCTCACCGTATCTCTTCCTTGGAGAACGGGGACCGTTCACGCGCCAGGCGGTCAACTACCTTGTCCGGCAGGCCGGCGAGCGCGCGAAGCTCGGGATTCGCGTCCATCCGCACATGCTTCGGCACAGCACGGGCTACTACCTCGCGAACCGCGGCTGCGATACGCGGTTGATCCAGGACTACCTCGGGCACGTAAACATCAATCACACCGTCAGATACACGAAGACGGCTGCATTCCGGTTCGAGGGGCTCTGGAAGTAGCGAGTGCGGTCAAGACGGGGGGCGACCTGGGGCCTCTACGGCTGCGCAGCTGTGGCGATGTTGTGGAAGGGGGTCACCAACCCGCCTTAGCGTACGATTTTTTCCGTTTTCTGAGGGGACCCCATTGACGGCCGGGATGGGAGTAGAAGAAACGTCGCGAGTGTCGCGCAAGGTGAGATTGAAACTGCCGACCCACACGGCGTCCGATGCTATTCGTTCCCCGAGCGCCTGAGTTTCTGCTTGACTCTGGAGTTGACTCCAGATTGTAGAATCATCGGGACGACTCGGGAGAAACTTTGTGACAGCGGACACATTACAGATCGGAGACGTGGCGGCGAGAGCGGGCGTGAGCGTCGACACGGTGCGCTACTACGAGCGGGAGAGGTTGCTTCCGAGTTTGGGTAGGTCGCGAGGAGGATTCCGGCTGTTCGGGCCCGACGCCGTCGATCGAATCCGCTTTATCAAACAGGCGCAAGAGCTCGGTTTCGCGCTACACGAGATCCGCACCATGCTCAGGGCCGACGGCTCGGCCGAGTGCCGACACGTTCACGACCTGCTGAACGAAAAGCTCAAAGAGGTCGATGAACGGATGCGGCGGATGCGTGCCTTCCGTCGCCAGCTCGCGACCTACCTGGCCGAATGCGGGCACACGCTCGAGCGCGAGGGCGAAGGGGCCGACTGTCCCGTCGTCGAAGAAATCGCACACCGTCCGCTCGTCGTGATTCAGAAGAAGGAGTCCAGCCGTTGATTCGGGAACGCATCGCATCCAGTGGCGCTGTCGTCGCCGCCTTCGTCTCGTGCCTTTGCTGTCTCGGACCGCTCGTGGCAATCGGACTTGGGGTTGGGGCCTTCGGAGCAGTGGTCGCGCCGATGCGTCCGTACCTGCTCGCGGCGTCGGTCGTGGCCCTCGGGTTCGGCTTCCGCCAAGCGTATCGGCGTGCGAAAGTGACGTGTGCCTCGGACGGTACGTGCAGTTCGGAACGAGCGAACCGGACGAGCCGGACGGTCCTGTGTATCGCGGCGCTCACGGTCCTCTTGCTCAGCCTTGCTCCATACGCTGCCGGCCCGCTCGGTGCCGTATTCTTTGAGTCCAAAACAACGAACGAGCGTGACGCAACCTCAGAGAATGCCGCGATTTCGCTTCGTCGAGCGACGCTCGAAGTCAAGGGCATGACGTGCGCAACCTGTGAGACAACTGTA
This sequence comes from uncultured Clostridia bacterium, assembly GCA_964641945.1. Lineage (GTDB taxonomy): Bacteria > Acidobacteriota > Blastocatellia > UBA7656 > JADIYM01 > JADIYM01. Next base: position 14,469 of record CAZXLQ010000057.1, read on the forward strand.
CGACTCGCGCTCGAACGCACGCCAGGCGTCGGTTCGGCGTCGGTGAGTTTTGAACACGGCGAGGCCGTCGTCGACTACGATCCAGCTCGCGTGACGCCGACCGAGATTACGTTCGAACTCATTCGAGAAACCGGGTACGAGTCGGCGCCGAAGGAGGAGCGATGAGCACGCTTTTGGAATCGTGCTGTGACAATAAAGCCGAGCAGGTTACGAGCCGGATTCGGCCTCGCGACCGGGGTCCGGCACCGTGCCTGGCATGCGGCGCGTCCGGCATGGCGGTCGAGCACCGCACCCTACTCCACATGCTCCCGCCAGATCGCGTCGGGCGACTCGGCGATCGCGAATACCGGTTTTGCGAAGCGCCTGGCTGCGACACGGTCTACTTCTCGGTCGACGGAGAGGTGTCCTTCGGCACCGCGGATCTGCGCGAACGCGTCGGACTCAAGGCAACTGGCGATCCTGAGGCCGCGGTCTGTTATTGCTTCGGCTTCACGGTTGGCGACCTCGAAGCGGAAGTTCGCGTGGGTCGAACGCCGACGGCGGTGGAACGCATCCGGGAAATGGTCAAGGCGCGACTGTGCGCTTGCGAAGTCCGCAACCCGTCGGGGCGTTGCTGCCTCGGCGAGATCGCGCGGATCGAAAATTTGCTCCAGCCCACGGATTCACCGTATTCGATCGATCACGGTAGGAGCGACCATCTGGTGAAGGAGGAGTTGTGACACTTCAACGAGCGATTGCCGTCACGGCATGTCTGGTTCTGTTCGCGGGATTCGGCCTCGCGGTTTCGCCGGCGTCGGCGACGGTCACGTTTGGCGTCGAGGGAATGACCTGCGGCGGGTGCGCGACTGGTATCGAGAAGTCGCTTCGCGCGACCGACGGCGTGCACGAGGTGCGGGTGAGTTTCGAGAAACGCGAAGCCTGGATTCGATACGACGCTTCCAAGGTGACCGTGGATGCGATTCGTAAGGTGATCGATGAGTCTGGTTATTCGGTCGTAGAGGCGGGTAGTCGACGAACCGATGCCGGTACGGCCTGCTGCGCGGGAAAGACGCATGGAGAACCGGGTTGCGCGTTGATCGGAACGTCCGACCCTTCGTCGCAAGAATTTCCGTTCTCGACCGACCTGGCTGACCTGCGTGCCCGCTTCAACGCCGATAAAGGCAAGGTCCGACTTCTGATGTTGCTCAGTCCGACCTGCCCGATGTGCGTCGGAGGGGCCTCAGTGGTCCAGACGAAGGTTCTTGCCGTCGTCAAGGACCCCGACATTCGAGCGTACGCCGTGTGGGTGCCAATCCTCGAATCGGACACGGTAGCGACGGTCGGCAAGGCAACGACGATCCTTCCCGACGGCCGTGTGAGCCGGTACTGGGATGCCACGGGCGAGCTCGTGAAGGCCTATGCACCGGTTCTGTCTTTGGGTGAGCGGCCAGCGTGGGACGTGTACTTGCTCTATGGCCCCGACGCCGAGTGGAAGGCAGAGCCGCCGACACCCACCGCGTGGATGCATCAGCTCCAGGGACTCGATGCGAGCCGGCAGCTCGACGGCGCCAAGCTCGCGGTCGAGCTCCAGACGCTCGTCGATCAAGCAAAGGTGCGAGGGAAGTGAAGATCTCTACAGCAGTCGTCCTCGCGGCCCTTCTACTCGTATTGCCGTCGGCAGTGTTCGCGGGTTCCCCGAGCGTCGAAGTCGTGGTCTTCCGGTCCGGGGGATGCGGGTCATGGCGCGAGGCGGTCTCGATCGTCAAGGCAGCGGCCCGGGAGCTCGTCATCAAAACGAAAGTTCGCGTCGTGAAAGTCCGAGATATCGACGAGGCGCGGAGGCTGGGGTTTCATGGCTCGCCGAGCGTTGTCGTCGAAGGGACTGACGTCGAGGGACCGGAGGTCGCTGCACGTCCGGCCAGCTACGGCTGACGGATCTACTCGGAGGGCGGCGCCCTCCGTCAAACGCCGTCGAAGACGCTCGTTATTGCCTCGCTCCGCCGCGCGGCCGCAGCCAAGGGAGGACGGTAGAATGGAAGGGCCCGCGACTGGCAAGGCTCGATTCGGACATCGGACGAAGGTGACCGTCGGGCTGCTCAGCGGCCTGGCCGTAGCTGTCGTGGTCGTTTTGACCCTCGTTCCGGAACCCGACGCGACGCTTATCGACATCGCAAGCATCGAGGACCTGCGGACGCCATTCAACGAGGACCGCGGCGTGCCGCGAATTATCCTGCTCGTCTCGCCCACCTGACCGGAGTGCGTCGCCGGCGCCCGCCGTGTGTGGGCCGAGATCCTCGACAGGCACCGATCGGCAAACCTGCGAGTCTACGTCGTGTGGTTCTCGATGGTTCCGACGGACGCTCGATCGCGTTGGCGACTGACTGGCCACGTGATCGATGACCCTCGCGTTGGCCACTTCTGGGACGAGCAGAAAGTCGTCGGGCGCTGGTTCGCTGAGCAGGCCCGCTGGGAAGACGGTGACGTCATGTGGGACGTCTACTTTCTTTACGGCCCAGAAGCACAATGGGGCGAAAACCCTGGCGAACCGCTTGCGCACGGCGGCACGATCGAGGACGAGGCATCCCAGCTCGTTCGGCACGTAGACACGCTGCTCGGCGAAAGCCAGAGCGTCGGACCAATTGGGGCGAATTGATCAGAAGGAGTTGGCCGAAGTCTGACGAGCGACTAATTGTGGCAACAGAGCCGCAAGGTCGTCAGCCGTTCCGAAATCCTTAGCGTACAATTTTTTCCGTTTGATGAAGGGACCCCAACAGAACGCGAGCTCGTGGGCCTCGTCCGGTCGGCCGAGAGGGCCGATCGAAAGCCAAGTGGGCAGAAGGGCCGTGGTCGGCCGCCGCAGTGGAGCCGGTCCGAGCTTCGCGAAGCATTGCGCTTGCTCCGGCGCGAACTGGCCGGCCGAAGGACTTCGCGTATCGGAGCGCGGACCTTCGCCGATCATTACCTCTCAGTTCTCGCGTTTCCTTACGACGTCGCCGAGGCGCTCGAGTCCGGGAGCGTCAATCTCTTCGAGGCCGAGCAGCTCGCGAGGCTCACCGCGACGAGGCTTGGAGTCAGGTCCGCAACAGCTCGCCGGCGACGCGCCGATGTGCTCGCAACCCACCTCAGTGCCGCAGAGTCTGGAGCCCGTCTTCGGGTCCGCGTAAGCGATATCCTCGCGAAGGCCGCGAACAGCGAGGAGGCGGAACTTGTCACTTCGACGTCAATCGCCGAGGCGGCAGCGAAACTTGAGAAGGAACTCGACGCTATACGGCGATCTCAGCGCCGTCGTGAGCCCGACGCTGATCTGGGTCACAGAGCCAGGATCCCGGCACCGGATCCGGCGCACCTTTTCTACGAGCATCTGACGGGCATCGCATTTGTGCTAGACGCGATTCGTCCCACGGACCTAAGAAGCGATGATCTCCACCGCGTGCTCGACCGAGCGGACGCGCTTCTTCTGTCGCTTCAACAGATTAAGCGACGAGGCGGTCGTCGTACACGCCTGCAGGCACTGGTAAGTCAGTGAGTGGACGACGTGGCAATTGTAATTGAATTGTAAAAGTGGCCCTGTGGTGCAGGAATAGCTGCCGTCCCCGTTGTAGAGCGACTCGGTACGGCGAGGCTCGCGGCCGCAAGCGTGGCGGCTGTGGTGCAACTCTTCAACCCGGACCTTCCGCCCGGGTCGAGAAGTGAGTACCCAGACAGGTGGGAGGGGCTCGAGCTGTGGTTCACGCAGCCATGGCTCGTCACCGTTCGCCAGAACACTCCGCCGCTGACGGGCATTTCGGTCGAGGCCATTAACGCAATCCGACGAGCAAACAAACCAGGCCTCTAGGACAAACTGACCTTGAATAAGGCTGAATAGAGGGAGGAATATGATGCCAAGAATGCGATCGTTCATCGTTACAATCTGTCTTTTAATGTCGCTCGCCGCACCGGCCGCCGCCGAGGACGTTCCAAGCGTCACAGTCACGGCCGGCCCAGGAGTGCTAGGACAAGTCGTTCCAGTCACCATCACGATCACCAATCCGACGGCGAGGCTCGTCGTCGTGACGAGGTTCGAACTGCGCCGCGACGATCGACTCATCACGCCAGGGGATCTTCCGACGTGGGGAACCTTCACGATAGAGGCGGGCGAGACGCGGCGGCTCGACATTCCGCTCTTGTGGAATGCCAAACCGGACAGGCCCGTTGACCTCGAGCCGCGACTCTATTCCGACTACTTGGTTTTTCGCGAAGCGGGTGCCCACGATCTCACGGCCACGGTGGCGCTCAACTGGGGCGAGTGGGACGAGTCGAACGGGATTCGACGGCTCGTGCTGCAGCGGATCGGCGCCCCGAGGGTGATCCACTTCGTGGCCGAGGTTTCGGCTCCGAAGACCAGTGCCGACAAAGCGTGGTGGCAGCTCGTGGCAAAGAACTCCGCGTACGCGGAGTTTCTCCACACCGGGTCGTGCCACGAGAACGCGCAACGCGATAGCGTGATGCAACAGGTCGCGCGATTCGTCAAATCCTATCCGACCGAAAGGCTCGGCATTGCGCTCGACACCCACCTAAAGCGCGTCGAGTCCGTCAACCGCGTCGATTCGACGAAGGACCGGTAGACGAATGACGAGGGGCGTCATTCGCTGCCCGCAGTAGAATCCGGACACCTTGCCCGTTCTGACAGCTCGCGTCGAGATTCCGGGGCTCGATAATTGTGCCGAGCCGCCCGAGTGGAGGTGAGTCAAGCACCTCCGCTCGTTTCACGAACCGATGATCGGAGCGCGGCGCGAACTTGTGAAAGCTAGACTAGGAACCGGATACGAAGCGCCGTGCGATGTCGGGCCGGGCATCCGAACCGGACATCAGGCTGGGGTGTACCCCAGATGGACAGCAATCTTGCTCCTCGGGTCAACGCCCGATCGGTTATTCGATGTCGCTGCCACCTCGTCAGGGCGCCTGGAAGCCTCTTCCTCTTCGTCAGAATCAGTCATAATAACCATTATCGGACTCAATATCGCCGAGTTTCGCCGCCCGCGTTCGCTGCTCGCTGCTGCGCTGCTGCAACCGGTCACCCGTAACTAGCTGCTGCGAGAAGGAGGAGGCACATTCTCGGTCTCGAAGTCGTGATGGGGTTCATCGAACCCCATCACTTGGACGGACCCGTCCGGGAACCGCGCAACTATCTCGAGCTCGCCGCCAACCGCTCTGACGAAATTCCGAAGCGTGCTCACGTACACATCCGCGCGGCGCTCGAGCCGCGAAACCGCAGCCTGACTGATCCGAAGGTTCTTCGCGAGCGTCTGCTGCGTGAGTGCTCGCGCCGCCCGCAACTCGTGGAGCGGCATCTCCGCCCGCAGCTGCTCGGCACGCGCTGCCGAGGCCGCCTGGGCCGCCGGAGGCATCTTTTCCCGAAGTTCTCTAAAATTCCTTGCCATTGTTGGACCTCTTCACCGAGCCAATTAGCTTTCGCCACCCAGCTCTCTAAGGTGCTGCTCGTAGATCTTGTTCGCTCTCGGCACGAATTCCTCGTACCATCTCGCATTGCCCGTCTTGTCACCACCGATCAGGAGCAACGCTGATCGTCTGCGGTCGAATGCGTAAAGCACCCGAAACGGCCGCCCTTCATGTTGAATCCGAAGCTCGCGCATGGCGATGGGCGAGCCCTTTATCTGACTCGAATACGGATATCCGAGTGAAAATCCCTTCTCTTCGAGCAAGCGAACGACCGCATCGACGCTTACTTGCTCGGCTTCTTTCAAAGAGTCCCACCACTCGGCGAACTCGTCGGTAAACTCTACTTCCGTGTTCACGATATAGAATATACCGTCTGTGTAATATTACGTCAAGGTTATACTGTGAGACTGTGGAACTGCGGACAGGCCCCGGGAATCCTTGGCGCAAACGCATAGTGAACCTTATCGGACGCAAGGCATCTCTCTGACTCACCACGCTCGAGAACTTGACTAGTACGATTTGTCGTGACATTGTCGGGCAAGCTGAGTACAGTGGAAGAGTGGGAAGGAGGTGAATCATGGTCAAACGCATGACAAGGACCGAGAAGTTGGATCTTCGGCTCACACCTGCGGCCAAAAAGGCACTCTACGAAGCAGCCGAAACTGCTCATAGGTCAGTAAGTGATTTTGTCTTGGAGAGCGCGCTCTCACGTGCTGAAGAGACCCTTGCTGATCGGCGGCATTTCGGACTGGATGCAGAACAGTGGACGGCGTTCATGGCAGCGCTCGATGCGGAACCGCGTGCGCTGCCCCGTGTGCAGCGGCTGTTTAACGAACCGAGCCTTTTTGATAGTGGCTCGGCACGGTGACGTGCTTTCGTATTGAAAAGCTGACTCGCCAGCATGCTGTAGAGACGTTCGACTGCGGCCAGGAAGCGCTCAACCGTTTCCTGGCCCGCTTTGCTTTACACAACCAGCAAGCCAACGCTTCGCAGACCTACGTCGCGCTCGCCGATGACACGGTGATCGGCTTCTATTCCCTTGTTGTCGGTGAAGTAAGCTACGACGATGCCCCCGATCGGTTGACGAAGGGCTTAGCTCGGCATCCAGTACCTATAATGCTCTTGGCTCGGATGGGCGTTGCTCTAGGTTGGCAAGGGAAGAAAGTGGGCGCCGGCCTGCTTCGGAATGCGATGCAGCGAACACTGCAAGCCGCGGACATCGCAGGTGTTCGCGCGCTTGCAGTACATGCGAAGGACGAAGAGGCACAGGCGTTCTATCGCCATTTCGACTTCATCGAATCCCCCACCGATCCGCTCCACATGTTCATCCTCGTCAAGGACCTTCGCCGCGTTGCTGAATAGGGGGTCCCCTCAGGAAACGGACTTATGCCGTGCTCGGCATAAGTCCGTTTTCTGAGGGGACCCCTACATGACTGGAGGCTTCACC
>CAZXLQ010000058.1:0-21156 GCA_964641945.1 uncultured Clostridia bacterium
GCCCACGTACTGTCGATGGGTTCCTTTTACTTCCTTCTCTTCGCAAAGACGGGGTTGTGGTTTCAGGCACTGTCCTTGGGACGCTCGCTACCGCTCGCGGCTCGAGGAACGGGGGGACCGGGGAAAGTGTCCTGCGCCGTCCAATCGCCTCTTGCGATTCGCGGCGCTCCCTCCTAGTCTCGGCGCATGTTCGACCCTGCCAATGTCTCGATTCTCATCCCATCGGACAAGATTGCTGAACGCGTTGCCGCGCTCGGCGAGCAGATCACCGCCGATTACAGGGCCGATGAGCGCGTTCCACACCTCATCTGCGTCCTGAAGGGCGGCTGCATGTTCCTGTCCGACCTCATGCGCTCCGTGCACCTCCCCGTCACGATCGACTTCATCGCCGTCTCGAGCTACGGGTCGGAAACGGCGTCGTCGGGTGAAGTGCGCGTGACGAAGGACCTCGATCAGTCGCTCGAAGGCCGCGACGTACTCTTCGTCGAAGACATCGTCGACACGGGCCTCACGCTGTCATATCTCACCGACACGTTCCGCCGCCGCGGCGCCCGTTCGGTGAAGATCGCGGCTCTGCTGAGCAAGCCGGCCAGGCGCAGGATCGAGGTCCCGATCGATTACGTGGGCTTCGAGATCCCCGACGAGTTCGTCGTCGGCTACGGTCTCGACCACGCCGAGCGGTTCCGCAATCTGCCGTATATCGGTGTCGTGACCGATCCGTCGGCGATCTGAACGAAGCGACCACTCGAGGCGGCCTCTGTGTCTCTGCGAGTCCTCCGCGACTCTGCGAGAAACTCGACTCTGCGGCAGTGTTTCTCGCAGAGTCGCAGAGGACTCGCAGAGGCGCAGGTTCTGCTACTATGCGGACCCATGCTCGTGCAGATCGGTCCCCGACTCCCGGAATGGCTGCGCAAACCGTGGCGTGATGCCGCCTCGGACCACGAGGTCAAACGGCTCATGCGGTCGAAGTCGCTCCACACGGTCTGCGAGTCGGCGCGCTGTCCGAACCGCAACGAGTGTTTCTCGCGGGGCACCGCCACCTTCATGATCGGCGGGAACATCTGCACGCGACACTGCGCATTCTGCTCTGTACCTGCCGGCAAGCCCGACGACTACGAAGCAATTGCCGGCGAACCGGACCAGGTTGCCGATGCGGCCGCCGAGCTCGCGCTCGACTACGTCGTTGTAACCGCCGTTGCGCGCGACGATCTGGCGGACGGCGGCGCCGGGCATTTCGCCCGCACCATTCGCGCCATCCGCGACCGGCTCCCGGAGGCCCGAATCGAAGTTCTCACGCCGGACTTCGGGGGCTCAGACGAGTGCCTGCGCGTCGTGCTCGACGCGGCGCCGCACGTCTTCAATCACAACGTCGAAACCGTCAGGCGACTCTCGCCAAAGGTCCGGTCGAGATCGGATCACGACCGTTCCCTCGCCGTCCTGCGGAGAGCCGGAGAGATCCGTCCCGACACGCTGGTGAAGTCCGGCCTCATGGTGGGACTGGGCGAATCGCGCGACGAAGTCCACGAGCTGCTCGGCGAAATGCGCGCAAACGGCGTCCGCGCCGTGACGATCGGACAATACCTGCAGCCGACGCGGCGTAACCTGCCCGTCAGCGAGTTCGTTCATCCCGACACCTTCGACGCCTATCGCGAGTTCGGCGAGTCGCTCGGCTTCGATGCCGTCTTCAGCGGTCCGTTCGTCCGCAGTTCCTACATGGCGGAGTCGGTCTTCGAAGGCCAGGCCTGAGCGTCGCGTGATCGCCGAGGAGGATCTTGCCGGAGGACGGGTCTTGCGGCTTCAGGCCGGAATGATCCCGATTCGGCACCTGTCGCTCGCCCTGCTGACGGGAGGACTGCTCACCCTCGCATATCCCGGCTGGGAGATCGCGATCCTCGCGTGGGTGGCGCTCGCTCCGCTCATGCTTGCCGCCGCGCGCGAGCGAACGGGACCGCGCGCGTTCGGCCTCGGTGTCATCGCCGGCACGTTCTTCTATTACGCATCGAGCTGGTGGCTGACGTATTCGCCCATCAACTACGGCGGATTTGCCGCGCCGCTCGCATACGCCCTGTTGCTGCTCCCGACGGTGGTCTGCAGCCTCTTCACCGGGCTGTTCGCCACGATAGTGAACGTCTCGGTCCGCCGATCCGGCGCCGGGGCCGTCCTTGTCGCACCTCTCGTCTGGGTGGGTCTCGAGTGGCTGCGTTTGCGAACGCTCGGAATCGGATGGAACTTCCTCGGTTACTCGCAGTCCTTCCAGCCCGCGCTCGCGCAGAGCGCGTCGATCGGCGGCGTGTACGCGATCAGCCTTCTGCTCGCGCTGGCAAGCGCGGCGCTCGCGTATTCGGCAATCGCGCCCTCGCGCAAGGCGGCACTGCGCGTGCTCACGGCAACCCTCGCGGTGTTCGTAGTGAATCTCGTTGCAGGGCTCTACGTCACGTCACGCACACCCGTGGCATCGAACGATGCGCTCCCGGTCGTAGCGCTGCAGCCCAACATCTCGCCGTCGATCATCGAGTCGTCCCGGCAGGAAGTGTTCGACGGCTCGTACGTCCACCTCGCGCGCATGGGACGCGCCGAGCTCGACCGCGAGAACGCGCCCGTGATCCCGGCGCCGGCGCTCATAGTCTGGCCCGAGATGCCAGCCAACTTCGTGTACGACGACGAACCCGAGGCGCGCAGACTGCTTGCTGCCGTGGCGCGACAACGCGGCGACTATGTCTTCGTGAATGCACTGGGAATCGTCGGCGACGGCCATTCGAACAGCGCCGTGATGGTCGGGCCCGACGGAACGCGCGTCGGACAGTACGACAAGGTTCGCCTGCTGCCGTTTGGCGAATACGTGCCGCTGCGCGGCGTCGTGCCTTTCGTCGACCGGATTCCGTCGCTGATGTACGACTTCACACCTGGCGAGAGCGTTCGACTCGTCGATGTCGAGGGCGTGCGAATCGGGACTTCGATCTGTTTCGAATCCGCGTTCCCGGAGCTCGCGCGCGAGGCGCGACGCGGAGGTGCCACTGCGTTCATAAACCTGACGAACGACGCCTGGTTCGGGCCGACGCCAATGCCGCGGCAGCACCTCGCGCACTCGGTGATGCGCTCGATCGAGAATGGTGTCGACCAGATTCGCGTTACGAATGCGGGCTACTCGGCGCGGATTTCGCCAACGGGTCAGATCCTGGACTCGACGGACCTCTTCGTGGAGACGTCGCGCCGCTGGGAGTTTCCCCGGTCTGCGCCACCGATGACGTTCTACGCGCGGACGGGTGACTGGCTTCCGATCGCGGGCGTCGTGGCGACGCTCCTGCTGCTCGCTGCCCCGCTGTTTCGACGACGATGGGACGGTCGCGAGGATAATTGATGTACACTTCGCGGTTTGACGACCGAAGTCCAAAAGTGAGAAGCCGACCATGCTCGATGATGTGCGATCGCAGTTCGAAACCCTGAAGTCACGCGCCGAAGAACTTCGGAGGTTTCTTTGACCCGGTTCGAAAGCAGCGCGACCTCGAGGAGATCGAGGACAGGATTGCGGACCCGAAGCTGTGGGACGACCAGGAGCAGGCGCAGAAGCTCCTGAAGCAGCGCAGCCGCCTTCAGAAAGGCATCGAGGAAGCGGCGTGGCTTGGACGGGCCGTCGACGACGTCGGGGTGCTCTTCGAGTTCGCCGCCGACGACCCTGACTCGGAAGCCGAAGTGCGGGTGGCCGTTGACGAGCTGGCCGCCCGGGTTGCGGATGCCGAAACCGAGATGCTGCTTTCCGGACCGAACGATCATCGCGATGCGATCGTGTCGATCAATGCCGGGGCTGGTGGTACCGACGCCGAGGACTGGGCGGAGATGCTCCGGCGAATGTACCTGCGATGGTGCGAGCGGAAAGGGTTCTCGACCGAGATCATCGAGGAGTCGCCGGGCAAGGAAGCCGGTATCAAGTCGTCGACATTTACCGTCGAGGGCCCGCACGCTTACGGACTGCTGTTGCCGGAGCTCGGCGTCCATCGCCTCGTTCGAATGTCGCCGTTCAATGCCGGGCAGAGCCGCGAGACGAGCTTCGCGTCGGTCGACGTCCATCCGCAGATCGACGACGAGATCGAAATCGAGATCCTCGACAAGGACCTGCGTGTGGACACCTACCGGTCGTCGGGCGCGGGCGGTCAGCACATCAACGTGACGGACTCAGCCGTGCGGCTGACACACCTCCCGACGGGGATCGTGGTGTCGTGCCAGAATCAGCGGTCGCAACATCAGAACCGGGACGTGGCGATGCGGGTGTTGAAGTCGCGCCTCTACGAGCTCGAGCTGGAGAAACGGCGGGCCGAAACCGCCGAGCACGACGCCAACAAGATGTCGGTGAGTTTCGGCTCGCAGATCCGCAACTACGTGCTGCATCCTTACCAGCTCGTGAAGGATACGCGGACTAAACACGAGACGTCTGACGTCGACGCCGTTCTGGGGGGCGATATCGACGCTTTCATCAAGGCGTTCCTCGTGGCGAAGCGGGCGGGGTTCGATGCATCGGGCGAGTAGCGTTCTCCACTGCGCCTCTGCGGTTTCACTCTGCGTCTCTGCGGGAAGCAGTTTCTCGCAGAGGCGCGGAGTACAGACGCAGAGCCACACGGAAAGTACGACATTCTGACTCGCTGACCGGCGGTCAATTACACCATGGTCACGCATGCCCGTTCGTGGTAACGTACGGCACGCCGCCGGTTTGGGGCAGGCGGCATCACGCTTCATGGCCACCAAGCCGCAAGGATCCGAACGCTCGATCGTAACTGAGGCCGCGGCGCTCGCGCTGCTCGGTGGGGCCATCCTCACGGCTCTGTGTCTCGCGACCTACGATCCATCGGATCCTGCCCTCAACGTGGCCTCGACGCGTACTGAAGTCGGCAACCTAGTCGGCCAGGTCGGCGCGTGGATCTCGGACATCCTCCTGCAGGTCGTCGGCTTGCTCGCCTTTGCGGTTCCGATCGGAATGGCAGCGTTTGGCATCCGCGGGTTTGCGGCGCAGCGGATGGGCATTCCGTTCAAGCTTGCGGCTGGCTTCGCCTGCATGCTGCTCGCGCTCGCGGGAGGCCTCAGCCTGCTTCCGGCCCCTAGCGTCTCGTGGTTGGCGAATGCGTCCGCCACCGGCGGACTGGTCGGCCTCGTCGTGGCCCGAGGCCTCACCGCGATGCTCAACACGGTCGGCGCGGGCATCGTGCTTGCAGTGGTGTTCGTGCTCACGGTCATGCTCACGCTCCAGGTGTCGCTCTCGGCGACGGCCGAGCGGGCGTTCCGCCGGCACGGCGACGACGCCGGCGAGGAGCCGGTCGACCGCGAATCAAGGTTCTCGCTGACCGGGCTTCGCGACCGATTCGCGGCGTGGTGGGAAGCGAAGAAGGCCGATAGGGCCGAACGCGCCTCCGAACGCGCAGCGGAACGTGCGGCGATGCTCGAGGAAGAGGACGAGGAGACCATTCGGGTTCGCGAGCGCGAGGTACGGCGTCGCACCGAGGAGCTCGTCAAGCAGGGGCTGATGGACGACTCGACCGACCGGCCGCCGGTCCGCGCACGGACGACGCCCCGAACGACACCACTCGACACGGCGGACGATCACGCCCCGTCTCGCGTGATTCCGAGAACCGACCGCCTTTCGCCACCGTCCGGCGCGGTTGCCGCGCAGCTTGTTGCCCCGACGGTGGAAACCGCGACATCGGAACCGGCGCCGCAGCTCAGTGCCGCTGCGGCCGCGCGCGCAAAGTTTGCTGAGGCGCAGTCCCGGCGCACGGCACGCGCCGCGGCCGACGCCATCGCATCGGGCACCGCACCGGCCTCGAACAACGGATCGGCGGCACCGGCGGCCGCGCCCGAGCCGCTCGTGAGCGTCGACCCGGCCGTTGCAGAGATGGTCTCGACACTTTCGATCGTCCGGACGGCGCCGAACAAGCCGGCGCAACCCAAGCTTCCGCTGCGCGCCACGGCAACCGATACCGGCTACCTCATTCCGTCCACCGACCTGCTCACGGCTCCGCCCGCCGTCCAGGAAGAGGACGAACGGCAGCTCGAGAGCCGCGCGGTCGCGCTCGCCGAGAAGTGCAAGGAATTCTCGGTCACCGGGCACATCCATCGGATCAATCCCGGGCCTGTCGTGACTACGTTCGAGTTCAAGCCGGATCCGGGCATCAAATACAGCCGCGTCGTCGGTCTCGCCGACGACCTCTGCCTCGCACTCAAGGCTGAATCGATCCGCATCGACCGGATTCCAGGCAAATCGACAGTCGGCATCGAGGTACCGAACGTCGATCGCCGCACGATCTTCCTTCGCGAGATCGTCGAAAGCGCCACGTTCCAGAACTCGCCGTCGAAGCTCACGCTCGCACTCGGCCACACGATCGACGGACAGGACTTCATCGCCGACCTGCAGAAGATGCCCCACCTGCTCATCGCCGGCTCCACGGGCTCTGGCAAGTCGGTGATGATCAACGCGATCGTGACCTCGATCCTCTACAAGGCTTCGCCCGAGGACGTGAAGTTCATAATGGTGGACCCGAAGCGGCTCGAGCTGGGCCTCTACGAAGGCATTCCCCATCTGCTCACTCCTATCGTCGTCGATCCGAAGCGTGCCGCCAACGCATTGAAGTGGGCGGTGACCGAGATGGAGAACCGCTATCGCACGCTGGCTGGCTATGGCGTGCGCAACATCGAGCAGTTCAACAAGGAGGTCCGCGCAATCGTCAATCAGCGCATGGCCTCGGAAAGCGAAGAGCTGCCCAAGCCGCTTCCCTACATCGTCGTGCTCATCGACGAGCTCGCCGACCTGATGATGGTCGCATCGTCCGAGGTCGAATCGTCGATCACACGCCTCGCGCAGATGGCGCGAGCCGTCGGCATACACCTCGTGCTCGCGACTCAGCGCCCGTCGGTCGACGTCATCACGGGTCTCATCAAGGCGAATTTTCCGTCGCGCATGTCATTCCGGGTTTCTTCGAAGGTGGACTCGCGGACGATCATAGACACGAACGGCGCCGAACAGCTGCTCGGGCAGGGCGACATGCTCTTCCTGCCGCCGGGCACGTCGCGCCTCGTCCGTGTGCACGGCTCTTTCCTCTCGGAGAGGGACGTCAACGCCGTCACGAGCTACATCAAGCGGCAGGGACAACCGGAGTACGACGAGACGGTCACGATGTCGCTGCAGGAGTCGGGCGGGATCGATGGTGGAGGCGCTCGCGACGAGTTGTTCGAGGACGCGCTGAAGATCGTGTGCGACATGGGGCGTGCGTCGACGAGCGTGCTGCAGCGGCGGCTTCGCGTCGGGTATGGCCGGGCCGCGGCGATTCTCGATCAGATGGAGCAGGCCGGCTTCGTCGGGCCGCCGGACGGTTCGAGACCGCGGCCGGTGCTGGCTGCGGCGTTCGAGTTCTACGAGCGCAACAACCAGATCCGGGAAGAGCGGGACGACGAGTGATCTGATGCGAGGGTGGAGCTGCCCTCCGTGTCTCCGTGACTCGGTGACTCTGTGCGCGAAGCTCCCCTCTCGGAGATCAAAGAGCTTCGCGCACAGAGTCACGGAGACACGGAGACCGGAGGTACGGAAACATCCGTAGCGCTCCGGGAAACCAGACTCCACATCACGTTTCTTCTCAGTGACACCTTTTTGTGCAAACTGCTATAAGCGCTTCACGGTGAACTACTAAGGGGTCCTCTACATCCTCTTTTTCACAGACTTTTCCACAAAAGTTGTGGAAATCAACCCGGCCCCTCCAGTTGCGGTGAAGACCGGGCCGCGGCCGACCCGTTAGGCGCGTTTCCTTGACGTTGCGCGCGGCCCTTTGCTGTAATGGGAGACCCGCTACAAGTAAAGGAGTACGCCTTCGATGTCCGACTTGATCTACGATTGGAACTCGGTAGATGGCCCTCCACCGGCCCGTCAGTTTCCGATCGAGTTCGACGATGAAACGCTGCGCGACGGACTGCAGAGCCCGTCGATCTGCAACCCTTCGATCGACCAGAAGCTCCGCATCCTCCACCTCATCGCGAAACTCGGCATCGAGTCGGCCGACATCGGCCTGCCCGGCGCCGGTCCGCACGTCGTCGAACACACGACGCGGCTGGCGCGTGAGATCGTCGACGCGAAACTTGCTATTCGACCGAACTGTGCGGCTCGCACCGTCATCGCCGACGTCCGGCCCATCGTCGAGATCTCCCAGGCAGTCGGCATACCGATCGAAGCATGCACGTTCATCGGCTCGAGCCCCGTTCGTCAGTACACCGAAGACTGGTCGATCGAGATGATGCTGCGCTCGACCGAGGAAGCCGTCGGCTTCTGTGCGAAGGAAGGCATTCCGGTGATGTACGTCACCGAAGACACGGTCCGTGCACATCCGGACACGCTCCGGCAGCTCTTCGTTGCGGCGATAAACGCCGGCGCAACGCGACTCTGCCTGTGCGATACGGTCGGACACGCGACGCCGTTTGGCACTCGCGCTCTCGTGCGGTGGACGAAGCGCCTCATCGAAGAGCTTGGTGTCGACGTCAAGGTCGACTGGCACGGCCACGAAGACCGCGGGCTCTCCGTGAGCAATTCGATCTCGGCCGTCATGACGGGTGTCGATCGAGTCCACGGCACGGCACTCGGCGTCGGCGAGCGCGTCGGCAATACGCCGATGGACATACTGCTCGTGAATCTCAGACTGCTCGGGTACATCGATCGCGACCTCACGTCACTTGGCGAATACTGCGAGGCAGTTTCGGAGGCCGTCGGCGTTCCCATCCCGACGAACTACCCGGTCGTTGGTCGCGACGCTTTCCGAACCGGAACGGGCGTCCACGCAGCCGCGGTCATCAAGGCCTTCCGTCGAGGTGACGTAAAGCTTGCCGACCTCGTGTACTCCGGCGTGCCGGCGCACCTGTTCGGACGCGAGCAGAAGATCGAGGTCGGGCCAATGAGCGGCAAGTCGAACGTCATCTACTGGCTCGAGAAACGCGGGTTCGATCCGTCCGACGAGCTCATCGACCGCGTTTTCCAGCAGGCGAAGAAGTCGAATTCGATACTGACCGACAACGAGATCCTCGAGCTGGTCCAGCAGGTTCAGCACACGTAAACGAGGCGCGACGACACGCCGTACTCCCTGGCGGTTCAACATGAAATTCCCCTTCACGCGAAGATTGGTGGACCCGACGACGACGAACGCCTCGGCTCCGCCGGCGCCTCCCGTCGACCTCGCCGCCGAGTTCCGCTGCCTGTGGACGACGAGTCAATTCTTCTCGGTCCTGCAGCGACTTCAGCTACAGCCCGAGCGTGGACGTGTCGTCGACTTGACCGACCTCGGCCGGCGGCTCGAGGAGGCCCGTCAGCTCCGCCGCTCCCTGGCTTTCAGCAAGCTCGTTGCGCTCCAGCGAGAGATCAACGCTGCGCGCACCGAGATCTACCACCTCGACACGACGATTCCGGTGTCGATAATGCGGCGGTTCTTCGAGCGGCTCGGGCGCTTCGACCGCGCGGCGCTCGGCGAGGTCGTCCGCTACTACCTCGCGAAGCCGCTCAAGACGCCCGAGGATCGCGACAAGCTCGACCTGCTCATAACGCGATTCGGGTCCTACCGGATCGATGCCGTAGCCGAATACGCGACGTGGCGTTCAATCGACGGCCTCGCCGAGCAGATCTCGAAGCTTGCGCCGCGACCCGACGACATTCCGCTCACTATGCGCGACCGGACTCTCGCCGACATGCGCGAAATGCGCCACCTCGTCGTCGAGATCACGACGTTTGGCGACATGATCGAGCGCAAGGTCGTCACGCGGCTGCGCGACTACAAGCTGAACCTGGCGGAACTGTTCTACTTCCCCGCGATCCTCGCCGAAATCGTCGAGATCAACGTGACGGTGCACAACAAGTTCCAGGAGCTCTACCACACCGAGATGGTGCGGCTGCAGCTCGAGACCGACCGCATCTCCCGAATCCAGCAGGACGTGAACCGGCTGCTCCCGGCGCTCGACAGTCATCGCGCCCTGTCGGAGCTCGGATCGATGAGTGTGCAGATGCAGGCAATCCTTCAGGAAGTGAAGAAGGACATCGCGGAGCGCGTCATCGTCGATCGCGAGGTGCGGATCTCCGTCGAGGAGGAGGGTTTCCCGTTGCGGTCGCTCATCGAGACCGCGGAAGACGCCCTGCGCCAGACGTCCGACATCGTCAAGGCGTTGCATTCTGCGTTGACGAAGGCCGACCTGAAGCTCGCCCCGCCCGAGTCGACGTGATGCCGCGGGCGACTGGCTCGACGGTGGATGGAGCGGCGCCCGACGTGGCGTCGGTCATCACACGACCGGACGTCACTCGAGCTTTCTCGTGGATAGACGGCTCGCTCGAGGCGCTCACTCGCGAGCATATCGAGCTCTCCGAGATCGAGGCGCCACCGTTCGGCGAGTCACTTCGGGCCGAGCGGGTACGCGAGCTGTTTCTGGACGCCGGGCTCGATGACGTCACCATCGACGAAGTCGGCAATGTCATCGCAACGCGCACGGGACAGACATCCGAACCCGCGATTGTACTCTCCGCGCACCTTGACACGGTTTTTCCGGCGGGCACCGACTGTCGCGTCCGCCGGACCGGCGATCGACTCTACGGACCGGGGATCGCCGACGACGGATGCGGCCTCATCGCGATGATCGCCGTGGCCCGCGCGCTCGTTGCCGGAGACGTTCGTACGCGGCGTCCGATTCGCTTCGTGGCGACCGTTGGCGAGGAGGGCGACGGCGACCTGCGCGGTTGCCGCCACTACTTCGCGTCGCCGCAGTCCGCGGCGAACGTTGCGGCCTTCATTTCACTCGATGGTCCGGGCACCGAGCGGATCACGCATCGGGCGCTTGGCTCCCGTCGGTTCGAAGTCAGCATCACGGGTCCGGGGGGCCACTCCTGGGGCGACTTCGGGGTCGTGAATCCGATTCATGCCCTCGGTCGCGCCATTGCCCGGCTGTCGTCGTACCCGGTGCCGCTCGAGCCCCGAACGAGTTTTTCGGTTGGCGTCGTGTCGGGCGGCACGTCGGTGAACGCAATCCCCGCGGATGCCTCGTGTCGGGTTGACCTGCGATCGGTCTCCGCCGTCGAGCTCGCGCGGATCGAGCAGTACTTTCGCGATGCCGTTGCCGAGTCGGTCGCCGACGAAAACCGCATTGCCGCTGCGTCCGGAACCGTCCTCGAAGTTGCGATCCGTCCGATCGGAGATCGTCCGTCCGGCGAAACTCCCGCAACGGCGGCGATCACAAGGGCCGCGGTGGAGGCCTCGCTGCTTCTCGGCATTCGAACCGTGCTCGATTGTGCCTCGACGGATTCGAACATTCCGATCAGTCTCGGCCTGCCGGCAGTGACTCTCGGCGGAGGGGGATCAGGTGGCGGCACGCACACGCTCGAGGAATGGTACGAGCCGGCCGGTCGCGACCTCGGCATCAAGCGTGCGCTCCTGCTGGTCGTGGCGCTCGCCGACGCGTCGGAAGGCCCGTCATCCGTTGCATAGACCGGCTTCTGGATAAATCGTGGAGCCGCGAAACATCCTCGTCATTCACCTCGGCCAGCTGGGAGATGTGGTGCTGGGCATCCCGGCCCTCGACGCACTGCGCTCGGCGTACCCGGACGCGAGGATCACGGCGCTGACCGGAACGCCGGCCGACCAGATCGTTCGCATGGCTGGTCTCGCCGACGACGTCGTGGGACTCGATCGTGTGGCGTTGCGCGACGGGCCGAAGCTGAAATCGATCTCCGAGATCCTGCGGCTCGCGAGATCCATGCGCGCGCGCCGTTTCGACGCCGTCGTCGACATCCACGCATTCTACGAATCGGGGCTACTCGCAATCGTGACCGGCGCCCGGATGCGGGTCGGCCCCAGGCGCGAGAACCGATCGCTGCCACGAGCCTACACGGTCACTGCGCCATACGATCTGGACCTCCACATTGCGGATCGTTATCTCGCCGTCGCTGCGGCGGCCGGAGCTCCGGCCCGAGTGTTCGAAGGCCGGATCGAGCCGCCGACCGATGCGCGGGAAAGAACCGGCGAGCGTTGGCGCGAGATCGGACTCGAGTCCGCGACGGTCGTCGGACTCAACCCCGGCGCGGGATTCGAGTCGAAACGCTGGCCGAAGGAGCGATGGCTGTCGCTTGCGCACGCGCTCGTGGCGAGCGGGGTGAGCGTCGCGGTATTCGCAGGTCCGGAGGAGCGCGGCCTCGCCGAGCGCCTGGCCTCGGAGATCGGCGATGGCGCCGTCGGGCTCGAGCGGCTTTCGCTTGGCGAGCTCGCGGCGGCATTCGAAAGATGCCACGTCGTCGTCAGCAACGACACGGGCCCTTCACACATCTCAGCGGCCGTCGGAACGCCGACGCTCGTCCTGATGGCGGGCAACGACGGTCCTTCCAAGTTCGCCGTTCGCGGCGATCGTCACACTCTCATCTACGGCGAGTCGATTCTCGCCATTTCCATCGACGACGTGCGCACAGCTGTAGGCCGGATGCTCGAATGCAGTTCCTCGCCGGTCCCTTCCTCTCTCTGACGTTGTCGCGCACTCGCCGCCAACCCTCGGACCTGGAGTACCAGTCATGACCTCGAACCTTCGCCGTATTGCGATTGCGACCTTCTGCTGTGCACTGTGGTGCGCCCTGCCGACGGCAACGGGTGCCGACATCGCGCGCCCTGACAACCCGAACGGAGCGAAATCCGTCCCGCGTCCTTCGCGAAACGACCAGCTCGTCACCATCGAAATCGAGGGGACCGACGGCTGGCAGGGATATCTCTACATTCCCGAAAGCATGCTTGCTGTGGATGCAGCCGCGCCCCCAGCGGGCATGTCGGCGGCCGGCACGACGATCTCCGGCGTAGCGTTGTCACTCTCAATCGTGTTCGGCGGACTCTGGCTCGCGAAGTCGCGCAGGCGGCTGGGAACGCAGGCCACTGTGACGGCCACGGCGATCTTCGTCGTTCTCGTCGGGACCGCCACGTACGCGCTCGCGAACGCGTCTCCGTACCCGCTCGCGAACGTCGGGACGCTGCGCAAGGCCGCGCCGACAGGAGAACCGCTCAAGGGTCAGGTGCGACTAATAAGGGTCGCGGATGACGGCGAGAAGAACATCAAGCTGGTTCTGCCGCGTGAGGGGACCTAGCCGATGTCGGTGGCGATCGAGGCGATCGGGCGGCAAGCGCGTGCCGCCAACTCCGGGACCCGCTCCGGGGTGGCGGCGCCGGCCGCACTTGCAGCCGCGTTCGTGGCGGCGGCGGCCGTTGCCGCTGCCGCCGCTCCGGTATGGCTCTCGGTAGTCGCGGTTTTCGTGTTTGCCGGTCCGCACAACTGGATCGAAGCGAGGTACTTCCTTGCCCGGCTTCCGGGCCGGTGGGGGCGTTCTAGCGGGTTCTTCAGCCTGGCGATCGGCGGCGCAACGGCGATGACGGCGCTCTACGTCGGGATGGGCCCGGTGGCACGGGCACTCGACTGCGGCGACGAAGGCGCCGGCGCGCTGATCGCCACTTGGGCGACCCTGGCGATCGTCTGGCTCGTTTCGATCGTGGCCGTGCTGGGTCGTCAGGTGAACAGAGACTGGACGTGGGCGGTGCCCGTCGGCCTGCTGGCTGTCGCCTTCGCATGGTGGTCGCCCGGGCTCTGGTGGCTCGGTCTCGTGTACGGACATCCGATCGTTGCCCTGGTTTTTCTCGACCGCGAACTGAGGCGGCGCCCGAATCTACGCCGGGCCGTTCGATGGTTGTACTCGTCGCTGCCAATCGCGCTGGCGGGAATCTGGATCGCGAGCGCGTCGGGTAATTCGCTTGCCGGACTCGATGACTTGACGATGCGGATTGCGGATCACGCCGGCGCGACGATCCTGCCATCGGTTCCGGATCGACTGCTCGTCGCCACGCACGCCTTCCTCGAGACCGTGCACTATGGTGTGTGGGTCATCGCGATGCCTTTCATCGGATTCCGGACGGCACCGTGGCGGCTCTCCGGCTTGCCGCTGTGGCGTCGCTCGAGGGTCTCTGCTTTTTCTGTAGCACTGATGCTTGCGTGCGGCGCCGTGCTCGTTGCGGTGCTCTGGGGCTCCTTCGCGATCGACTACGGGACAACGCGCGACGTGTATTTCACGATCGCGATGCTCCACGTTCTTGTGGAGGCTCCGTTCCTCGTCAGATTGCTATTGCCGCGGGGAGTCCGGGATGTCGCCTGATGAGCTCTGGCGATTCCTGCCGTTCGGCTATCTGCTGACCATCGCGATCGAGACGCCGGTGCTCGTCGCCGGCCTGTCCAGCGTACATCCGGTCGGACGGCGAATCGTTGCCGGCGTATGGCTGACCGCGTGCACGTATCCGATCGTCGTGCTCGTCCTGCCGATACTCATCGAGCCCCGCATCCCCTACCTGATCGTCGCGGAGACGTTCGCGCCGGTGGCCGAGTGCGTGCTGTTCGCTCTGGCCTTCGGCAGTCGTGAGACTCGGGTCCGCGACTGCGCGGCCATCGTCCTTGCCAACCTGATCTCGTTCGGGCTCGGATTATTGCTCGTGTAGGCCGTAACCACGAGCGGAAGCGAGGTGCCAGCAGTCAGATCCACGATTGTCGATCTGACCGCCGGCCCCTCGCTTCCGCTCGGGGTTCTGGATCGTGTCGCTACCAGATGACGCAGCGGTTCGCGGTGCCGCGGACCATCTTGTCACCCTCCTTGCAGCCGAACGCCGCGTGGAACTCGGGCATGTTCGCGAGCGTGCCGACGAGGCGGAATCGCGGCAACGCGTGGACGTTCGTGTTCACCTGGAGCTGCTCGAACTCGGGACGCGCGTGCGCCGCCCAGACGCGGGCGTAGCCCAGGAAGAACCGCTGCTCGTGCGTGTAGCCGTCGATCGGCTTCGGCTCGGGCTTGCCCTTGAGCGATCGCTTGTACGCCGCGTAAGCGATCTTCAGGCCGCCGATGTCGGCAATGGCCTCGCCCTGGACGAGCTCGCCGTTCACGTTCTTGCCGCCATCGATCGTGAACTCCGAATACTGGTCGACGATGCACTTCGCCCGACCCTCGAAGTTCTTACCGTCGGCCTCCGTCCACCAGTCGGTGAGGTTGCCCTTCGCGTCGAACTGCCGGCCCTGGTCGTCGAAACCGTGAGTGATCTCGTGTCCGATGACCGCGCCGATCGCGCCATAGTTCACCGCGTCATCCGCTTCTGCCGTAAAGAACGGCGGCTGCAGGATACCCGCGGGAAACGTGATGTCGTTGTTGAGCGGGTTGTATGAAGCATTCACGGTCTGCGGCGTCATTCCCCAGTCGGCGCGGTCCACCGGCTTGCCGACCTTCGCCAGGTCGTCCTTGTAGCCCCACATCCGTCCGCGCATCACGTTCGTGACGTACGGTCCGCGCTCGATCTCGAGCGTCGAGTAGTCCTTCCACTTGTCCGGATATCCGATCTTGTCCGTGAAGGAATCGAGCTTGGCGAGCGCCGCCTTGCGGGTCGCGTCCTGCATCCACTCGAGCTTCTCGAGGTCTTCGCGGAGCGCCGCCTTCAGGTTCGCGACCATCTCCTTCATCCGGCGCTTCGACTCGGCCGGGAAGTACTTCTTCACGTACACCTCGCCGAGAGGCTCTCCGAGCATTCCGCTGGTCGCCTGCACCGCCTTCTTCCAGCGCGGCTGCTGCTGCTTCGCGCCCGTGAGCACGACGCCCTTGAACGCGAAGTTCTGGTCCACGAACGGCGTCGAGAGCGTGTCCGCGAACGAGTTGACGACCATCCAGCGCAGGTATGTCTTCCACGAGTCGAGCGGAACGCTCTTCATCATTGCGTCGACTTCCTGGATGAACCTGGGGTGTGCGACGTTTATCGCGGCCCCGGCCTTGAGGCCAATCGCCATCTCGTAGCGCTCCCACATGAACGTCGGCGTCAGGGCCTTCCGTTCGGCGAGCGTCATCATGTGGTACGAGGCCGCCGGGTCGCGGAGCTCCGTGTTCTTGAGCGATCCGCCGGCCAGCCGCGTCTCGAACTCCATGACGGTCTTCGCGTTCGCCGCGGACGTCGCCGCGTCGTCGCCGAGCAGTCCGAACATCTTCGTCAGGTGGGCGACGTATTCGTCGCGGATCTTCTTCGAGCGCTCGTCGTCGTTGAAGTAGTAGTCGCGATCGGGAAGTCCGAGCCCCGACTGACCGACGGCATAGACCATCTGCGTGCTGTTCTTGAAGTCGGGAATCGAGCCGCCTTCGAACGTCGCGCCGACGCCGATCATGTGCAGGTGGGCGATGGCGTCCTGCAGGCTCGCCGCATCCGAGATCGCCGCGATGCGCTTGAATTCCCCGTCGAGCGGTTTGGCGCCGAGCTCGTCGATGAGCTTGACGTCCATTGCGCTGGCGAAAAAGTCGCCGATCTTCTGCTCGCTCGTTCCCTTCGGCGCCGAAGCCTTCGCGGCCTCTTCGAGGATCGACTTCAGGGCATCGAGATTGCGGTCGCGAAGCTGGTTGAACGTGCCCCACGACGGGTATTCGGCCGGGATCGCGTTCTTTGCGAGCCATCCGCCGTTTGCGAAGCGGTTGAAGTCATCGCACGGCTTGCAGGTCGTGTCCATCCCAGTGATGTCGAAGCCGGCGCCTGCGGCCGGCGGCGGTTCGGGCTTCGCGGCCCCGCCCGTTCCCGACGCGGAAGCGGCGGTCGGCGTCAGGCAAAGTAATGTAGCGAGCGAAAGTGCGGAAAATCGCATAATGGCGATACCTCGTTGCGGTAAGTTGTCGTTCCGGCAGGCGGAAGGTTGGAAGTACGATTCGGTCACCGGAAGGTTGCACGGATGATGGAGCTTGAGATGTCAACAAGTGTATTCGCCGAGCCCGCGACGCTGGGGCGCACGGGCCTGAAAGTAGGCCGCCTTGGCGTCGGCGCGAGTTACGGAATTGGCGCGTCGCCACTCGAGCGCGCATTCCACGAACACGGGGTCAATTACTTCTACTGGGGTTCAATGCGGCGACGTGGGATGCGGGACGCGATCCGTTCGATCGCGAAGACGGATCGCGAGGGGCTCGTCGTGGTGCTGCAGTCATATGATCGGACCGGGGCTTTGATGCGGCCGTTCCACGAGCGCGGACTGCGGGCGCTCGGCATCGAGCGGGCGGACGTACTGCTGCTCGGGTGGCACAACTCGTATCCGTCGCGGCGCGTTCTGGATGCCGCGCTCTCGCTGAAGGAAGCGGGTCTGACGCGGTTCATCGCGATCAGCGGGCACGAGCGTCCGCTCTATGCGCGGTATGCGGAGGAGGCAAGGGCCGATCCGGATGGCTTTCCGATCGACATCCTGATGTTCAGGTACAACGCCGCGCACCGCGGAGCGGAGACCGAGATCTTCCCGCACCTGGATGACTCGCCGACGCGTCCCGGAGTGACGTGCTACACGGCGACGCGCTGGGGGCAACTGCTCGACCCGAAGCGGATGCCGCCGGGAGAGCGGCCGATGACGGCGGCCGAGTGCTACCGGTTCGTGCTTTCGAGTCCCAAGGTCGACCTGTGCATGACCGGTCCGAAGAATGCAGAGCAACTGGAAGCGGCGCTCGAGGCGCTCGCAGCAGGACCACTCGACGACGACGAGATGGCTCGCATCCGCCGCATCGGTGAGCACGTGCACGGGTAAGGAGAAGAGAGTGGACAGGATTGACAGGATTTTCGGAGGATTTACAGGAACTCAGATAATTCCTGAGTCATCAGGAGTCCTGTTAATCCTTCGGTCAATCCTGTTCATCCTGTCCACTCTCCCATCTACGGCTTCGTATACACGTGCGTCGCGATGGCCCCGTCCGCATTCCGGAACGAAATCGCCACGACCCGGCCGGGCGTCAGGTACTGCGCCAGCGTCTGCCCCGTCAGCAGCGCCCCCTTCTGAGTGACCTTCCTTCCGCCCTTCACCGACGCCCCTGACACGAACGGTATGCCGTCGACGAAGACGGACACGGTCGACGTGAATCCGTCCCCAGTCGCCTTGATCTTCGCGTTCGTCACCTTGACCTTCACGAGCGTCGCAGCCGTCAGTCCGCCGCTCACCTCGTTCGACGGATCGCTCTCCCCATCCTCGTACGTCGCAGTCACGACGAAGAAGGAGCCACCGGCCCCCGCGCCCGTCGGCAGGTTCGTCTGCGTTGCGGGCACCTGCGCGAACAGGTTGGCCGGAACTGGCTGCACGTTCGGAGTCGAAGAGCGATACACGTTGTAGCCCGTGACGGCTCCGCTCGTGACCCGTGCGGCACGCTCCGCCGCATCCGGCGGGAATCCAAGCGCCGAAGCAACGGCCTCGGCGACGGGCGTTTCAGCTCGCTTTGCTCCAGTTTCGTCCGATAGCGTCAGTGCTCGTGGCGGCGGGAATGCGGCCGTCGATGCCTCGTCGGGCGCCTGCCAGGCCAGCGCCACCGCAACCGGCGCAAGCGACGCGCGGTAGTTGCAGACAACCCCTTGAGCTCCGTAGTTCGCGGTGAACTCGGCCTCGGCGGTCCCGTTCGCAACCAGCCCGACGACACGTTCGTTCTGGAAGACCCCTCCCGGTGCCTGCGGGAAGTCCCAGGTGCCTTCGAATCCGCCGTTGGTATTCACCGTTCCATTGAAGTTGAAGAACGTGCCTCCCTGCTCCGGAAATCCGAACGTCCCGGCAATGAAGTCGCCGTCCTGAACAGATATCTGCAGCGTTCCGGCAAGCGGAGATGAAAAGTCGCCGCCCACGTCCGCGCAGCCCGACACTGTCTGCGTGCCATAGACCTCATAGTCACCCCGAATGTCCGGTACTGGCTCCTGGGCATTTGCGGTCCGGTCAGAAAGGGCGCCAGCGGCGAGGGTCACAACCATCAGAGTGCTGGCGAATTTCGCCGCAGCGCGAGTCATCGACGTTCTCATTCGGGAAAACTCCTTCGGGGGACGCAGAGTGGTTCTTCGAGTGTACGCTCCGTGACGCACCGGGGCGCCGCACGGGCACGGAATACGGGTCGTGGGTGCAGATTGCCCCACGGACGGAAGTCGGTTACATGATGCCGCGCACGCGGCACCGGCTGCCTTGTCCATCGAACGCTTTTGCGCGCGATCGAGTCCCGTACTGAAACCGGTTCGGGCCGGGTGGCGTAACAGAGCCTGCACCTTGTGCAGGTCACCAGCTGTAAACAACTTGTCAACGGGAGTCCCGAAGCCATGCCCCGAAGTTTCGTCTCATTCCTGCTTGCCGGCGTCGTGCTGGCCGGCCTGCTCGTGACCGCGCCCGCCGCGGCACTCGCGCAGGCCAAGTCGTCGCGGCTCGAGTATCGCGAGCGCACGCTCGCCAACGGTATGCGCGTCCTGAGCGCCGTCGACCGGTCGAGCCCGACCGTCTGCATCAACGTCTGGTACCACGTGGGTTCCAAGGACGACCCCGATGGTCGCAGCGGGTTTGCGCACCTGTTCGAGCACATGCTCTTCAAGGGCACCCGCAACATGAAGGACGAACAGATGGACCGGCTCACGGAGGACGTGGGCGGCTTCAACAATGCGTTCACGGCGGATGACGTGACCGTCTACTACGAGGTCGTCCCGTCGAACTACCTCGAGACGCTGCTCTGGGCCGAGGCCGAGCGCATGTCGTCGCTCAATGTCGTCGAGAAGAACTTCCTGTCCGAGCGCGACGTGGTGAAGGAAGAATACCGCCAGAATTACCTCGCGCGTCCGTACGGACGGCTCTTCCTCGAGATCGAGAAGAAGTCGTTCACGAAGCACCCGTACAAGCGACCCGGGATCGGGAACATCGACGAGCTCAACGCAGCTACCATCGACGACGTGAAGAAGTTCCACTCCGACTACTATCGTCCCGACAATGCGACGCTCGTCGTGGTCGGCGACTTCGAGCCGAAACAGCTCGACGCGTGGGTGGACAGGTTCTTCGCCGACATCCCGAAACCGTCGACGCCGCTGCCGCGGGTGACCGTTCAGGAGCCGACGCGAACAGCAGAACAGCGCCACACGGTCACCGCGCCGAACGTGCCGCTGCCCGCAGTGGCCATGACGTTCCTGTTGCCGAAACAGACCGATGAAGACGTGTTCGCGCTGCGGGTCGCCGAGTCGATTCTCGCCAACGGTGAGTCGTCGCGGCTCTACAACTCGCTCGTGTACACGAAACAGGTTGCCTCGGAAGCAGGCGCGCAACTCGACCTGCGCGAAGACGTAAGCCTCTTCGTCGTCTACACCATTCTGGCAGGCGGAAAGAGCCCGGCGGACGGCGAGGCGGCGCTCGCGGCCGAGATCGCCCGGATGCAGGACACGTCGGTGACGGCGGCGGAGCTCGAGAAGGCGAAGAACCAGCTCGTCACCGCAAAGCTCTTCGAGCTCGAGACGAACGACGGCAAGGCCGAAGCCCTCGGGCGCGCGGCCGTGCTCTACGGCGATCCGAACCGGATCAACACCGAGGTTGCACGACTCCAGACCGTGACGGCTGCCGACGTGCAGCGCGTGATGAAGAAGTACTTCGGCGCGACGAACCGTGTCGTACTGACCTACCTGCCCGAGCCCGAGGCCGCGGCGGAAGGAGCCCCGGCGAAATGAAGATCTCAATTGTGAAGACACTCAAGTCGGCCGCGGCAGTCGTGGCGCTGGCTCTCCTGGGACAACCGTCGCTTGCGATGGCGCAGGGTCCGGGCGGACTCACGTCGCCGCCGGCACCGGCGCCTCCGCGCTCCGTGCAGTTTCCGCAGCCGGTCGAGAAAACTCTCGCGAACGGCCTTCGCGTAATCGTCGTCCCGCGCGCGGGCACTCCGGTCGTCGCGGCGCAGCTCTCGATTCGAAGCGGTGGCGAGATCGATCCGGCGGACAAGAGCGGCGTGGCCGACTTCACGGCATCGCTGCTGACGAAGGGAACGCAGAAGCGAACCGCGCCGCAGATCGCCGAGGCAATGGAAGCGCTCGGCGGCTCGATCGGATCGGCGGCGGGTTGGGATTCGTCGTCGGTGAGCGTTGCCGTAATGACGGCGCAGGCGTCGAAGGCGATGTCGATTCTGGCCGACGTCGTGCGCAACCCGGTTTTTGCCGAGGAGGAGATCGAGCGGTACCGCACGCAAGTCCTCGATGACCTAAGCGTCAACCTCAGCCAGCCCGGAACGATGGCCCGCTTCGTCGCCTCGCGAGTCGTGTTCGGCGACGGTCCGTACGGACATCCGCTTTCGGGTACTCCCGAAACGGTCGGGCGCATCAAGCGCGA
>CAZXLQ010000059.1:0-21058 GCA_964641945.1 uncultured Clostridia bacterium
GCACACTTGTCCTGAGTGCGGGAGTAAAGAGGCCACCCTCTCCGGCGCACAGCCCTCGTCGAGCGTGCCGGATGGCTGGTTACGTGCAATCGACGAAGCTCTTGTCGTTGCCAATATCGGCGTGGTAAACGAGAGTGACACATACGAGCAGGCCAAGGCCAAGCTCGACAGCCTCATCGGCTTTCATGTCGATGTTGCAACCGATCCGGCTGTGAACGGTGGCTGGAAACTCGTGCCGAGGCCGCCGACGCCGACAATGGTCAAAGCAGGGCTTGAATCCAGTCACGTGCTCAACGTGCATCGAGTATTGGCGTGCTACGACGCAATGATTGATGCGGCACCGGAGGCCAAGCCATGACCGACCACGCAAACGAACTGCGGCGCCATGCCCGCAAGATACCCCACCCGCAAGGCGAGACGCCGGGTGTAATGCTGCGGGCTGCGGACGAAATCGAGCGGCTGGCCACGAAGCTCAAAGCGGCTGAGAAAGAGCGCGACTTTGCGAAAACAGAGATTGCCCGCCTGCATGACGACATCCGCGAACTGACGGACGAGCGCGTGCTGGATGAGGAAGACCGGGAGCGGATCGTCGCGCATCTGCAAGGCGAAGCCAAGGCCAAGCTCGACAGCCTCGAAGCGACTGAGAAAGATTCGGCGCACCACAAGGCGCTAGCGGAAAGCGCCCTGCGTGTTGCAAAGGGATGGGAAGACAAGTGTGACGAGCTGCGCGCCAAGATCGAGGAGATGGAGCGGCAGAAGCCGGTTGCGTACCTACCCCTTTCAAGCGCGCGCATATTGGAAAGTGGCTTTATTGCAAATGCCGTTGTTTGGAATTGTCGCGACAAAGCCGCGTCAGATATGCCTCTATACGCCCTCCCCGGCGCACAGCCCGCGCCGAGCGTGCCCGCTGAATCCATCGGGAAGATGCTGGCACAGGCGATGGATGCTGCCGTCGCCAACGGCGCGAACAGCGTATCGATGCCCGATGAGCTGGTTGAGGTAGCAGCATGGCTGAGCGGAGTACAGCCGAACCCGGCCAATGGCCAGACTCGTGCTGTCCGCGACGTAATCGCCGAGCGCCGCCGGCAGATCGAAGTAGAAGGCTGGGCGCCGGAGCATGATGACCGCCATGGCGCGCACGAGCTGGCGGAGGCGGCTGCTTGCTACTGCCTGTCGAGTGCCGGAAAGCCGTTCGACTACTTTGAGACGATGTGGCCTTGGGAGCGGTGGTGGTTCAAGGTGTCCGACCCGCGCCGCGACCTCGTCAAAGCCGGCGCACTGGTCCTCGCCGAGATCGAGCGTCTGGACCGGGCTGAAGCGCCGAAGCAGGAGGGCGAGTGATGGCAAAGCCCCACATCTACCGCCGCGCCGGCCGCTGGTTCTGCCGGCTGGACCATTACGGCCGCCTGATTCTTGCCGCCGGGCGGCGCTCGCCCGAGCTGGCCTATGAGGCGCTGCGCGAGCAGATCTGGCCCGGATGGGGGCCTGCGCTTCCGCCTGCTCGCGTGCGCAATCGTGACGCTACGATCGCCTGAATTCTCCGGAGCCCACCATGAAGAAACCCGTCATCCTGATCACCAAGCCTGAATCCTTGGGCGAGCTCTCCGCGCTGCAGAAGGCGCACGTCAAAGGCTACACCCGCAAGGACGGGACGTTTGTGAAGGAACACGACACCAGCGTCACCGCCAAGCCGAAGGTCGAGGGGTTTGGCCGCGGCGACAAGGTGAAGGTCCATAAGCCCGGGCAAATCTCACACGGCGTGGAAGGCACGGTGATCGGCTCGTCCAAGGTGAAGCAGGACCACGTGTCAATCAAGACGCTGGACGGTAAAACGGTTTCGCATCACAAGGACGACTTGGTGCCGGCGGTTGCACGACCTGAGAAGTCCGCCGGCGACCAGTACGGCCACCCGAACGTCGTCGGCCATGCCGAAAACCTGAAGGGCGGCGACGCCTCGAAGGCGCACGGCATGCACTTCGCCGGCAAGGAGTACATCGCGTCTGGCAAAGAGGGGAGGTCGTTCCATGACGACACGCCTGTTCGCCACTTTACCGAGCTGACCGGCACCGGCGATGACGACGGCGAGCACGTCTGGATGGATCACTCCGGGCGTGTGCACGCTGACGACACCTCGTCGGTCAAGCGGCTGCGCGGCGAGTACGAGGCGCATGCCGGGAAAACCGATCAGAAGCCCGCGGGTGGCGCCGTTAAGCCGAAACACTCCGCCGCGACGCTGTCGGCTCTTGCCGATCAGCACGAGGCCGAGTCCGAGCGTCAGGACAAGCTGGCGACCAAGAAGGGCGCCAACCACCCGGACTACGAGAAGCACGTCATCGCGTCGGCGCATCACGCCAAGGCGCAGCGCCATGCCGAGAAGGCGCTCGACGCCAAGGATGAAGGCGAGCGCGACGCGCACCTCGAGGCGCACGCTCGCTACAAGGCGCTTGCGGAAAAAGCGGAGGCCAGCGTTGGCGCTGCGCCTGCCGGCTCGAAGAAGGGCGGGTATGTCGCCCCCAAGGACGGCGAGGTCGGGCATAGCGAGCACACGCAGTACGGCGCCTATTTCCGCAAGGGTGACAAGGTCCGCGACGGGAGCGGGAAAGAGCACGAGGTTATGGAACACCGCGGCGCCGAGGTGAAGACCTACGGCGGCGGCTCCTTCCATCCGACCAAGCTGTCCCATGTGTCGTCGAAGCCTTCCGGCGGCGGCGACAGCGCTCTCGGCCCGGCGCTGCACCACTCCGACCTGAAGGAAGGCGACGAGCTGATCGGCCCGGACGGCGAGAAGCACGAGTACAGCCACACCACACGCGGTCTTGGTCGGATGAAGATCGAGACGCGCGCTGGCTACTCTCACCCGACCGAGAAGGACGGCACGCTGCCCGGCTGGAAGAAAACCGGGCGAAACAACATGACGGGCGAAGGTCACTGACCGCCACCGCTCCGCCTGCAGGCCGCCTCCGGGCGGCTTTTCCATTTCTGATACACTCGGCTCATGGCTCAAGTCCGCATCAAGCTCCCGCGCCCGCACCACGGCCAGTCTCGCGCGCTGGCCGCCGCATCAAGGTTCAACGTCATCGCTGGCGGCGAGAAGTCCGGGAAGACGACCTTAGCCATTGAGGCGCTGCTCGTCGGGCGCTACGGGGCGCTGAAGGGCTACCCGGTGGCGATGTTCTGCGCGGACAAGGATGAGCTGGTGAAAACCAAGCGCCGCGTGCTGCAGATCATCGAGCCGCTGGTGTCCGCGCCGACCCGTCGAAACCAGATTGCGATTGGCGGCGATGCGCGCATCGACTTCTTCTCGCTCGACGAAAAGCTCGACAGCTGGGGTCAGTACGCCACGATCGTGGTCGATGACGCGGCCAACATCGAGGACATCGACAGGCTGTGGGATGACGCGCTGCACCCGATGCTTGCCCGGTATCAGGGCGATGCGTGGTTCCTCTCGAAGCCGGCCAGCAAGAAGAACTCGTTCTGGAGCCTGTACGCGAACGCGGACACGGACGCGAGCTGGTCGGCGACGTCTATCCCGTCGTGGGAGAACCCGCATATCGACGCCGCGATGATCGAGAAGGCGCGGGCCGAGATGCCGGCCGCGGCGTTCGATCAGGAGTGGGGCGCCGTGTTCCTCGGGCACGACATGGCGCTGCGCGCATCGCAGATGGTGGTCGGCGAGAACGAGACGTTCCGCCAGTGGTGCGAGCGTCTGGCAAAGGACGGCCTGAAGGTCGACGGCAAGCCGTTCAAGCTCGACGACCGGCCGGCGATGGCGTGGATCTACGACCAAGTCCCGAGCACGCTGGACGAGGCCTACAGGCTCGTGCTGGTGCTCATGAAGTGCGCGCAGGTCGGCTTCACCGTCATGGAGATGCTGGCCACGATCTACCTCGGGTTGCGGTTCGGCCCGGCGACGGTCGGCATGTTCCTGCCGGACACGAACCTCGCGGACATCAAGTCCTCGAAGCGCTTCATGCCGGTTGTGCGAACCATCCCGTCCGTGCACAAGCTCATGACCATGGAGGCGGCCGACGGGAGCGGCCGGAAGCAAGGCGAGGGCAACGTCCGGGTGCGCCAGATCGGCGACGCGATGTTCGTGTTCTCGTGGACCTCGGGCCGCGCGACGACCGAGTCGATCCCGATGGACATCTTGTCCTACGACGAGGTGCAGGAGATGACCTTGGAGCAGATGGAGAAGACGCAGGAGCGCCTGTCCGCCTCCGATGTTCGCTTCACGCTCATGGGCTCGACCGCGAACTGGCCGGATGCCGACATCCACCACTGGTACAAGCGCGGGAGCCAGTACCGATTCCACTCCGAGTGCCCGACCTGCGGCAGCAAGAAGCCGCTGGACGACTATTTCCCGAACTGCGTATGGCGCGACCCAGACACAGGCCTGTACCGGTATGTCTGCCCAAACGGGCATGTGCTCGAGGACGTCCAGCGCGGCGAGTGGATCCCCGATAACCCCGACGCTGACCCGCCCGTCGATGCGTCGGTGCCCAAGAAGGACCGGCCGCTGCGCATCAGGTCGATCCACTTCCCGCAGTTCCTGTCGCCAACGATCAGCGCGGAGGAGATCATCTTCGCGTACAACACGGCCACCGACATGAAGAACTTCTTCAATCGGAAGCTCGGGAAGCCGTACCTTGACCCGTCGCAGGTGCCGGTGAATCTCGAGCACCTTGCGAACTGCGTTTCCCACGGCAAGGCTGCAGGCGTGGTCTGGAAGAGCCGCGCGTCGGGCACGTACATGGGCATCGACCAGATGGGCAACTTCAACGTCCATGTGATCAAGGAGCGCCTACCCGACGGCCGTCAGGCAGTGGTGCACATCGAAGAGACCTACAGCGCGGATCCGTTCGCGCGCTCGTCCGAGCTGATGGAGCAGTACGGCGTCGCGGTGTGCGTGGTCGAAATCAACCCGAACTACAACGACGCGAAGA
The DNA here is from genome assembly GCA_964641945.1 of uncultured Clostridia bacterium. Classification (GTDB taxonomy): domain Bacteria; phylum Acidobacteriota; class Blastocatellia; order UBA7656; family JADIYM01; genus JADIYM01. Next base: position 4,944 of record CAZXLQ010000059.1, read on the forward strand.
AGTTCGCGGCGCGGCATCCCGGGCGAGTGTTCATCTGCGACAGCTTCGGCAGCCTGAAGGAGGACATGATCGTTTGGGGCGACGCGCCGCGGCTCGATCCGAGCGATCGGCGCACGGCGGAGGACGCGCGGGATCGCTACACGCTGCGCATGGACCAGTACAAGTGCATGCAGGTCAGCATGAGCCGGTTCACCGCTCGCTCGCCGTTGTGCCTGTTCCCGGATCCGCAGGGGCTTGTTCAGGAGGTGGTCGAGAAGGGGCAGCGCCATGCGGTGGCCGTGCTGCCTCGGATGTTCCACCACTTCACCAAGACCGCACTGGTGGCGGAGAAGGATGCGGAAACGAACCAGTACCGGCGCTCGGTCAAGAAGATCGGTATCGACCCGCACTTTTCCTACGCAAACATGCTGTGCGACGTGGCTTGGAGTCGCGCTCACGGCACGAGCATGTTCATTCTGCCGGAGGGGCCCAAGATGAGCGACCAGCAAGAGGCGGTAAAGCAGGCCATGCCGGGGCTGCCCGATCAGGTCATCACGCTGGTGCGCGAGCTGCCGGCTGGCGAGGTGTGCGGCCGGTGCGTGTCGTTTGACCCGGACACCAGCCGCTGCACGGAGAGAGACCTTCTGGTCCGCCCGTCGGACCCGGGGTGCGCGTTCTTCGTGCCGGACGAGCCGGGTCAGTAGTAGGCCGCGTTCCGCGCCCGCCGCTCGAAGTCGTCTTCCTGTGTTGCGGGCTCTGCCGCCTTGGGCACCGGCGCGGGCATCGGCTCGATGTCCTTGCCGCAGTGCTTGCAGGTGGTCGCCTGTGCTTTGACCAGCTCGGCGCAGTGCGGGCACTTCCGGCTCTCGCCGGACGCGATCGCGCGTGATTCGATCTCGGCCTCGTTTCGGGCGACGACCAACGCCATCAGGACGCCGACCGGCCCGAGCAGGACACCAAGAAAGCACCAGCCGGCGACGCTTCGGCCTTTGTTCGACGCGACGATGCCTGCGGTAATGCCACACGCGATCAGGATGACGATCATGCTTCCGGTCATGGTGCTCTCCTTGGATTACGCGGACTCGGCGTCGAAGCGTTCGCGGATCTGGCTGATGCGCTCGGCTTCGTGCTGTTGTCCTGCTTGAAAACATGCCCGGGCGAAACGCTCGAGCGCGAACTTGTCGCCGTCGATGGTGCCGGCGGTGATGGTGATTCCGGCCTGCGTCATCAGGCGGGTGATGGTGCTGTTGTCGATCATTCCTTGCGTGCCTCGTTGTCGAAGTGGTTCAGCACCGCGTCCACGAGGTGCTGGCCGATGGCCTGCAGGTGCTCAGGCCGAATCCCGCCGCTGCGCTCGCCGTCGATCGCCTCGAACACGAGGCGGTCTGTTTCGGCGTAGGCTGCTTCGGTCAGGCTGCCGAGCGCCTCGGATACCGCTTTCGGGTCTGCGCGCATCCGGCCGATCTCACGCTGAATCATGCTTTCGATCGCTTCGTCGTCGAGCAGGCTGTATCCTTGCGCCGGGCCGCAGCTCTTGCAGTCGGTGGCGCCGCACATGCACGGACCTTCTGGCGTTCGCATGGTAACCGCTCAGATGCCGCTGGCCGCCAAGTAGGCGAGGGCGAGTCCGCCGATGACCGCGACGATGTAGTCGACGATGCCGGGTTCGGTCTTGAACTCTTTTTCGGTCTTCAGTTCGCTGGGTTTCATGGTGCTCTCCGTTTCGTTGGTGACGACTGCACGTTAACCGTATCTGGATAACATTGCAACGACTCAGGCGAACAAACAGGCCAGCCGTCGTGATGCAACACTGCCGGGTATGACTACGACCTCCACCGCTACCGCCTTCGATCAGTCTGCACCGCAAGCCGAGCGGACGGACGCGCTCGCCGAGCTGATGCAAAATCATCGACCGATCGACTCCGAGGTCCGTGAGGTCATCGAGTTCATCAACGAAGACCTTCAGGACCAGACGTTCCGCAAGGCGATCGCTGACAACGTCGTGCCGTTCCCGCCGAACCGCCGCGGCAAGCCCGGCATGCAGTCGGTCGACGTCGACGAGTACCAGATCCTCGTCAATGGCGACTTCATCGAGCGACCGGGTGCGCTGAACTTCGACTCAATGCGGGCGATGGTCGAGCAGACGCCGGTGCTGTCTTCCATCGTGATGACGCGCATCCGTCAGGTCGCGCGCTTCTGCCGCGTGCAGGAGAGCGGCTCGGGCCCGGGGTTCTGCATCCGCCACGTCGACCGGGATCACGAGCTGCAAGCGTCCGAGCACGAGTCCATCCAGCTCATGCAGCGGTTCTTCGATAACTGCGGTTGGGAGTTCAACCCGCGCCGCCGCCGCGCGCTGCGACGCGACTCCTTCACGCAGTTCATGGGTAAGCTGGTGCGCGACACGCTGATCCTCGACGCGGCATCGATCGAGACGGAGATGAAGCGCGATCGATCGCTCGGCATCGATGGCCTGTACGCGGTCGATGGCGGCACGATCCGCCTTTGCACCGAGGAAGGCTACAACGGTGCCGACGAAATCTTCGCGCTGCAGGTCGTGCAGGGTCGCGTCCGGACGGCCTACACCTTCGACGACTTGATCTACGAGCCGCGCAACCCGCGTTCGGACATCCTGTCGGCGGGCTATGGTCTGTCCGAGGTTGAAATGCTGGTGAAGACCGTCACCGGCTACCTGAACGCGCTCACCTACAACCAGAAGTTCTTCGACTCGAACTCGATCCCGAAGGGCATCCTTCACCTGACCGGCAACTACGACACGAAGGACTTGGCCGCCTTCAAGCGGTACTGGAACTCCATGGTCAAGGGCGTCAACAACGCGTGGTCGCTGCCGGTGCTCGTGTCGAAGGATCAGGAGTCGCGCGCCGGCTTCGAGCGCTTCGGCGTCGAGGCCAACGAGATGCTGTTCGCGCGCTGGATGACCTTCCTGACGGCGGTCTGCTGCGCGATCTACGGCATGGACCCGGCCGAGATCAACTCGGACGCCTTCTCGGCTGGTTCGTCGCCGCTGTCGGGCTCGGACACCGCCGAGCGGCTCGCCGCCTCCAAGGATAAGGGCCTTCGCCCGCTGCTGTCATACTTCGAGAACCTGTTCACCGACTACGTCGTCCGCGACTTCTCGGACAAGTACGTTTTTCGCTGGACCGGCCTCGATGAAGAGGACGAAGAAAAGCGCCATGAGCTGCGAAAGATGGTCCTCACGGTCAACGAGGCCCGCGCTCAGGAGGGGTACGACCCGCTCGAGGGCCCGATTGGTGACGCGCCGCTGAATCCGTCGCTGGTTGGGCCGTGGATGCAGCTCACGCAGCAGCAGGGCGACGAGCAGGAAGATTTCGGGCAGCCGCCGGAAGGTGAAGATGCGAAAGGTGAAGGCGAGGAGCAGGGAGCGCAGGACGACGGCGCTGGCGGCTCTGACGGAGAGCCGACGGTCGGACCCGACGAGGGCGATCAGGGCGGTGCGCCGCCGGCAGAAGCGGTTGGCGACGAGGGCGAGCAGGTTGCGAAGTCCTTCGGCCTTCCTGTGCTGACCATCTGGGGCGACGATGAAGAAGCCCGCCAAGCGTAAGCAGACGCCGCGCCCGGGCGTTGAGCCGGGCGACGAGGTGTTCTTTCACCACGACGGGCAGCCATCGCATGGCCGGGTGTTGTGCCATGGCGCCCACGGCTGCACGATCGACCATGGCGGCCAGCAGCGCCGCGTGTATTGGTCCGACGTGCTCGGCCACAAGGCGCGCGCCAAGAAGCAGTTTGAGGTGCTCGATCGCGGCGACGACGGGGCGATTGTGCGCGACCAGTCCGGTCGCACCCGGTTCGTTGCTGGCGACGTTCCCGAGCCCGATACGCGCCCGGACGAAACCGCCGACGACGTGTCGGTAGTCCGTCAGGCGGTCGAGAAGTGCGCTCCGCTCAAGAAGTCGCTGAGCGCCGGCCGGGTGGTTCTGTTCTGCCGGCGCTGACCGGCGGCTGCGGCGGGAATAGCTTCGAGCGCGTCCGGTAGTCGAGCAGGGCCTTCATGTACTCGATGCTGGTGCCGTAGCGCCGGGCCAGTACGTGCGTCTTCTCGCCGTGCTGCTCATGCGCGACGCGGCACGCAATCACCTGCTCGTCGTCCAGCAACGTCTTCGGGCTGCCGCGCGTGACATGCATGCCTCGGGTGCCTTTCGGGTCGTTGGCCTTCGATAGCGTCTCGTGAATGCCGGTCAGGCGCTGCGTGTTCGGACTTCCCGACGCGTACTTCGTCTTCATCACAGCCCCCCCGGGACCCGGCTCGCATCCATGGTCTGCCATGCCTTGCGGACCTTGTCCCATGCGCTGCGGTCGCAGTCGTGGCCGAGCGGCTTGTGCTGGTCGCCGCGCTCGCGCGCCTCGTCGTCGTCTCTGAAGGCTTCCTCGATGTCGCGCCTGATGACGCCGCGCGTTCCCGCCGGGATCTCAGGCCACGCTTTGGCGAGGCACTCGGCCCAATAGCACGCTTGGATGGTCATGCGGCCGATGTAGTACCGGGTCGCTGAGATCAGCATGTCGTGCGCCTCGAAGTAGCGCAGCGAGGCCGGCAGGGCGGTTTCCTCGTACTTGCGCGGCCCTGTTTTCATGTGCAGCTTCATGGTTTTCCTTGGGTGTTCTGGCGCCCGGATTGTGTTCCGTTTTCGGTTATCCATCAACCGGGTGTCGTGACCTCATACTGGCACGATGCTGATCGACATCTCCCACTGCTGCGCCGAGCACGCCAACGAGGCCATTGAGTCCTTGTTCGCCAAGGCTGCCGGCGACCCGCCCGGCGACGGCATCTGGCTGCCGCACGAGTCCGTTTTCATTCAGCGACTGGTGGAGCTGTTCACCGATCGCGGACTCGTCCGGATCTCAGGCATTCAGGCCGAGCTGTCGAAGTGGCTCGAGCACACCATGCACAATCCGGGGCCGCCGCAGCCGAAGCCCGCCGGCGGTGTCCGCCGCTGGACGAAGGGCGAGGTCGCGCTCACGAAGCTCTACCTCGAGACGCTGCCGCCCGATCAGTTCACGCTCGACGACTGGACCATGGTCGTCGACTACCTCGTGCAGCGGTACATGCCCGCCGAGGACTTGATCGAGGAGGCGAAATGGCTGGCTTACCGCTCGTCGATGATGGGCAGGGTCCAGTCCCGGCTCGACGAGCTCTCCGCCGCCGGCGCCGACGCCCTTCTCGCCGCGATGCCGACCTCCGTGGCGGCGGCTCAGGCCAAGGTCGGACTCACCCCTGCGCAAGCGAAGATGATCGAATACGGCAGCCTTCGGTGCGCCGAGAACGTGGTCGCGCTCGCCGACGAGACCCGGCACGCGCTGCGCCGCATGGTGGTCGACTACCAGCAGGCCTTGGCCATGAACGACCCGGCGCTGCGCGAGAGCCTCTGGTCGCGCATGTTCGATCGCTTCGGCGACATGAACCGCGACTGGCGACGAATCGCCGTCACGGAGGCGGGCGAGAACGCCAATCAGGGCCTGATCGCCTCGCTGCCTGAAGGTGCCCGGGTGAAGCGCGTCGAGCAGTATGCGAACGCCTGCCCGTTCTGCCGCAAGATCGATGGCAGGGTGATGACGGTCGTGCCGGACTCGAGCTCGGAGAAGGACGGCGACACCATGGTCTGGCCGGGCAAGACCAACATCGGCCGCTCGGCCGCGCCGCGCAAAAAGACCCCGGAAGGCCTCGTCGATCGGTTGCCGTCCGAGATGTGGTGGATCGCCGCAGGCACTCAGCACCCGCACTGCCGCGGTCGCTGGGTGGTGGTGCAGCAGGATCCGGTTGGCGACGATCTGTTCGATCAGTGGATGGCCGAGGCGCTGTCAAAGGTTTGAGCTGGCGCAACGACGGCCGCCAGCAGTGACTGGCCTGATGTGCGCCACGCCCGGCGCGTTCAGGCGTGCCCGCGCGGCTGACGGGCCTTCCAGTCGCTCAGGCACTCCGCGTCGCACCAGCGGCGCCCAGCCGGAAGCGGCGCGTCAGGCCCGCAGTTCAGGCAGTACCCGGTGTGTTGCGGCCCTTCCGGTCGTCTTGATACCAGAAGATTTTCACGGTGTTCTTGCTCAGCCCGGTCTGATGTGATGTCGGCGAGATCTGCCATTTCGCGGTGGGTCGTGCTGGTTGATCAATCCGTCATGGTGCCGTCACGGAAATCGTGACGGTACTTTTTGGTCAGGTTGTCAGCGAGAGGAGGTGGTCCGATCTCCACGGCGCGTAAGAACGCCTTGAACCTTGGTGATGACTAGCCCGCTTCGGCGGGCTTTTTTTCGTCCGTTGTTACTGGCGGTCCGGTGTTACGAATCGCCTGAAAACGGGCGTTTTAGGCCTGTTGTAACAACCCGACGCCCGATCTGTTACAAAAAAGCCCTTAAAAAACAAAGACGTAACAGTGTAACGCCTGTAACACCGAAAACCATCCACACACATGCGTGTGCGTGCGCGTATACGCGTGTACGTGCGTGCGTGCGCGTGTGCGCCTGTGCGTACACGTATCTATCTATCTTGTTACATCAGTTACATTGTTACAGAGGGGGTCACATCCCGCGCCGCTGCTGGGGTTTGGCGTGTAACAGTGGGCGTAACAAAAACGGGCGCGTTGTTACATCACCATTCTCGGTGCAGCTACGCTAACATCCGCGCGTGCCCGATGCGGGCGTTTTCTGGAGGCGATCATGGCGAGCGTGTGGATTCAGATGCGCGAGGACAAGGCTCCGCGCAATGTGGCGGGAAACCTGACGGCGGATCGGGCGCAGGTTTACCTGCAGGCCGGGTGCAACGATTGGGTCCGGACAAAGAAAGGCCGGACCGCGAAGCCGGCGCCTCAGAACGGCCTCGAGCGAATCCTGTACTTCTCGGACGGCAAGGTGGCCGGCTCGCTGTTCATCGAGCCCTGCTCGCCGCCGTCTGGGCCGGAGGCGGGTTCGCTTAAGGTCGGCGAGGTGAAGCAGTGATCCGACGGTCGCTGGATGCTATCCGAGAAAAGATCCGCGCCGAAATGCAGGCCGGCGCGGAGTTCTGTTGGCGGGACGTTCTGGCGCGCGCTGACGACGCTTCAGACGCGTGGGCGCACGGCACGCTGCGCAACTGGCACCGGGCGGGCGAGACTCACGTCGTGCGCTGGGTGCGCGGGCGACAGGGCCCGGCGATGCCGGTTTATCGCTGGGGCGCTGGTGAGGACGCAGTCCGACCAAGGCCCCTGACCAACTCGCAAAAATCCAGACGATGGAGAAAATCAAACCCCGAGCTGTATGCGCAGCACAATTGGCGAAAGAGCATGAAGAAACGAACCACTCCTGTGCTCGACCCGATTCATGCGCGCCTGCTCGGATATCGGCGCCGCGGGAGTGCGTGGTTTAAGCCGCCGGTCGTGATTGCATCATCGCCGGATGATCACCTCGCGCATCCTGTTCCTGAAGTCTGAGCCGCAGCAGCCCAAGGCGGGCGAGCACTGGATCACCGTTCGGCCGCCGGGCCACGAGAAAGGTCAGCCCATTCTCGTGCAGGACCAGCCTGACGGCTCCATGAAGGTCGTCGGCGGCGCCGGCGGCGCGCTGAACCACCTCCGCTTCACGCCCGGACACAAGGGCGAGGACCGCAAGGCGGTTGCCGCCAAGCGGCAGGAAGAAGCCCGCGCGGCGAAGAAGGCCCGCATCGAGCGCGACAAGGAGCTCGGCTTGCACGAGGCCAAGCAGGGCGTGCGCAAGAAGCTGTCCGATCAACGCCGCGCCGCCGAGAAGGAGTTCATTTCGTCGGTCGCCGACCAGATGGGCTGGGACAAGGCGCAGCTCGAATTCCCGGCGGAGAAGTTCGCGTACCTGTCGGACAAGGCGCAGGCCAAGCTGCAGCGCCATCATCACGCGGCCCTGCTCAAGCAGGCCACGAAGGCGGTCGATCAGCACCGCGAGTGGCTCGTGCACGATCATGCCGCGCGCGCCGAGGCGGGGCTTGGCGAGCTTCCGCTGGTGACGCCGGACGCGGAAACCGTGAGCGTTCAGGATCTCGACCCGGTGAGCCCGTCCGGAGCCTCGCTCGGGTACTCGGCAGACTTTGCTGCGCGCGCCGATGCCGCTGGCGCCTCACAGGCAGCCATCAGGGCGGAGATCGCCGAGTCGAAGCCACCCATGACCGACGAGCAGCGCTCCGCGGCTCTGGCGCGCGGGAAAGCCGCCGAGATGGTCAAGGACGAAATCGCATCGATTGCCGACCCGGTTGCGCCAACCCTGCAGACCAAGATCGACGCCGCCAAGAAGGCCGTCTCGCTCATCGCCGCGCGCAAGCGGCTGGACGGGCTGCGGCGCCAGCTCGCCGACGCTGGCCGCGAGGTCGATGCTGCCGTGTCCGAGCCAAAGGCGCCTGTGCTCGAGCTTGACGACGAGAAGGTCGCCGAGGACGTCCGCAAGCAGATCGCCGATGACCTGAAAACCGCTTCGACTCGGGCGTTCCTGTCGGCGACCGCCGAGGTCGGCGAGGAAAACCTTCGAGCCCACATCGGCGTCGGCGCCTACAACTCGTTGAACGCGCTCTCGCTGACCGCGTCGGGCGCGGCGCTGCTCGATCGGTCCGTGGTCGACGTGCTCGGAATCTCGGGCGCGGCTCAGGTGCTCGCGCGCCGCCTGAAGGCAGACCTCTCGCCGGATGACTATCAGCGCGCCGCCGACGGCATGGCCGAGTACCACGCTTCGATGCACGCGGATCGCGCGAACGAGGCGGTATCCAAAGCGAAGGAGGCGCAGGATCTGGCCGAGGCGATCGACGTCGATGCTGCGCACGATCTGACCGAGGCGCAGGCGCTTAACCACACCCGCCGGGACGCCATCGAAGCCGCGCGGCGCGCGCTCGGTACCGCGCTGGGCGAGCTGGAGGCGAATGCCGCGCTGGTCGCAGAGCTCAAGACCGGCGCGCGCGACGAGGTTCAGGTTCCCATGGGCGGCCTGACGCCGCAGGCGGTGGTGACGCAGCTGCGTGCGATCGGCTTGCAGAAAGGCGACTACCTGCTGGACAAAGTCGGGGGCGAGACGTTTGTGACCATCAACGCGGACGGGCTGGACCGCCTGACGGCGCCGGTGAATAAGGCCGACATGGAGCAGGTGCGCAGAAACCTCGCCATCATTCGCGGCGAGCACGACGAGGACGACTGGCTGCCGATCGGGTTCGCCAACCGGCGGGATCTGGCGATGCACGTCGAGCCCGGGGTCGTGCAGCGCATGGCCGAGCCGTTCTCGCCCGGGGAGGATCTGGCCGAGTCATTGCGCGACTACATCGGCGGGCGCGCGGCCGATGGCGACACGCCGGCGGACATTGTGGCGGACATCCAGTCGGCGGCATTCTTCGACAAGGCCGGCGCCGAGCGGCGCAAGGAGTACGCCGCGGCGCTCGAGGCGGTTGCGCCGCTCAAGGACGCCAAGGGCAAAATGCGGCGCGCCGAGGCGTTGCAGGGCCAGTTTGAGGCCTACGCGGACGCCTTTGTCGAGAAGCGCGGCGCGGCTCGCCTGCCGTTGCACCGCCAGAAGGTCGACGTCGATCAGGTGTCGGTCGATGCGCTGCACCGGGCGCTCGCCGATCACCCGGATGGCGTTGCCGCGTACAAGCCGGTGGGCGACCTCACGAAGCAGGACCAGCGCTCGCTGCGGGATTTTTTCTACCGGGAGATTGCGCACGAGTCGCCCGAGGCTGCGGACCTGCGGCACCAGTACGAGGGCCACCTTGCGGCCGAGCCGGAGAAGGAAACCGTCGATATGTTCGGCGAGACCACCACCAACCCGGAGTGGTCCGAGTGGCGGGCTCGGCGCGACGAGCTGTCGGCCGCGGTCGGCAAGTCCTCGCTCGACTGGCAGAAGTACGTCGACTCGATGCGCGGTCACGCGAAGGCCTACGAGTCGCTGCAGGACGTGATCCGCTCGCGCGTTTCGGAGTCGTTCGCTCAGCATCACAACCGCCTGCGCCCGGACGCACCCGTCGCTGTTGGGCGGACCGTGATCCGCAATAACCTGAACCACCTCGATGCGGTGGATCCTGCTGCGCGCGAAGCCCGGGCGGCCAAGGAGCGCGAGCTGATCGACGCCTTGCGCGACCGCGTGGCAGGCAAGTACGCATCCGGGTCGGTCAAGGACAAGCTGGACGCCGCCAAGGAGCAGCAGGCCGCGTTCGAGCAGGCGCAGATGGGGTTCTTCTCGACCGAGGACCTGTTCGGGGCTGACGACACCGTCAAGGAGTCCGCGCCGCTGGCGGCCGACGAACGTCACACGCTGGGGCATGCCGCGGAGATGCAGATCGCCGGGATGATGGGCATCGTCGGGCGCCAGTTCAAGCCCGGGCAGCCGGTGAAGCTCTGGAATGTTTCGATGAACGGCAAGTACGCGCCGCAGCAGCGCGCGATCAAGATGCTTGAGGCCAACAAGCGGCTGGGCCTCGGGTTCGGGGCCGGCTCGGGCAAGACCTCGATCATGCTCGGCGCTTTCTCGCACCTGCACGGAAAAGGCAAGATCAAGCGCGCGGTCATGCTGGTGCCTTCGATCGTGCAGGGTCAGTTCGGCGGCGAGGCGCTGCGGTATCTCGAGCCGGGCAAGTACAAGTGGCACGCCGAGCCGGGCGCCTCGCGCGCGGAGCGGATCGCCGCCTACAAGGATCCGGACACGCATTTCGTGGTCCAGACGCACCAGTCGTTCCGCGACGACATGATCTACCTCGGCGCGCAGCACGATGGGGTCGAGCCGTCTGAAATGACCGAGCGCCTGCGCTCGATGTCGCCAGCCGATCGCCAGTCGTGGATCAAGGGCGTGATGGAAAGGGAGGGGATTGCGTTCGACGCGACCATGGTTGACGAGGCGCATGAGACGCTGAACCGAGAAGGCAAGCAGGACTCGACGCTGGCGAACGTCACCGACGCGCTGTCGGCGCACACGCCGTACTACGTCTATGCCTCGGGCGACCCGGTCAAGAACGACGTTTCCGAGGCGTTCGACCTGCTGCGCAAGTGCGACCCCGCGCGCTACACCGATCGGGCTGCGTTCATGCGCCGGTACGGGGTCGACACCGACGCGGCGCGCGCGGAGCTGAAGCGCGAGATGGCGCGCTACGTCTATTCGCACACGATCTCGCCGGACGTGACGGCGCACCACAACGAGCACGCAATCGAGCTGTCTGGCGGCCAGAAGGCGGCGCTCAAGGAGATGGACGGGCACTTCGCCCGGGCCCGACTGGCGCGCATGCGCGGGCAGGTCGACGTGGATGCGTGTCGCGCGATCTCGCCTTCGTCGTTCGATGGCGTGCCCGAGGATCAGCATCATGCCGTCGCCGCCCAGCTGCAGAAGTCGCTCGGGATGCTGAAGCCGTCCGTCGAGCGCCGGATCATCAACGACCACCCGGACAACGCCAAGATCGAGAAGACGGTCGAGCTGGCGAAGGCGCGGCACGGCCGGCAGGGCGTCGTGTTCGCGCACTCGCTGTCCGCCGTCGAGGCCACGGCCAAGCGCCTGCAGGCCGAGGGGTTTCGCGTCGTGACCATCACCGGCGCCGATTCGTCGAAGGACAAGGACGCCAAGCGCAAGAGGTTCACGCCCGAGTCGGGCGAGCCGGAGGCCGATATCATGGTCGCCTCAGACGCTGCGGCCGTCGGGATGAACCTGCAGTCAGGTCGCTACCTGATTCAGCACGACACGCCCGACACGGCAAAGAACCACGGCCAGCGCAACGCGCGAATTCACCGCCTCGGGCAGAAGAACGACGTCGAGCTCCACGACCTCGTGGCTGACCATTCGTCTGAACGTCGCGCGCGTGCCCGGCTGTCGAAGAAGTACGGTCTGCGCGAGCTGATGCTCTCGCCGATGGATGCGCTCGACGACACCGGCCTTGCGTACTTCCTGCACCAGCGCAAGGTGGCATCGCAAGCAGATCAAGGGGGGTTGTTCTGATGCGCGACCAGATTCGTTCCCGCATCGCCGACCTGTCGGCGCTGGCGGCCAAGACGCAGGCGACCGAGCGGCGCATTCTCGAGCAGGCCGAGCGCCGCCTCGAGCAGATCGCCGGCCGCCTCGAGGAGATCAAGCCGCGCGTGCTGCTCGATGAGTCGCTGTCCGACGAGTATCAGCGCCTGATTCTGGAGCGCGGCAAGCTGGGCCTCGTCGTTGCTCAGGCGCGTCGCGCGCTCGGGTAGCACGCAGTCGAATGGTCGTGATGGCATTCTTCGCCCCATGCTGAATGACGCACAACTGCTCGCCGCGGTACCGGAATACGTCGCCTTCGGGGGGATGCTCAAGGCGTCGCCCATGACCGAGGGCGACGAGCGCATCCTGTATCTCGAGGCATCCAACGAGGACGTCGACCATCAGGGCGAAGTCGTCATGCAGAAGGCGCTGTCCGACTCTGCGGACTACTATTTGCGCCACGGCAACGTCGATCTGTCCCACTATTCACTGCTCGGACCGAAGTCTGGAATCCCCGACTTCATGTCCTACGAGGTCGGCAAGCCGATCGCCGTGCGCGTCGATGGCCGCCGGACCTTCGTGAAGGCTCAGCTCTATCGCGGCGACTCGCCGATGGCGAAGAACGCGAACATGGTGTGGGACTCCATCACCAAGCAGTCGCCGCCGTCGCGCTGGTACCCGTCCGTTGGTGGCGCGGTGCTCGCCAAGTCGATCAAGATCGACCCCAAGACCCGCGAGCGCGTCGCGGTCATCGAGAAGGTGCGCTGGAACAACATTGCGCTCGATCGCTGTCCGGTGAACAAGACCGTGCCCGAGGTTTCGACTGCGCCGGTCGGCGTGTTCGCTAAGAGCTTGGGCGGCTTCGTGCTCTCGAAGGCGCTCGAGGCTGGCTATGGTACCGACGCTGCGGCGCTCGATGGAGGCGCCGCGCTCCGCACTCAATCGCTGCACGGCGCCGACTACGATCGCATGCGCGAATCCACCGCTGCCGCAATTCGTGACGGCAGAATCAAGTCGCCCGCTGCAGATAGCATCATGTCGTTTGCAGCCACTGAATTCGGTCTGTCGCTCGATGAGGCGGCCGGATTTACGGAGCGCCTCATGCGCGACATTTACCGCAATATCAGGAGAAGCAAATGAGCCAGTATGAAAAGCTGCTCGAGGAACTGGAGACCATGGCGAAGGCCATGCCGGGCGATGAGGGCGCGGATGACGACAAGATCCAAGCCGCTGCCGCTGCCGCAAACCCGGACGCCGATGGCGACGGCGAAAACGACGTGACCGGCGACGACCTCAACCCCGAAGGCCTCGGCGACGAAGGTGAAGGTGAAGGCGACGGCGACGACGAGGAAACCATGGGCAAGTCCTTCGCGCTCAAGCTCGAGGACGGCACCGAACTGGAAGCGATCGACGGCACCGAGCTGGTCAAGTCGCTGATGGCCCGCGTCGAATCGAATGAAGGCACGGTCATGAAGGCGCTCGGCACCGCCGTGGATCTGCTCGGCAAGCAGGGCAACATGATCAAGAGCCTGCAGGACGAGGTGAAGAAGCTCGCCGGCGAGGGCCGTGGCCGCAAGACCGTCGTTTCGGTTTCCGAGAAGCCGGTCGCTGGCGCCACCATGGCGAAATCGCAGGGCGCGGCCGATGGCCTGTCCGCAAACGAATTCATGGCTAAGGCGCTCGCAGCTCAAGCGTCCGGACGCCTGACCGGGCTTGACGTGGCCCGGGCCGAGTCCGCGCTGAACAAGGGCCTCCCTGTTCCGCAGGACGTGGTTAATCGCGTCATTCAGTAAAACCCGCTGGCATTTTCAAGAGGAAAAACAGCAATGCTCAACCCGCAAATGTTCCAAGCTGCCGCCGGCGGGCAAGTCGTGTCCGGCGAGATGGCGTTCGGCGATGTCGCCGAGCTGCGCAAGGCGCTCGAGGCCGGTTACGGCACCGACGTCTCGACGCTGACCGGCGGTGGTGCCCTGCGCATCCAGTCGCTGGAAAAAACCATGATGGCCACCATTCAGGAGAACAAGCACTTCGCTCTGTTCAACGAGCTGGCCAAGACCAACGCCGGCGCCACCGTCGACGAATGGACCGAGCAGTCGTCTGTTGGCGGCCGTCTGGGTGGCTCGACCAACACCGAAACCGGCAACATCCAGTCTGCTCAGGGCCAGTACAACCGCCGCGTCGGCATGGTCAAGTACCTGATGACCCGCCGCGAGGTGTCGTTCGTCCAGACCCTGCAGAATGCGATCGCCGACGCCGAGGCGACCGAAGCTCAAGCCGGCGCGCTTCAGCTCCTGACCGACGCCGAGTTCCTGTCCTTCGAGGGCGACAGCTCGGTGGTGCCGACCGAATTCGACGGCATCGACGCGCAGCTCGCCGACGGCGTTGCGACCGGCCAAGTCTCCGGCGACAACGTGCTCGACGCGCAGGGCGCCTCGCTGGCCTCGATCGATCTGGTGAACCGCGCTGCGGCCCACATCGCCGGCTACGGCAACTTCGGCACGCCGACCCACATCTTCCAGTCGCAGCTCACGCAGGCTGACTTCGATACCGGTCTGGATCCGGCCTTCCGCGTGCCGCTGAACGACGTTCCCAACGGCGGCATCTCGCTCGGCGCGCCGGTGGTCGGCATCCGCACCTCGTGGGGCAACATCAAGACCGTGGCCGACGTGTTCATCCGCGACGAGCGCCAGAAGATGCCGCTGCAGGTGACCGCGCCCGCGCTCGCCACCGCATCGGACGGCCTGAAGCCCGCCTCGGTGACCCCGGGCGCCACCGTTTCGGATGCGTCCTCGATGTTCGACGCGGCCCGCGCCGGCAACTACTACTACCTCGTTACCGGCATCAACGCCGCCGGCGAGTCGACCGGCGTTGTGACCGCTCAGGTCGCCGTGGCTGCTGGCAAGAAGGTCGCCCTGACCATCGCCGCCTCTGCCGGCGGTCAGGAGACCGGCTACGTGATCTACCGTTCGCGCCTGAACGGTACCAACGCGCCGGCCGACTTCCGCCAGATGGCTCGTGTTGCCAAGGCCGGCGCCACGACCGTCTACACCGACCTGAACCGCGATATCCCGGGTTCGACCAGCGCCTACATCCTGAACATGGCGCCGGGCGCTCAGGCCATCACGTGGCGTCAGCTGCTGCCGATGCTGAAGTTCCCGCTGTACCCGACCGTCTCGGCGGTGGTGCCGTGGGCTCAGCTGATGTTCGGCTACCTGCGCATCTCCAAGCGTCGCCACCACGTCCGGATCAAGAACATCGTTCCGAGCGGCGCCGCGTGGAAGCCCTTCAACTGATGAACTGAAACAGGAGGGCCCTTCGGGGCTCTCTTGATCAGTAGGAGATCGCAATGCCCAAGAAGGTTATCTGCAACCTGCCGAACGCCAGCGAAGAGATCAACGGCATCAAGTTCGTGCACACCGAGGAAGGCGTCATTTCCGCCGACGTTCTCGAGGACGCCGTGGCGAAGCAGTTCGACGGCATCCCCGGCTACACGCTGGTCGAAGCCGAGCCGGCGAAGGTCGCCAAGGCCGCCAAGAAAGCCGAGAGCACCGGCGATGCCGGCGCCGAAGGCGGGAAGGAGTAATCCATGAGCGCAACCCGCACCATCGACCCCAAGGACGCGCTGAATCGCGCCATGCCGGCCAACGCGCGCGTGCAGCTCGGTGACGTGATCGACGAGCTGATCACCAAGCACAACGCCCTTCTGGCGAAGCTGGATGCAGACGTCGGCGTGACCGGCACCGACTACGTTGCGACCCTGAGTGTCAAAACGCTCGCCGAGCGTTTCTGACGGGCTGTGACAAAACGGCAGAGAGCCCGGCCACGAGCCGGGCTTTTTGTCGTGATGCGATGATGACAGTATTCTCGTGGAGGACTTATGGACTTTCAGGCTATTGTCCGGGACCAGCTTGGGCTGATGGTTTCGTGGATTGAAGGCGGCAACCAAGTAACGGTCACCCGCGACAGCGCTGGACGACCACTGCTTGCGCGCGCCGCCGGTTCTCGCTCCAAGCCCTACGCTGCTGAGTTTCGGTACGACCAGAGCGGTCGGTTTCTCGGCGTTCGTGGTGAGTTCGTCTCCGTAATGTTTCCGCGGCTGCTCGAAGAGGCTGCGCGGGGTGGCGGCGGGGACGTGACGGCCACGACGGGCCCGGGTGGGGGGATTGAAATTGCAGGCGGGATTCAGGCAGGCGTCTATCTGCCGC
>CAZXLQ010000060.1:0-20997 GCA_964641945.1 uncultured Clostridia bacterium
TTGCCCTTCCGACCCCACGGCGGGCCCGCACGCCGCACTCCAAGGCGCTTCGCGCAATGTCCACTGAGGGATTTTCGAGGGATGTCCCTCTACCGGGCGATGTCGACGCCAGCCGATACTGCGGCCACCTCAGATCGCACACACCATCACTGAGAGGGCTGCTCCTATGAACATCGGCTTCAATGCGTCCAGGGATGCGTCCGGCGTCGCGTGCGTTATTCGCGCCCGCGGCGGCCTCGACGAAAACTGGTCCGCGCGCATGCGGGGACTGCGTATCACGGTCGAACGCGATGAAGTGAACGCTCCCGTCACGGTCCTTCGCGGCGAATTGCCCGACTCGGCGGCCCTGAACGGCGTCCTGACGACGCTCTACTCGCTCGGGCTCTCGCTCGTCAGCGTCCAGAGCAGCCCCGTCTCGGAACAGCCATTTGAAAAGTAGGGAGTAGCGAGGCCCCTCGATGCACGACTCAAACAACCCCGGTGCCATTTTCGAGAGGCCTCCGGCTCGCCGGGCGGCCGCGGGCAAAACTCGCCCGTCCCGTGAACCGGTGACGGACAGTGAGAGGGTCGAGCACTACGAACGTATGGCGCTCCAGGCGCAGCAGGCGTGCAGGCGCGCCGAGCTCGAGGCGGAGCGATGCCGGCAGGAACTTGCCCACGCTCTGCGCGTCGCGACGATTGGCGAGCTCGCGCCGTCCATTGTCCACGAGCTGAATCAGCCGCTGACTTCGGTGCTTATGAATGCGTGCGCCGCGGAGCGCTTCCTTGCGGCGGACCCTCCGAACCTCGACGAGGTTCGAATGATCCTACGCGACATCGTCGACGACGATCGCCGTGCCGGTGAAGTCATCCGGCGTCTGTGGACGCTGCTCAAGTCCGGCACGGTAGAGCCGCTCGACGTCGACCTCAACCTTACGGTCGCCGAGATCCTCAAACTCCTCGCCGGGGAAGCGGGGCGCCGGGGCGTGACTCTGGAACCCGATCTCGCCGGGGATCTCCCGCCGGTCCGCGGCGATCGCGTTCAGCTCCAGCAGGTGGTTCTGAACCTCGTCGTCAACGGGATGGACGCGATGGGCGGAGTCGAGTCGCGCGAGCGGCGTCTGACGATACGGACACACGTCACGGACGAACGAACGGCCGGTCTCGAGGTCCGCGACCGGGGCACAGGGATCGACGGAACGACACTCGACCGGATATTCCAACCATATTTCACCACCAAGCGCGACGGTCTTGGCATGGGGCTTTCCATCGCCAGGTCGATCATCGAAGCGCACGGTGGACGTATATGGGCCACGAACAACCCAGGCCCCGGAGCGACGTTCAGCCTCACGCTCCCGCTCGACTAAGTCAGCGGATGAATCCGTAACGGGGAGCACCGCAGCGTGGTCCCCGTTCCCGTTTTTCGGTCCCGTTTTTCGAGCCGCGAGCGGTAGCGAGCGTCCCACGGACAGTGTCCGAAATCGCCGACTCGTCGATCAGGACGGACGGAAGCGATCGGATATGTTCGACCGTCCGTGGGACGCTCGCTACCGCTCGCGGCTCAAAAAACGGGGAGCACCCGCAACCCGGGACCCGCCGCAATCTAGCCGACTCGGCTTTGGCGGTCGGTTTGTCCCGATCCCCAGATGACGACCGGATTGACGGCGTCATCGAGATATTCGAGCCCGACAAGGTGCGAACCACTCTCGCGGTCGTGATCGATGGCGCGAACAACGGCGCGCGTCCGAAATGCGTAGCCCTGCGTCGCAAACTCGACGACCGAGCCACGGACGAGGTTCTGCTCGAGGCAGACTGAGGCCCCGTGCGGACTTACGTCGACGGTAATCGTCTCGGCGCGAAAATCGTCCCCATTTGCATCACATCCGGCGACAATGACGCGCGTGTGGATCTTCACCCTCGGTTCGCGGCGCTTGTTGTTGTAAACGTCCAGCATCGATCTTCCCCTGAGACTGCCCCTCTGCCCGCTTTCAGTCGCACCCTCTGTATCGGCACGCTCGGCGGAAACCTTAGCGGCGAATTCTGCTACGCGTGAGGCGCCCCCACTGGATCGCCGAAGCCGACGGGCGGTACGATCTGGCGCGATGCGACGCGCCGTGAATGGCCCATCCGGAGTCGACGACGTCCTTCGCCGCGGTAAGTGCGCGGAACGAATCGTCTGCCTTACGGAAGAGACGACAGAGACGCTATACCTGCTCGGCGAAGGCGACAGGGTGGTTGGAATTTCGGGTTATACGGTGCGTCCGCCCGAGGCGCGAAAGAAGCCGAAGGTTTCGGCCTACATCACGGCGAAGTTCGACAAGATCGAGGCCCTCGAGCCCGATCTCGTACTTGCGTTCTCGGATCTGCAGGCCGACATCTGTGCCGAGCTCATCCGGCGGGGTCTGACGGTCGTGTGTTTCAACCAGCGCTCTGTCGCCGGTATCCTCGAAATGATCGAGATGGTCGGAGCGCTCGCAGGCGTGCCGGAGCGCGGACGGGATCTCGCCTCGTCCTTGCGCGAGAGCCTCGTCGAGATGCGCGAGGAGTCACGAAAGATCGGTGTTCGGCCGCGCGTGTTCTTCGAGGAGTGGTACGACCCGCTGATTTCGGGAATCCGCTGGGTCAGCGAGCTGATCGAAATCGCCGGCGGCGAAGACATCTTCAGCGAGAACCGGGCCTTTCACGACGGGAAGCGACGTATCGTCGACCCTGATGAGGTGATCCGCCGCGATCCCGAGGTCATCATCGCATCCTGGTGCGGCCGGAAATTCCAGCCGGACGTGGTGCGAGACAGGCCCGGCTGGGATCGGGTGTCCGCAGTTCGGGACAACCGGCTCTTCGAGGTGAAATCGGCGGTGATACTCCAGCCGGGGCCTGCGTCGCTGACGGATGGCGTAAGGGCACTGCGCAGGGCCATCGCGGGGAAGTAGCTCTGTGCTCTTCGTGCCTCCGTGCTCTCTGTACGGCAACGCCACTGCCGTTGGCGTACAGAGAGCCCAGAGGCATGGAGAGCACGGAGGCGGATCGCTCCCGACGTGTGGCACAATCGGCACCCTATGCTCCTCACGTCCGTCGAGGCGATCGGATTTCGCAACCTCGCAACCCGCATCGACTTCGGTACAGGCCTCAACATCCTGTGGGGACGCAACGCCCAGGGCAAGACGAGCGTCCTCGAGGCCATCTACGCACTTGCGAACACGAAGTCGTTTCGGACGAGTGCTCTGCGTGACGCGATCGCGTTCGGAGCCGCAGAGGCGATCGTGCGCGGCGCGATCGAGCGCGGAGGGATTCACCGGGACCTGCAGATGCGCCTCGCCGGATCTCGAAAGGAGTTCTACGTCAACGGGAAACGCGAATCCGCTGTCGGCTACATCTCGCAACTCGATGCCGTCGTCTTCTCGTTCGAAGAGCTCGGCATCGTGCGCGGTGAACCGGCCGAGCGGCGCCGATTCCTCGATCGCGGCGTAGTCGGACTGCGCCCCGCCTATCTGCGGACCATTGCCGACTACAACCGCATCCTGCGGCAGAAGAACCGTCTGCTGCGAGACGCATCGGAGGCCGACGATTTCGATCCGAAGCGCGCCTCCACACTTCGTTCAACCGTCGCAGCGTGGAACGAACAACTCGTCGAGCTGGGCGCCGAGATTCATCGCGAGCGGGTTGCTTACGTCGCAAAACTGTCGAACGCGCTCGCCCGGAACCTCTTCGGCGAACAACTGGACGTTCGATACGTGTCGTCGTTTGAAGGGAAGGGCGACCTCGGGGACTACGAGAGCCTTTTCCGGGAGCGGCTCGAGCTCAGGTTCGACGCCGAAGCGGCGTCCGGCCACGCCCTCATCGGCCCGCATCGCGATGACCTCGAAGTGCTCGTCAAAGGCCGTGAAGTCGGCCGTTTCGGAAGCGCCGGACAGCAGCGAAGTGCCTTATTAATCCTTGATTTAGCGCAAGTCGACGTGTACTATGAAGCGTTTGAAGAGTACCCGATTTTGCTGATAGACGACATCGACGCCGAACTCGACCGAAGCCGTATCGACCGGCTGCTCGGCCACGTGGAGGGGAAGGCCCAGACCTTCATTTCGACCTCCAAGCAGGACATCGCCAATTCGTTCCGATCGCGTGCCGAGATCTTTGCGGTGAGCTCCGGAATCGTCGAGCGGGAACCCGCCGACAGGGCAGTCGACATCGTGTCAGTGGACGGTGCAGCAACAGGTGAATCCGAGGAGATCTGAAGACGCATGAGCAACGGTGAGACGGGAGCCCCCCAGAAGAAGGCCAGCAGTTACGGAGCCGACTCCATCCAGGTGCTCGAGGGGCGCGAAGCGGTCCGCAAGCGACCGGCGATGTATATCGGTTCGACGGGCGAGCTGGGACTTCACCACCTCGTGTACGAAATCGTCGACAACTCGATCGACGAAGCCCTCGCCGGTTACTGCGACTCGGTCGAAGTCACGATCCACATGGACAACTCCATCACGATCGTCGACAACGGCCGGGGCATCCCGACCGGCATGCACAAGAAGGAAAAGCGGTCGGCCGCCGAAGTTGCACTGACTGTCCTGCACGCGGGCGGAAAATTCGACGACAACGCGTACAAGGTCTCGGGCGGACTGCACGGCGTCGGCGTTTCGGTAGTGAACTTCCTCTCGGAGTGGCTGCGGCTCGAAATCTGGCAGGAAGGCCACGTTTTCGAGCAGGAGTATCGTCGCGGCATTCCCGTTGCGCCGCTCGCGCAGACGGGCAACACAAAGAAGCAGGGAACCAAGATCACGTTCAAGCCGGACGACCAGATCTTCGACGTCACCGAGTTCAGCTTCGAGACGCTTTCGGGCCGGTTGCGCGAGCAGTCGTTCCTCAACAAAGGCGTCCAGGTCACGATCATGGACGAGCGGACCGAGAAGTCGCACGTCTTCCTCTACAAGGGCGGTATCGCCGAGTTCGTCAAGCACCTCAACAAGAACAAGAGCGTCATCCACACCACGCCGATCTACTTCGAACGCGTCTCGGAGAGCATTACGGTCGAGGTCGCGGTCCAGTACAACGACAGTTACAACGAGACCGTCTACACCTTCGCGAACAACATCAATACGATCGACGGCGGAACGCACCTCACGGGCTTCCGCGCAGCGCTGACGCGAACGATCAACAGCTACGGCCAGTCGTCGGGGCTCTTCAAGACGATGAAGCTCGGCGCCGGTCTCTCGGGCGATGATGTTCGTGAGGGGCTCGTCGCGGTTGTGTCGGTCAAGGTCCCGCAGCCGCAGTTCGAAGGGCAGACCAAGACGAAGTTGAACTCGGACGTGAAGGGAATCGTCGAGAACTTCACGAACGAGGCGATCGGCGAGTTCTTCGAACAGAACCCGGCTGTTGCAAAGAAAGTAATCTCGAAGGCCGTCGATGCGGCGCGTGCGCGCGAGGCGGCGCGCAAGGCGCGAGACCTGACGCGCCGCAAGGGCGCACTCGACGCGAGCAGCCTGCCTGGAAAACTCGCAGACTGTTCAGAGACGGACCCGGCGGCGTCCGAAATCTACCTCGTAGAGGGTGACTCGGCCGGCGGCAGCGCCAAACAGGGACGCGATCGCCGTTTTCAGGCGATCCTCCCGCTCAAGGGCAAGATCCTCAACGTCGAGAAGTCGCGCTACGACAAGATGCTCGGGCACTCCGAAATCCGGGCGCTCATCACCGCGATGGGCACCGGTATCGGCAAGGAAGACTTCGACATCAACAAGCTCCGGTATCACCGGATCATCCTGATGACGGACGCCGACGTGGACGGCAGCCACATCCGCACGCTGCTTCTGACGTTCTTCTATCGGCAGTTTCCCGAACTCATCGAGCGCGGCCACATCTTCATCGCGCAGCCGCCGCTCTTCAAACTGAAGAAGGGCAAGTCCGAGCGCTACATCAAGGATGAGGCCGAGATGACGCGGTACCTCATGAAGAAAGCGACGGAGGACGTCGTCGTCACGGTTGTCAGCTCCGGAAAGCGGATCGAGGGTCGCGAGCTCACTCGCACTCTCGAGAAGCTGCAGGAGTTCGCCGAGTTCCGCGGAAAACTCGTCCGCAGACTGCACGATGACAAACTCGTCGACGCGCTCATCGCCGCGGTTGGCGGACCGGGCGGCGTTTACACCTCGGGTGGAAAGCTGCTCAAGGTGTTTCAGAACGAAGAATCGCTCGGACGCGTCGCCGATCTACTGAACGCCGCCGGACTCGACGCGCAGCTCGAGTTCGACGAGGAGCACAACCGGTGGCGGATCGAGGTCCTTCGGACGAGCGGCAACGGCCGGGTGACGATCGACTACGACCTCGCCACCCACGTCGAGTTCTCGCGGGCTACGGAGCTCTATCGCGACATGCCGGACCTGCAGACGGCGCCGTTCACGGTCGGTGAGGGACCTTCGGCGGTTACGCTCTCGTCTCGGACGGCTCTGCTCGACCACGTGCTCGCGGCAGCGAAGAAGGACATACACATCCAGCGCTACAAGGGTCTCGGCGAGATGAATCCCGATCAGCTCTGGGAGACGACGATGGATCCGGACAAGCGCGTGCTGCTTCAGGTGCGTGTGGACGACGTCGTCGAGACCGACGAGATCTTCACGATCCTGATGGGCGACAAGGTCGAGCCCAGGCGCAAGTTCATCGAGACGAACGCGCTGGAGGTCCGCAACCTGGACGTTTAGGGAGAGTTGACAGGATTCACGGGATTTCCCGAGGATTGACAGGACAAATGGAGGTTTGGGAGAGACGCTGCCCTAACCCTCGATGATCCTGTTAGTCCTCGGGAAATCCCGTGAATCCTGTCAACTCTCCTTACTCAGCCTCGACTACGTCGGCTGGGAGTTGACGGTCGACCTTGGGACGGGTCGGCGCTTCGGCGATCTGCCAGCCGAGCACGTAGATCGTTCGAGCGACCTTCTCGAGCTTCGCGAAGTCGATCTTCTCCACGTGATCGCTCACGCGGTGATAGTCCTCGTGCAGGCCGCTGAAGAAGAAGATGATCGGAATCCCCTTCTTCGCATAGTTGATGTGATCGCTGCGGTAGAACAGTCGCTGCGGATCCGCCGGGTCGTCGTATTTGTAGTTGAACTGCAGGTTCAGATAGGCCGCGTTCACCCGTTCGTTCGTCACCGCCAGTTCGTCGCTCATCATCCGCGACCCGATTGTGTACACCTCGTGCGGGCCCGAAAGAGCGGCGTTGCGCGCATTCTCGTCGCCCGGCGCCTTGCTGCGACCGATCATGTCTATGTTCAGCTGTGCGACGACTCGGTCGAGCGGAACCGTCGGGAATTCCGTGAAGTACTCCGATCCCCACAAACCCTTCTCTTCGCCACAGTGCCAGATGAAGAGCATCGACCGCTTGGGACGGCGGGCCGTCTTTGCAAGCGCCTCGGCCATCGCAAGCAGTGCGACCGTCCCCGACCCGTCGTCGTCGGCGCCATTGCTGATCGTATCGCCTTCGGCCGCGGTCTCGCTGACGCCGACGTGATCGTAGTGAGCTCCGAACGCGACGTATTCGCTCTTTAGAACCGGGTCGGATCCCGGCCACGACGCGACGACATTCTGCGTCCAGCGAACCTCGGACTTCGTCGCTACGCGCACCGCGAGCTTCCTGGTCTCCGACAACGCGAATCCTTCAACGGGAGCGCCGCTGTCGAACCCCTTCCAGATGGCTTCGGCGTCGGACGTCTCGCCCGCGAACAGAGCCTGCGCGAGCGCCATGCCGGCGACAACGGCCGGGATCTCGACCGCGGAAGGTGTTCCGAGCTTCGTCGGCTCGAGGCTCTCGGTACCCAGCAGCGACTTCAGGCGTTCCCACGAGTCATAACCGCGTTTGGAAGGCACGTAGACGATCGCTACGGCTCCACGCTCGCGCGCCGCGGTGCCCGGACGCACCCACGCCGAACCCTTGCGAAGATCCTGGAAAGATCCACCCGGCGGGAAGAACGACAGTTGAGCGACGACG
Source organism: uncultured Clostridia bacterium (assembly GCA_964641945.1). Taxonomy (GTDB): domain Bacteria; phylum Acidobacteriota; class Blastocatellia; order UBA7656; family JADIYM01; genus JADIYM01. The sequence goes on from CAZXLQ010000060.1 coordinate 7,943, forward strand.
ATCTTGCCCTTCACGTCGAGCCCGCGGTACGGATCTGTGTTCCTGGAGGGATTCACCCAACCGTGGCTGACGTAGACGAGCCCGGCGTCGGCCTCACCGGCCGTCGGGCGCGCAATCCACCCATCTCCCTGGCCGTAGGCAACGCCGGCGAGCGTGAGCGAAGTTGAATCGGGTATGACGACCTGGCGCGACAGCTCGATCTTCTGAAAGAAGGTGCCTTTGTCGCCGGCCGGTGAGAGTCCCCATCGCGAGAGCATCGTCGCGAGGAACATCGCCGTCGTGTCGAGGCCGCGTGAGGGCGTGTCACGTCCCTCCATCTCATCCGAGGCGACAAACGAGAGGTAATCGCGAAGCTGCGGGGACGTGATGTGCTCGGCGCTGACGCGGCCGGGAAGACGTATGGCGCTCTTCGAAGCAGGTCCCTGTGCGAGGGCGGGAACGGGGGCGAGGCCGAGCGCGCAAGCGAGCGCGACGACCAACGTGGCTTTCGTCATGAATGTCTCCTGATCTCGGGCACGGAACCTGCCTTCAGGTTCAGGGACGGTATTACGGAGAACTGCGAGGCGGGTTTCCGGCAATGCGGCCCGGTATGATCCTCGGTCGCCGTACGTCCCGATGTTTCGGGTGTCGCGCAAACCGCCGCAGTCCGGTCCCAATACGACGAGGCCACGATGACCTTTCGGTCGTCGTGGCCCCTGTTCCGTGTCGTCTGGTCGGGGATACCGCCGGTCCGTTTGACCGGCCCGGCGGCCCCCCAAGTTAACCCCGACCAGTTCGGTCGTGAATGTCCGGCGGCCCCAAACCAGTTCAGAACTTCCGGACGTACACATCGACCCTCGAAAGAAAGACATGGGCGCACACCCGCAAAGCGCGGCGTGGTCAAGCACTTCAGGAGCGCGCCCGCCACTGGATACATAATCAACTGGCGTGCCAAAGCCATTCGTCGATGCAACTCCCGCTATTCAGGAGTAATCGCCCAAACTGGCAGGCATCAGGCTGTCCGGATTCCGGGAATCCGGACGTCCTGCGTCCAGCATCCCGGAATCAACGGCAACGGAGCTCGAAACAGTTACGAATCTCGATCGGGCTCTGCGTCAGGCGATGACTGGCTCTCGGCCGAGCCCTCGCTGACTTCGGCATCCGGCCCACCGTCGACAGCGTCGTCAAGATCCCCGTCAAGATCGTCGTCCACGTCGTCGGTCTCGGCATCGAGCCCGTCGCCGAGCACGTCGAGCTCGTCGTTGTGATCTTCGTCTTCGTCCCAGAAGACGCGTCCGGTAGACGTCACCTGCAGCGGCTGCTTGGGACCACGGGCTTTCTCACCCTTGTCGCGTCCGCCCTTTCGCCCCTTCTTGCGGATGGCATCGGGTCCGAACGAACGTGCTCGATCACGCCCGCGCTCCGCCCCGGGTTCCGGCGGCGTATCGAACCCACCGCCCCCGGGAGGGCCTCCCATCGGTCGCGGTCCGTAGCCTCCCTCACGGGGGCCGGACGGTCGATCGCCCGAGTACCCGCCAGGGCTCGCCGGACGTCGTGGCGGTGGCGCACCGCTCCGTTCGGGAGGCCGCGCCTCATTCACCGAAATGGGCCTGCCGCCAAATGGCTGATTGTTGAACTTTCGGACCGCCTCTTCGGCGACAGCGCGATCTTCGTATTCAACGAACGCAAACCCTCTCGGCTTGCCGGTTTCCCGATCGAGCGGCAGCCAGACTCCCGAGACGGCTCCCGCAGCGCCAAAATGTTCCCGAAGCTCCGCTTCCGTCGCACTGTACGGAAGATTTCCGACAAAAAGTCTTACGGCCATGAACCTATGTACCTGAAGTAGTCGCGGTCGATCGACTCGCAAGGTCGCCTGCGAAGTGGAGCATACTACGCCCCAACCCCGAATAGTCGCAACAAATGACGAGCCAGAGATGGAATACGGAAGGGGTCGACGATTGGGGATGACGAAGGAAAGTGCAACGCGGATTCAAAGGATCGAGCTGAGCAACCGAATCCGAACAACCTGTCAGTGCACGACGATCCGCTCGGTCCACTATTCCCGCGATACTCATACAGACGTCAGCCCGAGAATCATTGGTGAACCGATTGGGCGACCCGCAGAGCCTTGAGCGACCGGATGTGGCCGGCCACGTCGCGGAACTTGGGGTTGACGACCTGTACCTGTCGCAATTCGGCAAGCGCTTCGTTGACCCGGCCTTCCATTTCGTAGAGGAGTCCGAGCTGGTAGTGCAATTCGATACGCTCGCGCAACGGGCGGCGCGGTGCGGCGACACCTGACTGGAACCAACCGTAAGCGACGTCGAAATCGCCGAGGTCCATGTTGCAGAGCCCGATCATGTAACAGCAGCGAACATACCGTGCGCCGCGTTCCCGCTCGTCGATCAGCGACAGCGCAGTCGTGAACTTCTCGAGGGCCTCCTTCGGGAGTCCCATCTCACGATAGGCGATGCCGAGATCGAACTGGGCGTCGTGGACGAGCGGATTGTTCTCGGGTTGCGAGAGTAGCTGCCGCGAATTCTTGCGCCGCTTCGCGACGAGCGCGTCGAAGTACGGGTCGTCCGGAGAAAGATCGGCGGCCCGCGTGAGCTCCGCACCCGGCCGGAAGCGAACGATTCGCTGCTCCGGTATCTTCACGATCTCGCCTGATGGTGGAATCTGACGCCAGTGGAAAGGGCGCGTCCTCGTTGAAAAACTGCCGAATCCGCGCAGGGTCACGGCTTCGCCCTTCGCGAGTCCTTCGCCAATTCCGGAAAGCACGGAATTGACGACACGCGTCGCCTGTTGCCTTGACAGACCCTCGCCTATGAGTCGTCCGACAAGGTCACGCTTGGTCGTCCGTGACATCGGTCAGTGCGTGGAGTAGTTCGGTTTCACGGCAGGGTGTGCGGGGGCCGCACGCGCGAATGGTACTCGGCTGATTCGGGAGCGACAAGGCAATCCGGGTCGACCACGGGGGTCTCGAGCTCGAGCAAAGTCCCTGTGCTATCGTCTCGGACCATGTTCGTGAATCCGCTGGTACGAACGCTCCGCTGCAGAATCAGACGTCGCCCTGGCAGCTTCGGCCTGTTGGCCACCGCAATCGGAAGCGCGGGAGCCCTCATCGGTGAGATCCGAACGCAGCGGCTCGGCACCGTCCACACGATTCGCGACATAGAAGTGCTCGTCAGCGACCTCGACCACCTGGACAGGGTGCTCGCAGTCATCGCCGAGTCGACCGACGCAGCGGTCATGGAGGTCATCGACGAGGTCAGGCGCAAGCACGTTGGCGGCAAGATCCACATGGTGAGCCGATTTCCCGTGACGTCACTTGCCGACCTTCGCCGGGTCTACACTCCCGGTGTTGCGGAGATCTGCCGGTTGATCGCCGCCGACTCGTCGAAAGCAAAGGTCTACACGTCGATTCCGCGGACGGTTGCGATCGTGACCGATGGAACGGCGATCCTCGGGCTCGGCAACATCGGTGCGGTCGCCGGCATGCCGGTGATGGAGGGCAAGGCCATGCTGCTCGAGCAGCTCGTCGGGCTCAGCGGCGTTCCGATCCTGCTAGACACGACGGATCCCGATGAGATCGTCCGGACCGTGTGCGCAATCGCACCCGGCTTTGGGGCGATCCAACTGGAGGACATCGCGGCCCCGGCGTGCTTCGAGGTCGAGTCGCGACTCGTGGCGGCGCTCAGGATGCCGATCTTCCACGACGACCAGCACGGGACCGCGACCGTGACTCTCGCTGCGATACTGACGGCGTGCAAGCGCGCCCGTCGCGACGTACGCTCGTCGGTCATCGGACAGATCGGTCTGGGCGCCGCTGGAGCGACGATCGCCCGCTTTGCCATGCAGGTGTCCGACCGTCCGGTGCTTGGAGCGGATCTCAGCGATGACGCCGTTCGGCGACACGTCGCCGCGGGCGGAGTCGGCTCGACGCTCGATGACGTGATGCGGCGTGCCGACATCGTCGTCGCGACGACCGGAGTCCGCGGACTCATCAAGCCTGAGAAGGTGCGCCCCGGTCAGATAATCCTTGCCCTGTCGAATCCTGATCCCGAAATCGAGCCCGAGGTGGCCCTCGCATCGGGAGCGGCCTTCGCCCTCGATGGCGCGTCCGTGAACAACCTGCTGGCTTTCCCGGGGATCCTGCGGGGTGCGCTGGACGCCGGCGCAACGGGCGTTACACGCGAGATGTTCGTCGCCGCCGCAAATGCGATTGCCGACTTTGGCGCCTGGCACGACGTCACGGTGCCTGACCCGCTCGACCGCACCCTGCATCGCAACGTCGCCCACGCGGTCGCGCGTGCGGCACACGAATGTGGCGTCGCCACCACCACGCTGGATGCGGACTACTACGGAGCGGCCGACCTGGACTGAAGAAACGGGAGCGTAGACTAGAGTCTGAACGTGATTACGGCCACCGCAACCGCCGCCCACAAGACGACATTGACGAGCAACGGCCAGTCGGTCAGCAGTGCGTCCGTCGGATCACCACCGGACTGCCGCTGGTGGATCAGGTAGAAGTAGCGAAATATCCCGTAGATGACGAACGGCACCGTGTAGATCAGATGATTCGAGCCGAAGCGCTCCACAGTCGATGGCCAGACCGTGTACAGGATGTAGCAGAGGATGGCCGAAGTCGCCACGATGACGATCATCTGATCCAGCAGCTCGGGACTGTAGTGCACGAGCACGCGCCGATGGTTCGACGCGTCGTCCTCGAGTAGCGTCAACTCGTGACGTCGCTTACTGAATCCGAGGAAGAGCGCGAGCAGCATCGTACACAGGAAGAGCCATTCCGATGCCGGCACATTCGCCGCCGCGGCTCCGGCCGCGACCCGCAACACGAACCCTGAAGCAAGGAACATGACGTCGAGAATGACGCTGTGCTTGAAGTAGAAAGTGTAGGCAATCGTCGACACGAGGTACGCGACGACGAACCCCGCGAACGGCTTTCCCAACACGAACGACGCCGCGATTCCTCCTGCCGCGAGGGCTCCCGCCAGTGCGATGGCCGTTGCCGGCGACAGCCGACCCGACGCGATCGGCCGCAGCTTCTTCACCGGGTGCTGCCGGTCGGATTCGCGATCGAGGACGTCGTTGAGCAGATACGTCGCGCTGGCGACGGCACAGAACACAAGGAATGCAGCAGAGGCGCGCTCGATCGTTCTCTCTTCGAAGAGCGTGTTCGCGAATATCGCCGGCGCGAAGACGAAGAGGTTCTTGAGCCACTGCTTCGGCCGCAGCGCGGTCACGAGGGCTATCGGTAGCGCAGGCAGGCGGACGTCGCCCGCTTTCGTCTTGGGTGAGTCGGGATTCACAGGATGCCAGTAACCGCGGAGGAATCGCCGGAAGTCTATCCAGCAGCAACCGTTACGGTCAAACAACAGCCGACGGAGGTAGTGGGTAAGTTCGACTTCCGTCACAAGACTCGGATATTCACATTTCTGTTGCTGCTCTGCGCCTTAGCGTCCTTGCGAGAAACTCAACGTTCAAATGGGTCCTTTTCAGAGTCAGTTTCTCGCAAAGGCGCTAAGGAAGACGCGAAGACGCAAGGGGAGCAGCGAGATCGAAAATGACCCATTACCCCGACGGAGCAATTTTCGAACTGGGGCTAAAGTTCCCAGGATGCGAGCCGATGAGGTGGATAGCGAAGAGTTGGACGCCGCGGGAAACCGGGGCGGTGTTTTTTGAACGACTGCGGTGCCGCACGCACCGCGACGATGATCACCGACAAGAGCACACCGGGAGCGATCCCGGGTCGCAATGCCTCAGGTCTTGGCTCGACCAAGATAGCAGGGGATGCCGAAGTGAAAGGTTGGACCGATTCCGCATTCGCCCCAAAGAATCATCCTTCCGCCCCCAACTCGCTTTCGTTGCTACCGGTGACGGCCCCCCGCCGTCACGCCCCCCGCGCCAGGACCACCCCCCGAAGCCATTGTCGATTGCCCTGTATCGTGGATCCTCGACGCACGCGTGCGTTCGAGAACGGAGGATGCGACCAGTTCGTGTTCTTCGAGCCGGTTGGGTCGGAAGTCTCAGCCCCCACCCGCGCAAGCGGGAGAGGCCCTTGGCTGCCGGTATCAATCGCCCCTGTGCCGGGAAGCCTCCCTTGGCGCCTCGGCTTCCGGCCCATTCAGGCTAGTCACCGTCGACCGACTTGACGCACCAGAGAACCCCTCCGCGAACCCCGGCCCCACACCGACGCGGAGGGGCTTTTCTGCTTTCGAACAGGAGAGTCGACAGGATTCTCGGGATTCTCGGAGGATTGACGGGAGAAATGTATGAATGAGAGTCGAGTATTTTGTCTGCCCTTCGCGAAGTTCCTGTTCATCCTTCGAAAATCCTGAGAATCCTGTCCACTCTCATCGCGGTATGATGGTCGCATGAAAGTACTCACGGCCGCCGAAATGCGCGAGGTCGACCGGCTGACGACCGAGCGGTACGCGATTCCCAGCCTCCTGCTGATGGAGAATGCCGCTGCCCGCGCCGCGGAGGCGATCGAGCAGACGTTTGGCGAGATGGCGAATCGCTACGTGAAGGTCGTGTGTGGAGGCGGCAACAACGGCGGCGACGGCGCTGCCGTTGCCCGTCAGCTCTGGATGCGAGGTGCACTCGTCGACGTCATCCTCCTCGGAAGCGTGGAGAACACGAAGGGAGACGCGCGCACGAACTTCGGCATCGTCCGCGCGATGGCCGAATCTGGTTGCGGGATTGGATTGCGGGAGGTCGGGACGCGCAACGAGGTGTGGCTCGAGTTCGAGGACCTCGAGCCCGATCTCTACGTCGACGCGATCTTCGGCACCGGCCTGACGCGTCCCGCCGAAGGTGTGTTTGCCGACGCGATCGAGAGCCTGAACAACCGGGCCGACACCAGGCTCGCATCGCTCGACATACCGTCTGGTCTGGCATCGGACTCTCCTGAGCCCATCGGCCCACACGTCATTGCCGACCTCACGGTCACGTTCACTGCCCCAAAGCCATCGTGTGTATTGCCTCCCGCGGTGTTCTCGTGCGGCCTCGTTGCAACCGCGGCCATCGGTTCGCCGGAAGAGCTCATCGACGGATCCGGATCGCGGCTAACTCTTGTAACACCCGAGGCTGTGGCCGAGTGGCTCGCCGAGTCGACGCGACGTCCCGATGCGCACAAGGGCTCCGTCGGTCGAGTGCTCGTCGTGGCGGGCTCGACAGGGAAAACCGGCGCCGCGGCGATGGCAGCAGAAGCGGCGCTTCGTGGAGGCGCCGGTCTCGTAACCATCGCGACGCCGTCCGCAGTCGAAGCGCTCGTGGCGGCTCGCGCGACGGTCGAGGCGATGACCGAGCCAATGGATTCCACTGACGCGGGCACGTTCGCCGAGTCGGCGATTCCCCGCCTTCTCGAAAGGCAAGCCTCGAGCGACGTCACGGTGATCGGACCCGGCCTTGGCGTCGACCCGTCGACGAGGGCCGTCGTGCACGCGCTCGTCCGCGAGCGAACGCGGGCGGTGCTGCTCGATGCCGATGCGTTGACGTTGATGTCGCCCTGGCCCGATGACGTGCGAGGCGACCACGACCGTCCAATCGTCGTTACCCCGCACGCGGCCGAGATGGCGAGGATAGCGGGTACCGACACCGCGACGGTACTGGAAGATCGGGTGGGCGCGGCCCGCGCGTTCGCAACGCGATGTGGTGTCATCGTCGCGCTCAAGGGGGCGCGGTCGGTCGTCGCCGAGCCCGGGGGCGAGGTGTTCGTCAATCCGACCGGCAACGCCGGGATGGCGACGGGCGGAAGCGGCGACGTGCTCTCGGGGCTGATCGGGGCTCTTGTCGGTCAGCGCCCGGGTGACGTCATCGGAGCAACGATCGCAGGCGTGTACCTCCACGGCCTGGCCGGAGACATCGCGGCGGGCGAGACCGGCATTCGCGCGCTCCTGGCTTCGGACATCACGGATCGAATCGGGCGGGCGTTCGTCGAGGCCGGCGGGGACGGTGAGCTTCCGTGATCGGACCGTTCCGCCTTCGAACGAGCTCGGCCGAGGAGCTCGAAGCCGTCGGGAGGCGATTCGGAGAGATGCTCGACCGGCCGCGAACGGTGCTGCTCGAGGGAGAGCTCGGCGCCGGCAAGACACTCTTCGTGCGCGGGTTGGCGGCAGGTCTCGGTGCGGATCCCGACGATGTTTCGAGTCCGACCTTCAGCCTCGTGAACCGGTATGGCGGCGGACGGCTGCCGCTCGTCCACCTCGATCTGTATCGACTGGACGCGGCTACGCCTGAGTCGACGGCCAGGCTCGTCGGACTCGACGACCTCCTGCTCGAGGATGCGGTCGTGGCGATCGAGTGGCCGGATCGGCTGGACGGAATTGCGCTCGAGCGCGCGGTCCGCGTCGTGATCGACTACGACGGCGACGACGCCCGCAACGTGTCGTGCCTGGTGGCTTCGGAGTCGAACGAGCCGGTCGACGACTGAATCTGCATTCGACTCCCCGCTCAACCCGTACCAGGCTCGACGTGGCATTCAGCCGACCATCGAGGTCCCTTGGGACGCCACAACTGCCCGGCGGCAAAGTGAATAGCTCTGTTCGGGACTCGCCGGCTGTGTTACCGTTCGGACTGGACTTTCGAGCCTCCGCACGCCTGCCGGGCGCGCGGAGGCTCGCTCACTCTCAGGAGGCAGGAACGACGTGGCGCTCGATCTCAGGCGACGGCTCGAAGAGGAGCTCAAGCAGCTCGATTATGAACTTCGTACGGAGCTTCCGAAGGAACTTCAACGAGCGGCGGCACTCGGCGACCTTCGCGAGAACGGAGAGTACGAATCGGCGCGCAACCGGCAGGACTACCTGCGGCTGCGGATCGCCTCGCTTCGCAAGCGCCTCGGCGATATCTCGATGCTCGACGTCGATCGGCTTCCCCGCGATCGCGTCGGATACGGCTCTCGTGTCGAGCTCTACGACCTCGATCGTGAGGAGGAGGTCACCTACAGCATCGTCATGAGCGAGGATGCCGATGCCGACGCCGGACGGATCTCGACTAGCTCGCCGATCGGGAAGAGCCTGCTCAACAAGACCGTCGGCGACGAGGTCGAAGTCCGGATCCCGAACGGGGTGCGGCGCTTCGAGGTTATCGGGCTCAAGACCATTCACGACATCGATGCGATCGAGAAGGACGCCCTGGCCTGAAGGGCCGCGTCCTTGACGCCCCCGAGGGCGGCTCCTATCATCCGAAGCCGGTGAACGGAATCGCTGCTCAGTTGCGCGTATGACCATCAGCAACGCCATTGGTGCTGCCTGCACCACGATCCTGAACGTCATCGTCTCGGCGATCGCCCGTAGCCGGATCATCACGCCGAACATCCTGACGCTCGTCGGACTGCTGATCAACGTCTACTGCGCGTGGCTTTACGGCACCGGGCACTTCTTCGCGGGCGGCCTCGTGCTCATCCTCGCGAACGTCTTCGACATGCTCGACGGACGGGTTGCCAGGTTGCAGGGTCGCGCAACGCGATTCGGAGCATTCTTCGATTCGGTGATCGATCGCTACTCGGACCTCATCGTCTTTGTCGGGATCATGATCTTCTACGCGCGGGACACGGCGGCGCATTCGACGGTCTACGTGGCGCTCACGGGAATCGCGCTGATCGGCTCGGTCATGGTCAGTTACTCGCGCGCGCGTGCCGAGGGCTTGAACATCGAGTGCAAGGTCGGATTCCTGGAGCGTCCCGAGCGCGTGGTGCTTCTGATCATCGGATCGCTCACTGAGGTGTCCCCGGCAACCTATTCGGCCGTTTCGAGCGTCTCTCCGATCGTGGCCGAACTGATGTTCTACAAGATGCGCGCGGTGCTTTGGGTCCTCGCAGTGCTCTCTCACTGGACGGTGATCCATCGCGTCTATCACACGCGCGGCGAGCTGTTGCGCGCCGACGGATTGAGCGACGCCGGGTCGGTTTCACCAACATCCGAAGTGGCCGCACGCGACGCGGCGGACGAGATGCTCGGCAGCTCCGTCCGTCAATCGTAATCCCTCGGTGGCGATGCGAGGTGCCACGATGAACCGTTCCTCGAAGGATTCGTTCGCGTGCCCGTGCTGCGGCGACGTCATGGATGCCGTGGCGGGTCGATGTGCGTGCGGTGCCCGGCTCGTCGGGGAGCCGCTTCTCGATCCGCCGTCACCCAAGCCGATGGTCGGACGCGCCGTGGCCTCGGTCGCGCTCGGCGCGCTGTCGGTGGCTTCGTTCTGGTATCGACCGGCCCTGATTCTTGCCGGCGCAGCGGTGCTGGCGTCCGTCAGTGCGCTCCGGGCGGGAAGGGCGCACCCTGGACGGTACGGTGGCGGACGCATTGCGCGCGCCGGACTTGCCATTGGTTGCACGGCGCTGGTCGGCGTCGGAAGCTGGTGGGCTGCCGGGATTCCACGCGCGATCGAGCGTGGTCGCGAGCGAGAAGCTGCGGCGACGCGCGCCGAAATGTACCGCGTGTCGGAACGCATGATCGCGTATCGGGCTCGATTCGGCGCTTATCCGTCGAGACTCTCGGATCTCGCACGGCTCGAGGACGGCCTGCCTGCCGTCGCGTCGCGGGATGCGTGGGACCATCGCATCGCATACGCGGCCTTCACGAACGGCATCGCGTCCCGGGATCGTGTCCCGACGCTGAACGCAAACTTCGAACTTCGCTCGCCGGGCGCAGACGGAGTCGTCAACACTCCGGACGACATCGTGATGCGCGACGGCCAGATCGTCGATGCCGCCACGGTCGAGTCCTCCCCGGCCGGGCGACTCCCGGTGACCGTTCCAGTCGGCAATCGCATCCGGTAAGGTTCATCTCGCGCCGGGCCGGCCCGTCGGCTCTCATCACATGTTTCGAAAAATCCTGATCGCCAATCGCGGGGAGATTGCCGTCCGCATCGCGCGCGGGTGTCGCGAAATGGGCATCTCGCCGATTGCCGTCTATTCGGAAGCCGACCGCGCGGCCCTTCACGTTCGCGTGGCCGACGAGGCGATCGAGATCGGGCCGGCGCCGTCGCGCGAGAGCTACCTGCGGGGCGACCGGATCATTGCTGCGGCACTCGAGTGCGGGGCCGACGCCATTCATCCTGGTTACGGGTTCCTTTCCGAGTCCGCGTCGTTCGCTCGGGCCGTGCGGGATGCCGGACTCGTGCTCATCGGTCCGTCACCCGAAGCAATGGAGCTCATGGGCTCCAAGACCGTGGCGCGGCGCACCGTCCGCGATGCCGGCGCTCCCGTCGTTCCCGGAACCGTCGAGCCCGTGACGGATCCCGAAGAAGCTCGTCGAGTCGCCTCAGAAATCGGCTATCCCGTGATGCTCAAGGCCTCGGCCGGCGGCGGTGGCAAGGGCATGCGTCTCGTCCATTCGGCCGACGAGCTCGCATCGGCGCTGGAGCGCGCGGGATCGGAAGCGGCGGCCGCGTTCGGTGATGCCTCGGTCTACATCGAGAAGGCGATCGTGAGACCGCGCCACATCGAGATCCAGCTCCTGGCCGACCGACAGGGCAACTGCGTGTATCTCGGCGAGCGCGAGTGCTCGATGCAGCGCCGGCACCAGAAGATCGTCGAGGAGTGCCCGGCCCCGTTCGACGATGCCTCGCTGCGAAAGCGGATGGGCGAGGCCGCCGTCAAGATCGCGAAGGCCGCGAACTACGAAGGCGCCGGGACGATCGAGTTCCTGGTCGATGCGGATCGGAACTTCTACTTCCTCGAGATGAACACGCGCCTGCAGGTCGAGCATCCGGTCACGGAGCTGGTGACCGGCCGTGACCTCGTTCACGCCCAGATTCGGATTGCCGCCGGAGAACCACTCTGGTTCACGCAGGACGATGTGAGTTTGCGAGGTCACGCGATCGAAGTCCGGATCTATGCCGAGGACCCCGAGTCCGGGTTCATTCCGTCATCCGGACGCATAACTCGACTGCGCGAGCCCGCGGGCCCCGGCATCCGCGTCGACAGCGGCGTCTACGAGGGCTGGGAAGTCGCGATTCACTACGATCCGCTCCTCGCGAAACTCGCGGTCTGGGCCGAGACTCGCACCAAGGCGATCGCCCGGTTGCGTCGCGCCCTCGCCGAGTATGCCGTCGGAGGGATCAAGTCGACGCTGCCATATTTCCGGGCGCTCTGCGCCGACGAGAACTATCTGGCCGGCGACATCGACACGCAGTACCTCGATCGATGGATCGCTGAGCGAACGATGACCGGCTTCGGCAAGGAGCCGGTCGAAGAGATGGTCCTCGACCTCTCACTCGTGGCGGCGGCTTTGGATTCACGCGACAACGCGCCGAAGGCGGCTGCATCGACGCACGACGCGCAGAGCAACTGGAAGCGGGTCGGACGTGCGCGATCGATGCGAGGCTAGGCAGGACGGAGAGCCATGAAACTGGAAGCACAGTTGTGCGAGTCGACGACGACATTCGAGCTCGAGGAGCAGGGCGGAGTGTTTCTCGCCTCCGTGAACGGACGACGGATTGAAGGCGAGGTGCTTCAACCCGAACCGGGTGTCTTCTCGTTCAAGGTCGGCCACCGCGTGATCGAGTTCCACGTGAGCGCGTTGCCTGGGACGGACACGAGACGCATCGTGACTGCTGCCGGGACAGTCGACATCCGCATCATCGATCGCAAGCATCGATTGCCCGGCGACGAGGCTGACGGCGACGGACAGCAGACACTGCTCGCGCCGATGCCGGGAAAGGTCGTCGCGATCCTCGCGTCGGTGGGAGACACCGTTGAGCGCGGCGAGGGAGTGCTCGTCGTCGAGGCGATGAAGATGCAGAACGAGGTGAAGGCTGCGCGCGACGGCGTCGTGGCCGAGATTCGCGTGGCTACCGGCGACACCGTTACATCGGGACAGGTGCTGGCTCGTCTCGAATAAAGCGCGCCTCACGAATCAGTACCGGGCGCTGTAGCGCTCAGGTCGATCCCGAGCGCTCGTGACGACACCACGCGCGGGCTGATTGGAGGCGAACCCGAGCGCCACCGCGCCCGGTACTGATGCGTGGACCGCCCGTCCATCAGATCGGTCACGCCACCACTTGGGCCGTCTCGAGATGCTCGCATCGCACGCCTCACGCATCAGTACCGGGCG
>CAZXLQ010000061.1:0-20700 GCA_964641945.1 uncultured Clostridia bacterium
GGGATCGACCCGAGCGCTACCGCGCCCGGTACTGATGCGTGAGGCGTGCGATGCAGGAGCGTTCATCAATCTCTGTGACGGCGTGTGGGCGGCCGACGATCGGAACGTGCTTGTCATCAACCACTTGCGAGGCACGCCTCAGTCGTCCATTATTCGGCGCGGTTGCTGGTGGATTCCGGAATGGCCGCAAGCGAGAGCACGAGAGAACCAAAGCCGGCGGGGCTCGACCCCGGTCGCTGGGTCGACGAGCACGCCGACGTGCTCTTCCGGTTCGCCATGCTCCGGCTGCGCGACGCCTCGGCGGCCGAGGAGATCGTTCAGGAGACCTTTCTCGCGGCGCTCCAGTCCGTGGAGCGCTTCGCCGGACAGGCAAGCGAGCGCACGTGGCTGGTCGGCATCCTCAAGCACAAGATCGTGGACCACTTTCGGAAGCTCGCCCGTGAGCGCCCGCAGGTCGAGACGGCGAACGACGCCGACTTGCGGCTGTTCGACGAGAACAGGTACTGGCTCCACGACGATGGTCCGCGGGACTGGGGCTCGGATCCGTCGACCGAATACGAGCGGGCGCGTTTCGGCGAAATTCTCCAGGGCTGTCTGTCGGGCCTGCCTCCCCGAATGGCCGCCGCGTTCACGATGCGCGAGATCGACGACTTCGACTCGAGCGAAGTCTGTAAGGTTCTCGACGTCACCGCGACCAACCTGTGGGTCATCCTGCATCGCGCGCGCGCGCAGCTGCGTTTGTGCCTCGAAACGAACTGGGTCTCTGCAAAGGGAAGGCCACAAGACCGATGAGCGACCAGGGTGGACTCAAGATGCGCTACGTGTACTGGCTCGCCGGGAAGCTCCCGTCGTGCGAGGCAATTTCGCGCATGGTTTCGGAGTCCTACGAGCGTCCGCTGTCGCGCCGCGAGCGAATCCAGAAGTGGCTGCACTTTACGATCTGCGAGTGGTGCGCGCGTTACGAGAAGCAGTTGGCGCTGATGCGTTCAGCGGCGCGCGAGGCCGCGGACAACCCGGAGCGTTTGGCCGGCCCGACGCTCTCCGAGGATGCTCGGGAGCGGATGCGCCGGGCACTCGCCGAGCGGCGGTGATTTTTCTGTAAGGATCGCCCGGCCCGCGCGACCAATCCCACGAAGACACTGGACGGGCACGCGGCCCTCGTCCGACCGGGACGCACGGCATGCGCGCACGAATCGGCGACCCATCGCCGGGAGAGGGATCCGTCCGCACGGAGGATCCGACGATCAACGGAAGGACGGAAAGCCATGCCTAGTGATCCCCGACTCGAGGAATTCGAGACCGCGGCCGTGCCGCACTTCAACGAGCTGTACCGGATGGCGTCACGCGTGCTCGGGAACCGCTCCGATGCGGGCGACATCGTTCAGGAGACGTTCCTGCAGGCCTGGAAGTGTTTCGACCGGTTCGAAACGGGCACCAACTGCCGCGCCTGGTTGTACAAGATCCTCTTCAACGTCATCCGGCAGAGCCGCCGAAAGGCGTGGCGATACAATTTGCGCTTCGTTCACGACGACGACGAGCGGACGATCGAGGAGACTCTCGGGTACGAGCCGCTGGTTGGCGAGCACCTCGACGAGAAGCGCGTCAACGCGGCGTTCGAGAAGCTGCCGGACGCGTACCGCGAGGTCGTGCTGCTCGTTGACGTGCACGAGCTCTCGTACCGCGAAGCCGCGGATGCGCTGGACGTGCCGATCGGCACCGTGATGTCCCGACTGAGCCGCGGGCGGTCTCTGCTGCGTACGGAGCTCACGGATCTCGCTGCGGCGTACGGCATCGGCGAGACAAGGGTAGAAAAAGATGCGGTAGGGCGGGAATACGGAGTCGCCAGGGCGCGATGAAGTGGTATCGGGCGCGTGTTGAATCCGGCGCCTGTACTACGAGGAGGCCGTACCGTGAAACCACCCCAGCCAGTCGCGCTTGCATGCTCGATGAATCCCGAGGAACTGAACCGCTTCGTGAGCGGAGAGCTCGATTCCGCTGAAAGCGCCGGGACCGAGGCTCACGTGGCGTCGTGTGCGGTCTGCGCTAATTTCGTCGGGAATCGACAGCGAATCCGCATGGCATTGAGAAGAGCTGTGGAGGCGGATCCGGATGCGCCGGCCGAACTTCTCGCTGGCATTCGAATCCGGCTGAATGATGCGGCTACGCCGCCGCCTCGGCGGGCGATGTGGCAGTCGCTCGCGATGGCGGCAGGGATCGTCCTGGCGGTGACGGGTGCGGCCGCGATGGTGTGGATGACTTCCGGAAACGGATCGATGTCGGCGCCCGCGGCTCGAGCGGCGATTCGACTCGCCGCCGACGCCGGACATCACGGGAAGTGCCTCGAGGAAATGGCCGGGCGCGTGCCGCCGACGGCGTCGAATGGGGGATCACTCGACGCGGAGGTTGCGCACGTCGAGGCCATTGTGCGCGAACGGACGACCGTTGGAACGACGGTCGCCGCCGCGCATCGATGCACGGATGGCGAGCGGCGATACGTGCACGTCGTGCTCGAGCGCGAGGGGGCGCTCGCCGGCGTGCTCGTGTCGGATGGGGACGGACTGCCTGTCATTGCATCGGCGAGCGGGGCATCGTTTACGGCAGGACGCCGCATCGTTTCGGTAGTGTCGAATTCCCCGGCGATCGACGCTGCGGCACTCGCCGAACGCCTGAAGCCCGGGATGTCAGAAGCCCTCCTGTAAATCCTGAAATCCAGTCAACTCTCACGTCCTGTCTTACACTGTTCGCGTGTCACGCGCGCCTCTCATCGAGTTGACCGACCGCGGAATGTACTGCGCGGCTGGCGACTTCTACATCGATCCGTCACGGCCCGTACCGAGGGCCGTCCTTACCCACGCACATTCAGACCACGCTCGCCCGGGTCACGGGAGTGCGATCGTCGCGCTCGACGGGGTCCGGGTCTTTCGCTCCAGACTTGGCGACAGGGCGCCGCTCGAGACGCTGGCCTACGGAAAGACCGTGACGCTCGACGGCGTGCGTGTGTCGCTGCATCCGGCGGGCCACATCCTCGGTTCCGCACAGGTGCGGGTGGAGCATCGCGGCGAAGTCTGGGTGGCTTCGGGCGACTACAAGACGGTTCCGGACCCGACGTGCGCGCCGTTCGAGCCGGTGTGCTGCGACCACTTCATAACCGAGGCGACATTCGGGTTGCCGGTGTATCGCTGGCCGAGCCAGCGCGCGGTGTTCGACGACGTCAATACGTGGTGGCGAGCTAATCGGGAGGCGGGACGCACGAGCGTGGTGCTTGCCTACGCGCTCGGCAAGGCGCAGCGCGTGTTGGCCGGCGTGGACGCGTCGATCGGTCCGATCGTGACGCACGGCTCGGTGGAGAGGCTCGTACGGGACTACCGCGATTCCGGCGTGGAGATGCCTCGCACCGTGCCGGTCGCGGAAGGCGGCGGCCGACTGGAATTCTCCGGCGCGCTCGTCGTGGCGACGCCATCGGTGCTCGGCACTCCGTGGCTCGATCGTTTCGGAGAGGTCTCGACTGCCTTCATGTCGGGCTGGATGCTGATACGGAGCGCCAGGCGCCGCCAGTCGTTCGATCGCGGATTTCCGATCTCGGATCACGCGGACTGGGACGAGTTGCTCGCGGCCATCGCGGCGACCGGGGCCGAGACCGTCTGGGTGACGCACGGCTCGTCGGATGTGCTCGTGCGTTGGCTCCGGGAGCAGGGAAAGGATGCCCGCACGCTCGAGCCGTCGTCCCGCACCGAGACTGCCACCGCCGACGCGATTCATCCAGGCTGAACACATCGATGAATGACGTTTTCAAACTCCGCGCCTCCGTGCCTCTTCGCCTCTGTGTGCGAAGCTCTCTATCTCGAACGTCCGTCTGATAACGAACCCGCAATGTCTAGATGCGCGCCTTTACCCAACTCTTTCTCGAGCTAGAGCGTAGGTCCCGCACCTCGGAGAAGGTCGCAGCGATGCGCGACTACTTTCTCGAGGCACGCCCGGAGGATGCCGCGTGGGCGGTGTACTTTCTCTCCGGCCGCAAGCTGAAGCGCATCACGACTGCGCAGATCCTTCGAGCACACGCCGCTCGCGTCTCGGGTTATCGGGACTGGCTCGTCGACGCTTCGCACGATGCGGTCGGAGACATGACCGAGACGATTGCGCTGATGCTCCCACCGGCGAAGCAGCCGACTGACAGACGGCTCGCCGAATGGATAACCGAACGTTTCATCCCGCTTCGCCAACTCGACGCCGAGGCACAGTTTCGCGCCATAGCCGCGGCGTGGGCCGAGCTCGGCTCGAGCGAGCGTTTGGTCTGGAACAAGCTGCTTACGGGCACGTTTCGCGCCGGTGTCGCGCGGCAGCTCGTCACGCGTGCGCTCGCCGAAGTGGTTGGGGTGACGCCGGACGTAATTGAACACCGATTGATGGGCGACTGGTCGCCGACGGCGCAGTTCCTTTCTAGTCTCCTGCAGTCCGACACCGACGATACCGACGTCAGTCGCCCATATCCGTTCCAACTCGCCTGGCCGCTCGAATCGGACCTCGAATCGCTTGGTGACCGGATGCGATGGCTGGTCGAGTGGCAGTGGAATGGCATTCGCGCCCAGCTCATCCGGCGCGACGATCAGACGTTCCTGTGGTCGCGCGGCGACGAGCTCGTTACCGAACGATTCCCCGAGATCGCAGCCGCAGCCGAATCGCTGCCGGACGGCGTGGTGATGGACGGCGAGATTGTCGCCTGGGCGGACGGCAAGGTGCTCGGCTTCGGCGACCTGAAGCGCCGTGCGGGTCGATCTACGGTCACGGCGAAACTCGTGCGCGAGGTGCCCGTGGTCTTCTTCGCGTTCGACCTGCTCGAATACGAGCACGGCGACATTCGCTATCGGGCGCTTCTGTCGCGTCGAGCCCTGCTGGACGAAGTCCTGGAGCGACTCGACGCTCTAGATCGCGGTCGCCTGACGCTACCACCGTGCGTGAACGCCTCGTCGTGGGAAGACGTGGCAACCAGGCGCGCCGAGGCGAGGTCGCACGGTGCCGAAGGCCTGATGTTGAAACGGCTCGAGTTGCCGTATGCGATCGGCCGCCAGCGGGGCTCCTGGTGGAAGTGGAAGACCGGACCACTGACGATCGATGCGGTTCTGATCTACGCCGAGCGCAGGCAGGGAAGCGGCGCTGAGCTCTACAACAGCTACACGTTCGCCGTGTGGCGCGACGGGGAACTCGTTCCGTTTGCGAAGACTCGCACCGGCCTGACGGAGGAGGAGGTCGCGGATGTCGATCGATTCGTCCGCGCGAACACCATCGAGCAGTTCGGGCCGGTAAGATCGGTCGTGCCCGAGCTCGTCTTCGAGCTTGCGTTCGACGGCGTCGAGAGGTCGTCGAGGCACAAGTCCGGCATCGCGGTTCGGTCCCTGCGAATCGTCCGCTGGCGGAAGGACAAGCGGCCCGGGGAGGCCGACTCGCTCTCGACGATCGGCGCGATGCTCGACGCGCTCGAGAATCCCCGGAGCAGGGAATCGTGACCGCCTCGAGGGAGCTGTCGAACGCCGGCCCCATGCCCGGTCTCGCGGTCTTTCGCGACGGCGATGGCGCGGTGATCTTCGTCTGGCTCTCGGCGTCGCTCGAGGCGGATGCCGAGCGGTTCGGCGGTTCATCTTCCGGAGTCGAACAGCGCCTTGCCGAACGTGCGGCGAGCGTCGAAATCGAGGCGGATTTTGCGTCAACGGCTGCACTCGTCGACCGGTTCGTCTCGCTGCTCGCCGAGCATCGTCCCGCTGGAAACGTCTTCATCGGCGACGAGCCGTCTTATCCGCACATCAAGATCACGGCGGGCGAGCGGTTCCCGCGCGCCCTGGTCACGAGGCGCGTGCGCGACGACGGCGCGAGGTACTTCGGTCCGTTCCTGCCCGAAACCGCGGTTCGCCATCTGATCGACCTGACGCGCGGCCTCTTCCGGCTTCGCACGTGCACGGTCGATGTGGACGGATCGGAATCGGCGCCGTGTTCGGAGCACGGGTTGAATCGGTGCCTTGCGCCGTGTGTTGCGGCGCTCTGCGACGACGCGACCTACGCGCGAGCCGTCGAGTACGTGCAATTGCTGCTGACCGGTCACGCATTCGATCTCGCCGGCATTCTAGACGAGCGGATGGAGGAGGCCGCGGCTGCCTTCGAGTTCGAGGCGGCAGCGCGCTGGCGCGACCTGAGGAGCGCACTCTCGGACCTGGCATCCGAGCTGCGTGTCCGTCCGGATCTTTCGTCGGTCACCGACCTGCTCGTCGTGAAGCAGACGGATGACGGCGACCTGGCAGCTCAGTTGATGACAACGGACGGTGGTCACGTGATAGGCCGGCGAACGATTGTTCATTCGTTATCAGATGCAGTGTTCGGACAGTCGGAAGAGTGGACGACGACGCAGCTCCTGGCACAACTCTACGACCGGTACATTCCACGTCGTATTGCACTGCCGATCGTCACCGGCCGGATCGCGCTCGTCCTCAAGGCGCTTTCCGAACGGGCAGGCCGAGAGGTGGAGGTAATCCGTGAGCACGGCGACGGCCTTTCGGCACGCCTGCGACTCGCCGAGCGCGAGGCCGGGAAACTCCTCGTCGAGCGGATCGCTGCCGATCGTGCCGACCGACCGGGCGCGGCGCTCGATGAGCTCGCTGAGGCGCTCGATCTACCGCTTCCGCCGAGGCGGATCGAAGCGTTCGACGTCGCGCACCTTACCGGGCAAACGATGACCGCGGCACTCGTCGTCGCGGTCGACGGTCGGCGGCTCGAATCGGAAGACGCCGCGTGGCTCGTGGATGGCGGCGTCGAGGTCGATGCGCTCGAGCGCACAGTGCTCGATCGGATGTCGTTGCAGGGGACGCCGCTGCCGGATCTGCTGCTCGTTGTCGGCGGCAAGGTGCAAGTCGGTGCCGTCGCGCGGACGCTCAGCGCGGCAGGCTTCGGCGCCATTCCCGTTGTGGCTATGAACAAGCCGAAAGGGAAGGCTCGCATCGTCGCAAATCTGCTGGTGCCGGCCGCCGATGGAGGCGAGCCGCGCCGCGTCGAGCTTCCTGCCCGATCGGCGGCACTTCGCCTGATGACGCGCCTGCGCGACGACGCGCACCACTCGGCCAACGGAGCCCACCGTTACCACCGCGAGTTCGTCAACTTCGCTCGTCGGACGGACTCGCCGAGGGTTGTTCCGGTGCGCCTGGACGATCCGGACGGCGATGCCGCGGATCTGCGCCCGATCCTGAAGCTCGACCGGGCCGGGCGCGACCGCCTGGCAAAACGGCTGCCGCCCATGCCTCGTCGCAAAAGGTAGCCCGTCGCCCCTGACATACGCCACCCGTGCAGTGCGCGAAGCGCTTTGTGCATGAGGTTGGGTTACTCAGCAGGCGGCGCCTGCGGCGGGAAGAGCCCGGCGATCGCCGCCTGCCACTCGCCTGCCGGTCCCGCGATCGCTTCATCCGCGCCATCGCCGTATAGGAACAGCCGCATCATGACAAGCGTCATTCCGGGCCCCATTTCCGCGCAACCCATCGCGAGGAGTTGCGCGACACCCGGCGCGGGAGCGTCGGTGCGGATCACGAGCTCGTACTTTTCACCGTCAGAGGCGTACTCGACGATGCCGCCGAGTCGCGGTGCGCTCCCGGAAGTCTCGCAGCGCTCGCCGACCACGGCGCCCCCGAGCCCAAGTGCCTGCGTAGCCTTCGCCCACGCTCTCCCAGCGGACTCGGTCGTCATGGCCATCGGCTGTGTGCACGCCGAACCCTTACCCGAGAAGTGCTCGAGGTACAGGCGAAGGACGCGGAAGTACGCCGGCCAACCGGATTCGGTCCCCGTGATCTGTCCGTCCCACTCGTCGGTGTCCGCGAACAGACTGTGGACGACTCGGACGACCGCAACGCCGCCCGATCGCGCCTCGACGAACCACTCGGTCGCGAACGGCGGCGCTCCGGGCGCCTGGGGCGGAGCAACGGCGGAGAGGTAACGCGGCGGATCCCATTCCAGGATCTCCGCAGTCGCTTCCATTCCGGGTCCGAACTCGAGCGCTATCGTGCCGCCGACGCGGCCATCGATCCTCGTCGGAACGAACCAGGCTGACACGCCGGGACCGCTGGCAATCGCTTCCCAGACCTCCTCGGGCGTGCCGGGGACTTCCACCTCCACCTGGACCGAGCGTCGCCCGGATTCTTCAATCTTGACAGTCATACTGCCTCCTTCGTTTCGGGTATCTGCGGGAGAGGGTGCGCGAGGATGACGAGCCGGTGAGGACGTCCGTCCGGCGCCGAATCGTCGTGGTAGCGCGCGACGAGCGACGCGACGGCTTCGGTGAGTTCCTGACTGAACGCGGCGCGGTCCGCGGCAGACCGGAATCGGATCTCGGTGTCGATCGAGAGCGTGGCGAGGCGCAATCCCGTTTCGGCAGCGCGCCGGACGAGGTCGCCGACTTCATGCACGACGCGTGCTCCAAGGCTGATGAGATAACTCGCGGAGAGCCGGTCGCGTCGCTTAGCGACGTCGGCCGAGACCGCGCCGAGCGCACTCGGCGAAACGACGTATGACGACGCCGAGGCCACCATGCGGCGCTCCGTCAGTCCGCCCCAGAGCCGTGTGTCGGCCACGCGCACAAGGCCGTGCGACTCGAGAGTGCGCAGGTGGTAGTTGACCTTCTGGCGCCCGATCCCCAGCCGCGAAGCCAGCATCGCGGCCGAAGCTGGCTCAGACAGCTCAGACAGCAGCCGGCTGCGGATCGGGTCGAGCGCCGCCGCCGCGGCTGCCGGATTCTCGATGACTTCCACGTCGAGCACGACCGCATGAAGCCATTGACAAATATTCTTGTCAAGAGAAAAGTGATTTTGTTTTCTTTCGACGGGAGACGAACCGTCCTCCGCGACTTTTTGCACCCGGCCGACACCCACCGGCCGTAAGAGTCCAACTGACAGTTCGTCTCGAAGGAGAAGCCCCGATGTGTTCGATTCATCGCCTGGCCGCCGCCATACTCCTGCTCGGCCTTTGCCTTCCAGCGATCGCCTTCGCCCAGGATGCCGAGACCATTCGCAATCAGGCGACGGAGGCCTACCGGCGGCACGACTTTCTGCGAAGCGCTGAGCTCTTCACGTCAGCGGCGAAACTCGACGAGGACGGTCGCGCCGCGCTTCTCTACAACGCCGCGTGCGGGTTCGCGCTCGCCGGACGGAAGGACGATGCCTTCGCGGCGCTCGAACAGGCCGGCGCAGCCGGACTCGACGACGTCGATCAGTTCAAGGGCGACTCCGACCTGACATCGCTTCACCCCGACCCGAGATGGCAGGCGCTGCTCGATCGCTTGGCCTCGCGCGCAAAGGCGGTCCGCGACTTCTGGACGAGTCCGGCTATGCAGACGCCGTTCGCTCCAAACCTGACCGACGACGAGAAAATCGCGGGCCTCTCGAAGCTCTGGTCCGAGGCGAAATTCAACTTCATCCACTTCGACAAGGTCTCAGGCCTCGACTGGGACGCGCTCTACCTGGCGACGCTGGCCAAGGTTCGGGCGACGACATCGACGCTCGACTATTACCGCGTGCTGCAGGCGTTTGCCGCCGAGCTCCGCGACGGCCACACCGGCGTCTGGCTGCCGAAGGAACTTGCGGACGAGGCGCTCGCGCGGCCTCTGCTTCGCACCTCGCTCGTCGAAAAGCGTGTGATCGTCACGGCCGTCGCCGACCCCGTGGCTCGCGATGCCGGCATCGTTCCCGGCATCGAAATCCTCGAGGTGGATGGCGTGCCCGTGACGGACTACGTCGAGCGTCGCGTCGCGCCTTATCAGGCGGCGTCGACGCCACAGGACCTCGAGGCGCGCGCCTACGGCTGG
Organism: uncultured Clostridia bacterium; assembly: GCA_964641945.1. Taxonomy (GTDB): domain Bacteria; phylum Acidobacteriota; class Blastocatellia; order UBA7656; family JADIYM01; genus JADIYM01. The sequence continues at coordinate 9,827 of CAZXLQ010000061.1, forward strand.
GCGCTGCTCGAAGGAGCGAAGTCCAAACAGGTCGAGCTGACGCTGCGCAAAGCTTCCGGCGCGACGCTTCGGCGAACCGTCGCGCGGCGGGCCAGTCGCGAGTACTGGGACGCCTTTCGCGGCGAGCCGATGACGTTTCGAATGCTGCCCGGGAACATCGCGTACGTCGCCCTCAACACGTTCAACGAGAACCGGACGGCGGAGATGTTCGAAGCGGCGTTTCCGGAGATCGCCATGGCAGACGCCATCGTTTTCGACGTCCGGGAAAACGGTGGAGGCAACAGCGGCGTCGGCTACCGCGTGCTGGCGTGTCTTACCGATTCGAAGTTCCTCGGATCGCGGTGGTCCACGCGCGAGTATCGTCCCACCTATCGCGCGTGGGGACGGCGCGAAGGGCGATTCGAAGGCGCACCGGACTCGGTCGCGCCGAACGGGAAGCTCCTCTTCACGAAGCCGGTCGTCGTGCTCGCCAGCGCGCGCACCTACTCCGCAGCCGAGGACTTCCTCGTCGCGTTTCGGGGTATGAAGCGCGGGCTCATCGTCGGCGAGCCGACGGGCGGCAGCACCGGACAGCCATTGATGTTCCCGCTACCCGGAGGCGGCGGTGCGCGCATCTGCACCAAGGCGGACTCGGGCCCCGACGGGACCGAATTCGTCGGTGCAGGAGTCGTTCCGGATCGTGTTGTTCGACAGACTGTGGAAGACGTGCGCGCCGGACGCGATGCCGTGCTCGAGGCGGCAGTCAGCCTGATCGGCAGGAAGGCCACGGTCGCATCAGCCGCCACTCTGCGACGGGCCATTCGATAGTGTGACCCGTGCTCTGCCGCACACGGCACTGATGCGTTGACCGCGCGTCCGAAGAGACGCGTTCACGATAAACCCCCAATCGTCCCGGTATCTGCACCCGCTCCGACTCTCCAGTCGTTTCGAAGCCGGTTCCCTAGCGAAATGCCCTCTTCCCGTGATGCCCGGCAAAAAAGTGGAGCACCTTTGCCATTGCCGAGCTGGACTCGGCAGGAGCTTTTCTGAGCATCAACTTTCGGCCGTCGGGAATGGTTCCAGCGAACCACTGACCGCACCGGTAACAATCGCGCCCCGTCATCCCAGTCTCGTGATCGGTGTAGAGCGGGCCGAATGCATGATGATTGAATGCCCAGCACGGAAGGTGCTCATCGAGCCACGGAGGGAGAATCGAGTTCGACAAGCGCACGGGCCCGACACGGCGATTGGGAGTCGTCAGCTCGGGATGTTGTCCTGAGTAGTTCGGTATTTGCAGCATCGGGTTGCTCCTCCGCGTCGTTTGCCGACTCGATGTCTCGCCACGTTGAGACACCGGGGCTGGACCGACGTTCCGGCGACGGCACCAGCCGTCGCCACGGAATCCGTCCCTATTAACCCTACGCAACTGGCGTTCCGCAGCGGAACTCGGGCGATTGCCCGGCACCTGAGGGTCCCGTGTATGATTTTCGTTCACATCGATGTCCCGTAGGCCGTCAGGGGGCCCGACTGCAGCTCGCTCGAGCCCCACTTGCATGCGTCGATCTGCCGCGTTGCGAACTCCCACCCACTGGTGTTGTCCTTTACTCACAGTGGCATAATCTGCGCGCCGGACGGCTCTTCGCTAGCGCGTCGTGACCGTGGTTTCCACCATCGCCGAGCATCCGTTGCCGTTGCACGACCGCACGGCAAACCGGTAGGTCGTCTGGCGTGAGAGTCCGGTGATGAGGGCTCCGCCAGAATTGGCGCTCACGTATCCGAGCGACACGAACGACGATCCGTTGAACTCGAGCACCTCGAAATTGGACTCGTTGTTCGACGTGTCGGTCCATTCGATCGTCACCTTCCGCCGCTTGATCCTCGAGGCATACAGATTCGCCGGTGCCGACGGTCCGTTGGCTTGCGTTCCGACCGTGGCCTCGTTCGAATAGGCCGTGTATTGGCCGCCAGGCGTCGCCAGCGCTCGCACGCGATAGACGTAGGACACTCCCGGGACTGCCGTATTGTCCGAATAGCTCGAGACGTTGAGCGCGGTCGTTCCTATTACCTCGAACGATCCGCCCGACGTCCGGCGCTCGACCTTGAAGACGACGTCTACAGTCGTGTTGTCGATCCAGTCCAGGTCCACCCTCGAGCCGTTGACCGTCGCTACGAGACTCGTCGGCGTACCGGCGAGTGTGCCGCCTCCCCCACCTTGAAGGTACTGGCTGATAGCCGGAAACGTCGTTGCAAAGCGGCCGTCGACGACGTTCTGACGCGAGTCGCAGTTGTTGTCCGGGTCGTCGCCACAGGCTCCATAAAGCTGTCCGACGACGACCGTGTTTCCCATCCAGACCGGCGATCCGGAGCTGCCGCCCGCGACGCCACCTTGGATCCTGTCCTGGTAGAGAAAGCTGGAGTTCGGCAGCCCGCCGCACGTGCCATCCGGCGTCACGCCGCGCGTCGACGAATAAACCTGCGTGTCGCCGTAGGGGTTCGAGACGCGCTCGAGGGTCGCGCTGCCCGGCGATGACGTCGTCCAGCCCATGAACCACCGGTTCGCCGGGACGCTCGCAAGCCGAATGAAGGTGAAATCGCTCGCTTCACTCGTTGCGAGCAGCGTTCCGCCGTGACTCGACGGCGGATTCGAGGGTGCCGTCCCGTTGCAGCTGGACGTCCGGTAGTCGAACAGCACTTCGAGGCTCGAGACCTCTGACTGTGTCGCGAGGCAATGGTTCGCGGTCAGGAAATACGGCGTTCCGTCCGCTGCCTGGCCGTTGATCAGGCCGCCGGTGCACACGTACGACTCTCCTCCGCTCACGAATCCCATTCGGCCGATCGCGCGGCTGGCGTTGTTGACGGTGGTCGAATTCGAAAAGCAGCTGATATCGGTGATGCAGCTGTCGTCGCGCACTACGTTCTGCGAGCCGGCGCCTGACTTGGGCGCGACGGGCGCCCCGGTATTGTCGACACGGAAGATCTCGACGACGGAATCGACGACAAACGCACAGCGTTCGCCCGCTGCCAGCTTGTTCGCCGGCACGTGCACTTCGATCCAGACGGTGTCGCCGGAGACGCTCGGGCACCAGAGCTCACGCTCCGGCGAAATGCCCTCGCGTCCAACAGGTCCGCGCGCGATGCCATCGGCGCCGTAGACCCAGATGCGCGCGCCCTTCGGCAGCTCGACGCCCGAGAGATGCAATCGGAACCGGTGGGCCTCGCCAACTCGGACGCTGGCGGTCCAGACGACTGACCCGGTGCCGGACTCGGCGAGACGGCCGCCCGACACGTCCTCGCGGATCTTCGCAGCATTGATGGTTGATTCGTCGAGCGACACGGCGCGTGATTCGGCCAGGGGGCGTGTGAATCCTTCCTTCAACAGTTCCGGATGCTCGCGATTCCACGTGGCAATCTCGGCGACTCGAACGGCTTCCGCCGCGAAAGCTGGAGCGAGCTCGGCGAGCGGCGCGATGGTGAGCTCCCGGCCCTTGAGCAGCGGTGTCGCGTCACCGTCGTCCTGTTTCACGTAAGGCGAAGACTGCAGTGTCGACCCGTCGAGGGGCGGGGCGGACACCTCCGACTTCTGCTGTTCCGCAACCCGGCGCGATGGGACTTCCGGTTGCTGCGGACGAAGGCGCGTGCCGGCGTTGCTTGTGACCGCCGTGCCGAGGAACGAGACGGCGAGGATGAGAATCGTGGCGACACGGGCGCGGTCGCGAGACTGTGCAAGGCGGTGGGGACCGATCGGCATATGCTGTTCTCCTGCAGGTGGGGGCCGGTCGCGAGACCGGGAGCGGAGGAGAGGGTACTGCGGAGAACTCGGGGACAACGATTTCGCCCGAGTTACGCAGCGGTGACCCACAAAGTGGGCAGCACGGTCAACCTCGCCGTAAAAATCGCTCGCGGCACCAAGAGACCAGAGTGGAGTTACGGTCTGGCGCCGGTCTGTGCATGGGCTACGTCGCGTGCCCGACCGTCGGATGCACGGTAAGCGGAATTGGTTTCGCCGTGTCCGCGTTCCTTGGGCCGCGTGCCGCGAGCCTCACACGGACAGTGCCTGAAATCGCAGACTCGTCGCTGTGCAAGGACAGAAGTGATCGGAACCGTTATACCGTCCGTGGGACGCTCGCTACCGCTCGCGGCTCAAAAAACGGGGACGGCCCGCAGAACCAACCGACGGGTCGGTAGCTCCAGTGCCGGGTACTTTGCGAGTCTGGTGCAACGGTGCGAGTACTTGTCAGTGTCGGTGACTTCGCGGAGAATCGCGCGAGATTCCCGTCGGCTGGCCGGCTGGTGCACACCAGGACCTTCACTCGCACCAGTCGCCGCGAGGACAACATGCAGAAGCCAAGTCTCGGAAGGATCGCGACCGTCGTCGCCGGTGTTCTTGTCGTGTGCGCGGTTGGACCGGGCGTTGGTGCCCGATCCGACGACTCGTGGCAACGCTCACTTGCGATGTGCACGGACGACTTCGACGAGGACGGCGTGCCGGATGTCGTCGTGGGTTATGCGAGTGCTTCTGGCGGTGGCCTGACGCTCCTGCGTGGGAACGTCGACGCAATCCATCCGAACACGCTCGAAGCGCGCGCGCGGCGTGCGGCCGGTGCTGCCGTGGACGAGCCATTTTTGCCAGCCGTCCAACTCGGCGGCACGGCGGACGCTCCCGAGCTCATGGTTGCCGGTGACTTCGACAATGACGGACACCGCGATGTCGCCTACGCTGCACGGGGCGCCGAAATACTGAGGATTGCAACCGGGAACGGGCGCGGCGCTTTCTTGCGCGGACGGTCGATTCCGCTTCCGGGCGCGATTCGGTCACTTGCGTCAGGTGAGCTCGGCCGAGCCGACGGACTGCTCGAGCTGTTCGTCGAGGTCGACGAGCCCGAGGGCGGGAGCTCGAAGGGCGGCGTACGCTCGCTCGTGCTCGAGAGCGTACACGGCGCCGCCCTTGCGCTCCCGCGAGCCGTCGAGCCGTCGGACTCGGTTCACAAGTCCTCCGCGAACGCGGCGAAAACCACGCCGAGCCCCGACGCCACCGTCCTTCGCATGCGCCTGAACGCCGACGCCGTCGACGATCACGTCATCCTTCGTCCCGACGAGCGCACGCCGTTGCTCAAGCTCTCGTCGCCGCGGGCAACCTTCACAGTCTCGACGACGAACGACGCGGGCACCGGATCACTGCGCGCCGCGATCGAATCGGCGAACAGCAGTCCGGGCGCCGACGCAATCCTGTTCAATATCCAGGGCGCCGGTCCGCACACGATCGCTCTCGCATCGCCGTTGCCGGCCGTATCGGCCGACGGCGGCGCGGTGATGATCGATGCGACCTCAGAGCCCGACTTTGCGAACGCGCCCGTCGTCGTGCTCGACGGCTCGAACCTCGCGCCGGGCGAGAGCGGACTCGTCCTCATCGCCGCCGACTGTCTCGTGAGCGGTCTCGTCATCAACGGGCTCGAGAGCGATTCGAACGTCGGCGGCGGACACGCCATCGCGATCCTCGCAGGCGGCAATTGCCGTATCGAGGGCAACTATCTCGGGACCAACGCCTCCGGGACCGCTGCCGTGCCCAACACGACTGGCGTCAGCATCCAGATCTCCGCCGGCAGCGTCGTTGGCGGGACGGTCACTGCCGCGCGCAACGTGATCTCGGGCAACGAGAGCGTCGGAGTGACGGTCAACTACGACGAAACCGCGACCGCGAACGTCATCTCGGGCAACTACATCGGCACGAACGCGGCCGGGACGGCGGCAATACCGAACGGAACCGGCATCTACCTGAGCTCCGCCCCCGGCAACGTCGTCGGTGGACTCGCGGCGGGCTCGCGCAACGTCATCTCGGGGTCGCTCAACCCCGGTTTCGGCGTCGGCATCGCCTATGAGACCGCCAACGGAAACCTCGTTCAGGGCAATTTCATCGGAGTTGCCGCCGACGGCGTCACCGAGCTCGGAAACGGCAGCACGGGCATGTTCGTCAGTGGCGGCGCGAGCGACAACGTGATCGGCGGACCCGCTGCCAACGCGGGAAACACGATCGCCTACAACCTCGACGGCGTGCAGATCCTGCAGGAGATTTCGTTGCCCGGAATCTCCCGCGGCAACCTCGTCTCTCGCAACACGATCCATTCGAACCAGCGTCTCGGAATCAACCTGAGCTTCGACTACGACGGCGACCCCGCGCCGAACGACAGCAGCGACGCCGATGACGGGCCGAACGGCTTCCAGAACTATCCGGTCATCACGTCCGCGTCTGGCGGACGCATTCGCGGCACGCTCGAGAGCAAGCCGAACGCCGCGTACACGATCGACTTCTACTCGAACGACGAGTGCGATCAGCCGTCGGGATTCGGCGAGGGGAAGACCTGGCTTGGATCCGCCATGGTCACGACGGACGGCGCGGGACGGGCCGACATCGACGCTGCCTTGACGGTCGCGGCCGGAACGGGCGTCGCCGCCACTGCGACCGACGCCGGGAACAACACCTCCGAGTTCTCGCAGTGTTTCGCCGTCGGCGGCAGCTCGATGGCCGATCTGGCGATTTCGGCCGGAACTGACGTCGGGGCCGTCGCGGCGGGCCGCACGTTCAACTACTACGTCACCGTCCACAACAACGGGCCGGGGACCGCCGCTGGCGTCACGATGACCGACCCGTTGCCGTCGCAGACTACCTTCGTCGACGTCGCGCCGGTGGCTGGATGGTCCATCACGACGCCGGCCGCCGGCAGCGGCGGTTCGGTCGTTGCAACGACTGGCGCGATTCCGGCCGGCGCGGAGTCGACTTTCGTCATCACCGTTCGCGTGCGCGACAATGCCGCGAGCGGAGACCTCGTCAACACGGCGACGGTCGCGAGCGCCATGGACCCCGCCGCCGCCAACAACACTACGACAGCCATCACCACGCTGAATGGCGCCGACGCGACCGCGGACCTCTCGGTCACCATCGATGGCGATCCCGATCCACTGCAGCCTGATGGCCAACTCGTCTATTCGATCGTCGTGTCGAACGCCGGCCCGTCGGACGCAACCGACGCGCTGCTAACGGCCGAAGCGCCGACTGGAACGGTTTACCTGTTCGCCATCCCGTCACCGACGACCGCGCCCGACTCCGGCACGAGCGGTCCCATCACGTGGGACCTTCGATCCTTTCCGGACGGGCGCAGCGAGCCGTTCGTCATTGTGGTGGCCCTGCCGGGCGGAGCGGTTCCTCCGCCAAGCATCAGCGCATCGGCCAGCGTGACGAACTCGACGCGCGATCCGGACTCGACCGACAACGACGCCACGGCAACGACCACGGTCGGGGGCGCACCCACGCCCGCGGATCTGTCGGTCACCACATCGGGAAGCGCCACCAGCGTCGAGGCCGGCGATTCGATAACGTACACGGTTCGCGTGACGAACGGCGGGCCGAATCCGGCGACGAACGTCACACTCGTCGACTCGCTGCCCAGCGGCGCTTATTTCGTGAGCGCCACGACCTCGCAAGGCTCGCTCGTGACGCCGTCTGTCTTCGATTCCGGCGCGGCAGTCGCGAAGCTCGGGACGCTTGCATCGGGCGCCACGGCGACATTGACGTTTTCGATGACGGTGACGTCCGGCGGCGGTTCGATCGTGAACCACGCGTTCGTCGTTGCGTCGACGATCGATCCGAACGACGAAAACGATTCCGCGACGGTCCAGACGACGGTCCGTAGCGCGGGAATGGCGATGATCACTTGGGAGGCGCCAGACCTGGAATCTCCGGAGCTCGAGCCGCCGCCGCGCAACCTGGAAGCGCTGATCGTTCCGCAGGCAACCGTATTCACGGGTCCGTCGACGCGAATCACGCCGCCGCGCCTCGCAAGCGCGCGACGTCGCGCCGATCCGCCGCTTTACTACAACATCTACACGTCGAACATCCCCGGCGTCGCGGCGAGCCAGGCCACGTTCTTCACGTCGGTTCCGGGCAATCAGACGACCGCCACCGCACCGGTCGCGCCGGGCGGGTCCTTCTTCGTCGTCACTGCGGGGTATCCATCCGGCGAGAGCCCGCCGACGAACGAGGACGGTGCTGGCGAGGTCGCCGGTCCCGCGGTGACCTCGGTCGTCGCAACGGCAAAGAAGATCACGGTGAAGGGCTCGGGATTTGCGGCGCCGATGCAGGTCTTCGTGGACGGCATTCCGTTCTCGACCGCCCCGAAGGTCAAGGCGACGAAGGTGAATCAGAAAGGGCGGTTATTGACGGGCCAGACGCTTGATGAGTACGCCCGCGCCGGCCAGACGGTCGTGGTCACGTTACGGGCGGACAACGGAGGGACGACGACGGTGCCCGTCACGAGGAGGTAGTGCGCCGGAATCGGAACCGCGAGCGGTAGCGAGCGGCCTGCGGACAGACGTCCGAGACGCGTCGCCGATGCCTATCGCCCCCATGGGGTGTTGTTTCAGGTGTGCGGCCGCGGGCCGCGCGCTACCGCGCGCGGTTCTGATGCCCGAGCTACAGAGCCGTTCGTGGGCGTGACACACGATTTCTGTAGCGCCCGCAACTCGCCTCGACGCGTGCGCCGCGGTGTAGCATTGCGTTGTACACGTCACGGTCGGAGGTGGGTAATGGGTAATCGCACGGCTCTTCGTTTCGTCGCAGTGATCGTCATCGCCGCGTTCGGGTTCGTCGCGATGCCGATAGCTCGAGTGAAGGCTGGCGGCACGGACATCCTTGATCGGATCCGCGACACGGCGGGCGTCGTCTCGGTCGTCGAGGAGAACTCGAACATACCGGGGACCAGGTTCTTCCAGCTCGAATTCGAGCAGCCCGTCGACCACAACATTCCCGTCGGTCCGAAGTTCAACCAGCGCGTCACGATTCTCCACCGCGACGTAAGCGCGCCGACGGTACTCGAGATCAACGGCTACTATGTCATCCCGAGCTCGGTGCAATTCGAGCTCACGGCACTGCTCCAGGCCAATCAGATCCACGTCGAGCACCGGTACTTCCTGCCCTCGCGACCGGATCCGGTCGGCTGGCCGTTCCTTAACATCGCCCAGGCCGCGGCGGATCATCACGCGATCGTCACGGCATTCCGGCAGCTCTACACGGCGAAGTGGGTGTCGAGCGGCGTGAGTAAGGGCGGCATGGCGAGCGTGTACCACCGCTTCTACTACCCCGATGACGTGGATGCCACCGTCGCCTACGTCGTCTCAAGCAGCCACGGCACGCAGGATCCGCGCTACGTCGCGTTCGTCGCGAGCCTCGGCTCGACGAAGTGCCGGAACCGGCTCATCAAGTTCCAGCGACGGGCCCTCAAGAAGCGCGAGAAGCTCGTGCGGTTCATGGACGAGCTTTCCTTCGACATTCTCGGCAAGGACCGCGCGCTCGAGTTCGCCATTCTGGAGATGCCGTTCATTTTCTGGCAGTACGAAAACGCCGACCTGTGCAGCGAGATTCCGGGGGCCGACGCGTCGGCGCGGCAGATCTACAACTTCCTGGACCGTGTCGTATTCGTGAACAGCTACAGCGACGACGGGCTGACGTATTTCGAAGCCTATTACTACCAGTCGGCCACGGAGCTTGGCGGGCCGGCGGTTGGTGAGGCAGGTCTCGAAGATCTGCTCCGTTATCCGGGGCAGGACGGCCCCGTAATACTGCCGCCGCTCGGAGTCGAGAAACCCTTCGATCCCGACGTGATGCCGATGATCGAACGATTCGTGCTCGAGGAGGCACAGCGCGTGCTCTTCATATACGGCGAAAACGACCCCTGGTCGGCGAACGCCTTTGCCGTGGGCGCGGAGAACGATTCGTATCGTCTATTCGTCACGGGCCGGGACGGCAACCACAGCTCCGATATCGAGAAGCTGTCGAGCGCGGATCGCGACTTCGCACTCGGCAAGCTTGCGGAGTGGCTGGATGTGCCCGCGGCGCGCGCGTCCTTTGCCGAACACTCGTTGAGCCCGAACTATCGCATCGACCGCCGTACACGGCAGGAGCTCTTCCTCAGGTAACGACGGGGACACTCGTGAGGCCGCCCGCTTGACGCGCAGTGACGTCCGGCGGCCTCGGGCGCCCCGGTGTCGGCATGATGTAGATATCGCGGAACGGTGTAGTAATCTGCACCGGCAAATCCGGCGTGTTCACGTCCGACCCACCAGACCCCAAGGAGTCCCCCGATGCGCAAGCTCGTCCTGTTCGCGTCCGTGTGCCTGTTTCTATCCCTTTCCGCCTGCAGTTTCTCGTTCGGAAACAGCGAAGAAGTCGACAAGGCCAACAATCTGGTCAACGAGGCGAATGCGATTCAGACCGAAGCTGAGAAGCTGGTGTCCGAGTCATCGGGCAAGTATGACGCGATCGTGAAGGAAGCCCAGTCAGCCGAGAATACATTCGAGGAACTGGCCAACCAAGAGGCGCCGCTGAAGGCGCTGCTCGGCCCACTCGAAACTGCCGAGACCAAGTTCAAGGAAGCCGCGCAGAAGTCCGAAGACGCGAGCAAGTTGAAGGTAGAAGATTGGTTCAAGCAGTACCTGGCGCTGCGCGGCGAGTTGCTTCGCAAGGAAGCCGAGTCTGTCGGCGTCTTTTCCAGGATGGTCAGGATCACCTACGACCAGTCAATTGAGACCGAAGAGGACTTCGCGGCAAAGCTGAAGGAACAGCAGACGGCCCTCGATAACATCCGCAAGCAGAAGGAAGAACTGAAGGCCAAGGTCGACAAGATCACGGCCGACCACAAGGACGACTTCAAGAAGTAGGTTCCATCAGAACCGCGAGCGATAGCGACCGGGTTGACGTCGTACCAGGCCACCCGGCGATTTCACGACCACCCGGCCGCTACTGCTTCCGGTTCTGAGCCTGTTCGGTACAACCACAAGGCGGGAAATGCACGGCCGGCCGCTCACTGCGTTCGCGGTTCTGGGACGTGCGGTGGGGAGAGCGGTCC
>CAZXLQ010000062.1:0-20677 GCA_964641945.1 uncultured Clostridia bacterium
GACTCGGCACCCGCCGAGCGTCCCGGGATTCGTCACCTGATTCGCATCGCCCGGCGCGATCGCAAGCTGGCGCGAATGCCGCTCGTGACGTTGCTCGCCCGGCTCGAGGAAGAGGGCTACGAGGATCGCTTTCTGGCATTCGTCTGGCAGGAGTCGTAGCGACATGGCCAAGATGTGGAAGGTCGAATCGGTCGATTGCGCCGCGACGTTCGCGTGGAACGCGCGGCAGGCGATGGCCGTTCGCGTTGCGGAGATGTATGCGCATGCTCCGGCGCTCGCCGACCCGCACGATTCCCACGGCATGCACGATCTGCGGATTTCGGTGAAGCGCCTCCGCTACAGCCTGGAGTTTTTCGCCCCGTGTTACGGACAGGGACTCGTGTCGCCTATCCTCGACGCACTGTCGGAGCTTCAGGACTATCTCGGGGAGCTGCACGATGCCGACGTGCTCATACCCGAGTTCCAGCGATCACTCGACGTCCTGTCGTCGAGCGCGAGGACCTTCGTCCAGCGACGCGTGGCGCGTCCGCGGCCGAAGCGCCGGCCGATCACGCTCGATCGATTTCGCCGCGAGCTTGCACGCGGATCGGCCGTATCCGATAGAGCCGGCGTACTAGGCGCAATCAATCGCATGCGACGGCAGCGTCACGAGAACTATCGCGCGGCACTGGCAATGTGGCGCCGCCTGGAAAGTGAAGGGTTCCGCGGCAGGCTCGAGCTATTGACCGTTGCGCGGGACGACGGACCTACAGAAGTGCAGGCATCCTGATCGGATCGTTCGAGCGTCCGTGGGACGACTGCTTTTCGGTCCCCGTTCGTCGAGCCGCGGGCGGTTGGGAGGGTCCCACGGGCCGTGCCCCGGCCCGTCGCGTCGCGGCGGGCGGGTAAGAAAGCTCGGAATCGTTCGACCGTCCGTGGGACGCTTGCTACCGCTCGCGGCTCAAAAACCGGGGAGAGCGGGGACCAGCCGCTGCCTATCCGTCGTCATCGTCTTCGTCGGACTTCACGCGGCGGGGGCGATCGGACGACTTCTTCTCTTTGCGGTCCTTGTCCTTCTTGTCACCGTCCTGGCCGCCCTTCGGGCGATCGGACTCTGGCGGCAGCTTGTACGGTGGCGTCGCGAGGTCTGACCCGTCATTCGGATTCGGCGTCTCGAAGCTGCTGTCGTGGATCGGGCAGGGGTCCTTCGGTTCCGATCCAGAAATGAAAAGCTCGATTCGGTGCGCGACGCAGTGAGGTGTTGCGATCCCGCTGGACTCCGGATCGACATCGACTTCAACGAGGCCGTCAGCAGGTTTTTCGAACTCCGCACCGCCAAGATCCGGCCGGAACTTGAGGGCGGCCTTCATGAAGTCCGTCCAGATCGGCAACGCGGACTTCGAACCCTCCAGTCCGAGTTGATCGCCATTGTCGAAGCCCACGTATACGACACACACGAGATTCGGTGTGTAGCCCGCAAACCATCCGTCGCGTGAGGTTCCGGTCTTTCCCGCGGCAACAGCTGAAAAACCCCGGGCTCGCGCCCCCGCAGCCGTGCCGCGGTTCATGACGTCCTTGAGAAAGTCGGTGATGATGTACGCCGTCTGTGGATGTATCGCCGGCGCGAGATCGGGCTTCAATGCCCGAATGGTCGCGCCTTCGCCGTTCGTGACACGCGCCAGTCCGGTGGGCTTCGCGCGCTGACCGAGGTCCGCGAACGCCGTGTACGCCTCGGCGACTTCGAGCGGTGTGGCTTCGGTGGTACCAAGGGCCGTGGCGAGGAAGGCAGGCGGCTTCGGCAAGCCAAGTTTCGTGGCCACCTGTTGCACCTGATACAGCCCGATTCGTTCGGCTACACGGACCGTCACGACGTTGAGCGACTTCACGAGTCCTTCTCGCAATGGCAGCGGCTTTTTCGTGTAGGACTTACCGAAATTGTCCGGTTCGTAGACGTCTCCCTGCGGAGTGATGAACTTCTCCGGCGCATCCAGAAACGGGGTTACCGAGGTTATCGGCTGTGGCAAGCCCGTCGCCCCGTACGCCGACTCGATGGCCGCGGCGTAGACGACCGGCTTGAAGACGGATCCTGGCTGGCGCTTTGCGTCGGTGGCCCGGTTGAGCTGGCTTGCCTCGTAATCTCGCCCTCCGACCATGGCATAGATTTCGCCGGTCTTCGGATTCAGCGCGATCAGCGCAGCCTGAACGGTGAGGTCCGGATTCGCAAGTTTCGTCTTCTTGTCGGGAACGATCTTGTCGAGGGCTGCGAGATTGTCGCGTACGGCCCGCTCCGCGGCGTGCTGGAGATCCATGTCGATCGTCGAGTAGATCCGCAGCGACTGGCTCGACAACTCGGTGCCGGGAAAGGCGGACTGCAGCTCCTTCTGCAGATAATCCACGAAGTACGGCGCGTCGGCATTAGCGACCACACGGCGCGCAACGACGCCGAGCTCCTGACTCTTCGCGGCCTCCGCGTCTGCCGCGGCCACGAAGGACATCTCCACCATTGCGTCGAGGACCTGGTTTCGACGTTCGAGCGCCTTCTCCGGATTCGAATACGGTGAATAGAGAGATGGTCCGCGGACGATACCGGCGAGCATTGCACATTCGCGCAGGTCGAGTTTCGACACGTCCTTGTCGAAGTATGCATTCGAGGCTTCGCCGACTCCGTTGATCGAGTACGTGCCCTGCTGGCCGAGAAATATCTCGTTGCAGTAGAGCTGCATAATCTGGTCCTTCGACAGACGCGTTTCGAGAACGATGGCCAGGAAGGCCTCCTGCAGCTTCCGCTTGTAAGTTCGTTCAGACGTGAGGAAGAGGTTCTTGACGAGTTGCTGCGTGAGGGTGGAACCCCCCTGCGTAATTTCTCCGTTCGTGACGTTGACCCAGACCGCACGCGCCAGTCCCCGGTAATCGACGCCGCGGTGCTCCAGGAACCGCCGATCCTCGATCGCGACCATGGCATTGACGAGATGCTTCGGGAGGTCATCGTACGCAACGATCTTCCGCTTCTCGCGATTCTGGTTCGAGACCGTGGTCAGGAGCTCGGGCTCGATGGATATGGCTTGCACCGCCCGTTTCGATGCGGACTCGGTGATGCGTGATATCGACCCGCCGTCCTTCGAAAAAGTGATGGTTGCCGCTGGGTAGACCTTCTGGCCGTCCACGACTGCATCGAGCCCGGGCTCGATTGTCAGCCCCTGCGCGTCGAGCGAATATCGTCCGCGCTTCGAATCGGGCGTCGTCACCGCCTCGACATAACCCAGGTCATCGAAGTGCGCGCGGAGCTCGTCGATCGACACACTCTGACCGACCCGGATCGTCCGCGGCTGCGCATAGATACCGGAGGTCCTTATGAGGACGTCGCCGCGCAGCTTCGCATCGAGCATGCGGCTGTACTGAACGTAGAAGTACGCGAATACGCCGAGCCCGATGGCCGCGAAAATACCAAGGACAGCCACCTTTCTCGGTGTGACGATCCGACGCCAAAGGCTCTTTCGGCGGAATCGCGGAAGGACCTTCTGGGGCTTCAATGGCGAGCTCATGACTGGAAGCGATACGACTTGCCGCACCTAACGCAGTCGTTCGTAGTCCTCCTGTGTGTCGATATCGTCGAGCACGCCTATCGAATCAACGGGTACGCGCAGAACGCGCTCCCTGTTCGCATACGTTACCGAGCGAAGACCGGCCGAAACGTCCATCTTCAATATTGCGTCTCGCAGCGACGCATCGAAAATGACCGGATGACCAGTGTCACCGGCGATGGTCGGGACGACGATCGCGGCGCCGGTTTCGCGGTATGCCTGAATGACGGATTCGTGTACCTCGCGAGAGACGTGTGGCTGATCGCAGAGACAGATCATGATGGCGTCATCGGGATCTAGGGACCGGACACCGGCAAGGACGCTCGTCGCCATGCCGTCAGCATACGCCGTATTGCGGACGATGCGGACCCGATACGCGGCAACGACGCGCTCGACCTCGTCCGCTCGATGGCCCGTGACTACCACGATGTCGTCGACAGACGTCGCAAGAAGCGTCTCGATGCAGGACTCGACTATCGTCCGGCCGCGGAATGGCATGAGCTGCTTGAAGTCGCGCATGCGGGAAGAGAGTCCTCCTGCGAGGAGGACTGACGCAACGCGACGACGGACGGGGGAGTCGCTCATCGGTACGATTCTACGAAGTCTTGCTTCGCCAAATCAAAACGGGGTATAGTCCGCGCGGTTCGAAAAGACGCTCCCCCGATTGCCGACGGGCGTGGGGCGTAGAGGTGAAAGGGACTTCCCGGTTGCCGGTCTGACGGGTCGGAATCCCGAGAGCATTGAGACGGCAGAGGTCAGAGTCTGCGTTCCGCACACCGAAGGGTTTTCGCCAGTACAGTTGGCAGCGACGCTTCGAAGTCGGGCAGCAAATCGACAGCGTGCAGCAAACAAACATCACCATATGACCGATCTGACGATCGAACGGCTTGCCAGTCTCGCAGGCGAGTCCATCTTTGATCGCGGCCAGCAGTACTTTCGCTCGGGCCGCGTCCTCAGTGTCACCGCAGACAACGGATCCGTTCGCGGCCGTGTCAAGGGCAGCGACCAGTACCCGTACCGGGTCGAAATCGATCTGAGACCTCAGCGTCTCGGCGCCCGGTGCACGTGCCCCTTCAATATGGGCCCCTGGTGCAAGCACGCCGTAGCCGTGGCGATGTCCTATTGTCTGGATGGGTCGAAGAAGGCTGCTGCACAGTCACGTGCCAACGGACGTCCAGCTCGGAACGGTCAATCCGGGAGATCCGATGGTCGAGTCGTGACCGGAGCCGGTGACGAGTCTCAGGCAACGGATGGTGCGGTGCCCGCGACTGTGAATGGCGAGGTCAAGGCGGATGGCGAGACTGGCGATCGAAGCCAGAAGCGCCGCCGTCGCCGACCGCGCCGTCGACGGCGGGGCGCGCCCGGGGAAGACGCCCCGATCGAGCGTGTCGGTCCGCCGTCACCGGGCGATCCGCTCGCACCGGTCGTGCCCCCGATCCCCGCGCCCATCTCGGTGGGGCGAGCCGCCGTTGACCTTGGCTCTCCACTTCTCAATCTCATCAGTGCAAGCGGCACCCGGCAGATGGGGGAGGCCGATGCCCGCCGTTTCCGATTCAGGCTGCGACAGGCAAGTGACGGTCTCGAGCTGACGGTCGTCGACCCGCGAACGACACAGCCGGTGACGAACCTCCGGCCGATACTCGCGGGACAGGCTGTTGCGCGGCCCGGACGGTCACGCAGGCGCCGGAATCCGGTACAGGCCGTCCCGGTCGAGGAGGTTCGGCTCCGCCGCTCCGACGAACTGCTGTTTCAATTCGTCGTTCAGCACGGAACTGCAGACCCACGACGGAAGGTGTTCCGTCTTACGAATGAGGACGCCGCGACGCTGCTCCATCTGCTGAGTGCGTCGGGGGGCGTGTTCGACGACTGGACCGGAGAGCGAATCGTGTTCTCCGCGGAGCCTGCACGACTTGTGCTCGAATCGGACACGACCCCCGAAGGCGGGCTCGTTCTCCGGGCGACGTGGCGGTTGCCGAATTCGGAACGCGCGGTTGCACTTGGAGACGTGCGGCTGTTCGCTGGAGACGTGTCGTGGCTGCGTGCGGGTTCGATGGTCTGCAGAGTGACTCCGCGCGCTTCGGCGCTCGCAGCACAACTTGGAATTGCCGCGGAGCAGAAGATTGTGGGAGAGGACACGGCGCGATTTCTCTTCGACGTGACTCCGGAACCGGCGCCGGGCATCGAGATCCGCCTCTCTCCGACAGCAGCGTCCGTCGAATTGAAGAAGGTTCAGCCGACCGTCGTGCTGACGCTTGCTCCCCGCCAGCTCGGCGCGCTCGAAGCCCGTCTCGGATTCGAATACGCGGACGTCCGCGTGACGGCCGAAGGCCGCTACGTCTGCGCGGGTGAGCGCCTCTGGGTTGAACGCGACGCGTCAGCTGAACTGCTGGCACGACAACGACTGCTCGACTACGGTTTTTCGCCGACATACACATCGAGCGATACACTTGTGGCTCTCGGCGACGCTGCGCTCGACTTCGTCAGCTCGCACCTCAAGAGCCTCGGGGCGGAGTGGAAGGTGTACGGAGCGGAGTCGCTTGCAGACTTCCGCGTCTCGCGAAAGAAGTTCGACCTGTCCATCAACGTCGATGCTACGAGTGGTATCGAGTGGTTCACGCTCGACATCACCGCGAAGGCCGGCGACCAGGTGCTCGACATCATCACGCTCCAGCGCGCGCTCGTTTCGGGCGAGCGGTACATGCAGCTGTCGGATGGCTCTCACGTCGAAATCCCGCGCGATCGTCTCGTAAAACTGTCCGAGGCGCTCAACACGGTTCAGGCGCGTCCCGATCCCGACGGGAAGTTCCGCGTCAACCTCTTCGAGGCAAACGAGCTCGCGGAGCGCCTCGGCGAGCAGGACGGCCTCAAGCCGACGGCTGGATTCCGGCAGTTCATCAAGAAACTGCAGGGCTTCGAAGGCGTCGGACGCAGCGAGCCCCCGAAGACACTCAAGGCGACACTCCGGCCCTATCAGCAGCGCGGGCTCGACTGGCTCTGGTTCCTGAACCGATATTCGCTTTCCGGAGTCCTCGCTGACGACATGGGGCTGGGCAAGACCGTCCAGGCTCTGGCGCTCCTGCTGAAGACCAAGAAGCAGGACGGCAAGAAACCGACGCTCGTCGTCGTGCCGGCAAGCGTGGTCGTGAACTGGCAGGAAGAGGCACAGAAGTTCGCGCCGTCGCTCAAGGTGCTGGATCTGACGGGACCTGGACGGCTCGAGCGTTTCGAGAAGATTGCTGCACACGACCTCGTCATAACGAACTATGCCCTTCTCAGACGTGACGTAGAGACGCTCGGTGAGATCGAGTTTCGCTACGTGATTCTCGACGAGGCCCAGAACATCAAGAACCCGGAATCGCAGACGGCACGCGCCAGCAAACGGCTGCGCGCCGATCATCGGCTCGCGCTGACTGGCACTCCGATCGAGAATCGGCTTTCCGAACTGTGGTCGATCTTCGACTTCCTGACGCCAGGTCTTCTCGGCTCGCTCCAGAGATTCCGGCAACACTATGAAGTGCCCATCGCGATGCGGGGCGACCGTGAGGCCGAGGCGAAGCTGCGGCGCCGTGTTTTCCCGTTCATCCTGCGTCGGATGAAGAGCGAGGTTGCGGACGACCTGCCCGAGAAGATCGAGGCCGTCGTGCACTGCGAGCTGCTTCCCGAGCAGCGCGCGCTCTACCGCGACGTCCTTACGCTCACACGAAAGACCCTCTTCGATCAGATCGAAGAAAAGGGAATCGAGAAGAGTCACATCTCGATCCTGGCTGCCCTGTTGAAGCTGCGGCAGGTGTGTTGCCACCCGAGACTCCTGAAGCTGCCCGTCGACGAAGAGAAGCTGGTGTCGGCAAAGATGGAGCTGTTGCAGGAGATGGTCCACGAGCTCGTGTCGGAAGGACACCGCGCGCTCATCTTCAGTCAGTTCACCGAGATGCTCGGCATCATGCGCGAGTGGCTCGACGATGAGCAGATCGAATACGAGTACCTCGACGGCTCGACGAAGGACCGGGCGGACCGGGTGCGGCGATTCAACGAGGACCCGACGGTTCCGCTTTTCCTAATCAGCCTGAAGGCGGGAGGGACCGGGTTGAACCTCACTGGCGCGGACTACGTCATCCACTACGATCCGTGGTGGAACCCGGCAGTAGAGGATCAGGCCACCGACCGCGCCTATCGCATCGGCCAGACGCGGAACGTATTCGCCTACAAGCTTATCGCGAAGGGAACGGTCGAGGACAAGCTCGTTGAACTGCAGGCGCGCAAGCGTGAGCTCGTCGCA
Source organism: uncultured Clostridia bacterium (assembly GCA_964641945.1). GTDB lineage: Bacteria > Acidobacteriota > Blastocatellia > UBA7656 > JADIYM01 > JADIYM01. Next base: position 7,837 of record CAZXLQ010000062.1, read on the forward strand.
GGAGTGCTTGGCGCCGAGTCGTCGCTCGGCAAGACCCTGACGCGGGCGGACCTCGAGGACCTCTTCTCGCTCGATGATTGACGCTCGATCTTCGTGTCAGATCGATGACCTGACGGCGTTATCGCCGCGATGCAACCCTTTGGACGGAGGAATCCTGCATGCGTCGAGCATTGGTCGTTGTTCTCGCGGCACTCGCGGTACTTGTCGAAGGCACGGGATCGGGAATGGCGGTGAGCGGTAAGGGACCGTTGCGGATGCTCGTGGACTCCGAGCGCGCTTTCGCAGCCCACGCATCGGCGGCAAGCACCCGCGAGGCGTTCGCCGCAAACTTCCACTCGGACGCGATTGTCTTTCGACCCGGACCCACCAACCACCACGAGTGGGCCAGGGCGCATCCCGAGTGGGGGCTGAAGGGACTGTTGACGTGGGACCCGTCGTTCGGAAGTGCGTCAGCCAACGGCGACCTCGGATATACGACGGGGCCTTCCCAGTTCCGGCAGCTTCGCGATCTGAAGACCGAACCGGTCTACTGGGGCTATTTCGTGTCGGTCTGGGCGCGAGAGGGCGGAGGACCGTGGCGAGTCATGATCGACGTAGGCACGTCCACGCCGAAGCCGGATCAGCCTGTTGCGCGTTTCGAGCCCGTACCGGCGATGGAGAAGATTCCGGCGCCGAGAGCAGGTGACCGGCGCGTGGGCGAGGAGAAGCTGAAACAGGCGGAGGCGTTGTTTTCGTCAACGGCCACCTCGAAGGGTATCAAGGCCGCCTACCACGAGACGCTGGCCGAAAGCGGCCGCGTGCACCGTGACGAGCGGAATCCGGGTGTGGGACGCGACGCCGGCGTGGCCGTGCTCGACGCGAACCGTACCGCGATCACGTGGAACGTTCTCGGGGCCAGAGCTTCGTCGTCCGCCGATCTGGGTTACGTGTACGGCACGGGAGAGGCACGCAGCGCCGACGGATCGGTTACGAAATTCGCGTTTCTGCGGATCTGGGAGACCGACAGCAAGAGGGTCTGGCGTGTCGTCCTCGACGTCGAGAATCCTATTCCGGAAGAAAAGTGAAGAGCACACGAGGAGAGAAGAAACCCATGTCCGAAGACCGATCGAATCTGATAGCGGCCATCGAGCGGCTTCCGGCCGAGGCCGAAGCGGCAGTCGCCGGACTCGATGATGCCGCGCTCGACACTCCCTATCGCGAGGGAGGCTGGTCGCCTCGGCAGGTGATCCACCATCTCGCCGACTCGCACATGAATGCCTTCATACGAATGCGGCTCGTTATGACGGAGGACCATCCGGCAATCAAGCCGTACGACCAGGACGCCTGGGCCGCGCTCTCGGATTCCACGATGCCTGTCGCGCCTTCACTCTCCATTCTCGCGGGTCTGCATTCCCGATGGACTCACTTTCTCAGGTCGCTGCCGGACGACGCGTTCTCGCGCACTGCATTTCATCCGGAGCACGGCGACCTGACCCTCGATCGCCTGGTCGAGATTTATGGAAAGCACGGGTCAACGCACTGTCGGCAGATCCGGGATCTCCGCGAACGGATGGGCTGGTAAGGCGTGATGGGCGGAAATCGAGACCCGCGCGAGCGATTCTCGACTCGTGTCGAGAACTACGTCCGTTACCGTCCCGGATATCCGACGGCAGCCATCGACACGATCGTGTCAAGGAGTGGAGGGGCGGACGGAAGCGTGGTCGCGGATGTGGGCAGCGGCACTGGCATATTCTCGCGTCTGCTCCTGGACCGCGGATTCCGTGTCTTCGGTGTCGAACCGAACGCCGAGATGCGCGAGGCCGCCGAGACTTCGCTGTCGGGCGAGCCCGGATTCGAAAGTGTCGATGGATCGGCGGAAGCGACGACGCTTCCGGATGCCTCGGTCGACATTGTCACGGCGGCGCAGGCCTTTCACTGGTTCGCCGGGGCGGCAACGCGCGAAGAGTGGTTGCGCGTGCTCAGACCGGGCGGATTTGTCGCTCTCGTCTGGAACGTCCGCAATGTCGCCGGATCCGAGTTCATGCGCGGCTACGAGGAACTTCTGCGCGAACTCGGCACGGACTACGCGGACGTGAGCCACGAGGGTGTCGATTCGGCCAGGCTCGAAGAGCTTTTCGGACACGCGCACTACGAAACTTCGACCTTCGCGAATGACCAGTCATTCGACCTCGAGGGACTGATCGGAAGGCTCGAATCGGCTTCGTACGCACCGGAGCGCGGTCACCCGAACTACGGGCCTATGATGGAGCGTCTCGAGCGGCTGTTCCACGAATCAGCCACGGAGGGCCGGGTTCTGTTCGAATACGAGACCCGCGTCTTTACGGGAACACTGTCTCAACGGCCGGCCGACTAAGGGGCTGATTCGAGCGCCGCTCGGGCGCCGTCCCGAAGGTCGTTGGCCGCCTCGACGGCGCGTCGATGGAAGGACTCGAACGCGGGACCGCTCGAACGACCCTTCATCGTAACGAGGACGCCGATCTGGCGATCCATTTCCTTCGACGACGATTCGAGAGCCTTCCGCAGCTCCTTCGTCATCCCGGTCCGTTCGAACTCGTCGTCGAGCTTGATCATCAACTCTTCGACGGCACGACGATAGTCATCGAGGAGCTCAATGATGGAGCCGGTAGGCAACGGGCCGTATTTCATGAATCTGGTGTCGCCAGTCGGTCCTGCCGGATCGGCGATAGCCACGAGCCGACGGTCCGCGATTCTAAGGAAGACCTGTGACCGATTGTCGATCAGTCGAATGTCGCGGACGAGATTCATCTCTCCCTCGGTCAGGTACTCGCCCTTTCTCTGCGCTGTCGCGACGGGTGAGCAGCTCGCAACTACGGCGAGAAGCGCGAGCGACAGGACAGTGAAGCAGCGGATCCGCATTACGGTTCCTTCGGCGACTCGAGGACCTCGGCGTCCAACGCCGAGTTGAGCGCCCGAATGCGGATCGCCTCGACCGAGATCCAGACGGACTGGCCTGTGAGTGCATCGTCAGGCCTGAGGTCGTCGACGATGGTCCGAAGGATGAGCTTCTGTTTGGCCAGCCGACGCTCGAATCGCTTGAAGAGCTTGTCGCGAGGCGCAGCCTTGGTCTCAGGTGCGCGAAGTCGGCGTTCGGCGATTCTAAGAGTCGCGTCGTAGAGCAGGAGCGCGTCACGCACGGAGTCCGAGCCGCGATCCAGCTCGACTCCGAGTGCGGCGAGTCTCATGTCGCTGACGTCGAGCAGCTTGTCGAATCGTCCGCGGGGGTCGCGAACGGCTTCAACGAGCAAGCGTTCGCGCTCGGGGAGTTTGGCCAGCAGCTCGGCCTCCGTCATCTTCACGAAGGTCTCCGATGGCTGGGGAGGCACGGGCACGTCAGGTGGACCCTGCCGGGCAATCGCTATCGTGCTGCAGCAGAGCGCCGATGCCAGGCCGATCGCAATCGACAATGCGGATCGCGTCCTGCACGACTGACGACCTGACCGGAGAGATTCGATTGGCCTCACAGTCCGTCTCCTGTCGCGCGCTTGCCGTCCTTCGCGCAACCACGTTCGACCTGGCGCTTCAGTCCCGGAAGCCTCAGGTTGACCTCGTCGATGCGTGACCGATCCGCCGATGGATCCGCAATACTCAGGAATCTCTCGAACGCCGAGAGCGCAGCACGGCAGTCTCCGGTCCGGTCGAGGCTCGCACCAAGGTAGAACTGCACGTACGAAGCACTCGGCTCCCGCTCGGCGAGCCACGCGAATTCCCGAGCCGCATCTGCGTATTTCGATTCTGCATAGAATGCCGCGGCGAGTCCGGCGTGACCCTCACGCCTGTCAGGCTGTCGCGCCACGACGAGTCCGAGGTGTTCAACCGATTCCGCGTATTTCTTCGCTCGAACCAGCGCCGTTCCGAGCTTGACGCGCACGTCGATATTGTCGGGAGCGAGTCTCGCGGCCCACACGTAGTATCGAGCAGCGTCGAGGGGACTGGTCTCGGCGAACACATCGCCTGCAGCCTCGTGCGACGTGGGATCGTTCGGCGCGAGCGCGATGATGGCATCGGCCTGCGTCCTGGCCTCGTCGGGTTTGCCCGCACGCGCAAGCGCTTCGGCCAGGTCCCTCAGATAGCGCCGATTCGAGGGCTCGCTGCGGACGCGTTCGCGCAATGCAGCTATCACGCGTTCCGGATCGTTGGCCTTGGCGGCGAGGTCCGCGAGCGCGGAAGTGAACTCGGCGGAAGGCCGAATCGAATTGGCCATCGTGAGATCCGCGATCGCGCCAGTGAGGTCGCCGGCAGCCTGGCGGATTCGAGCCCGTCCGGCCAGCGCGTCGACGTGTCGAGAATCGGCTGTTATTGCGAGGTCGAAGGACCGCGCCGCATCCGTCGGCCGGTTGAGCTTCAGATACACCTCTGCGTGAAGAGTATGGGTGTCCGCCGTGGCGGCGTTCTGGCGCTCGATCATGCTCAATTCCCGGTCGGCCTCCGCGAACGAACCGGTTCTCCAGAGTGCAACGGCAAAATTGGCGCGTGCTTGCACGAGTTCTGCATCAATCTCGAACGCCCTGCGATACTCGGCAATGGCCTCCGCCGCGCGGTCGAGCGCGAGAAGGGCATCGGCAAGTGCGGCGTGCGCTGCAGCGAACTCCTGTTCGATTTCAACGGCGCGCCGCAGCGACTTTTCAGCATCGATCGGCTTGCCAAGCTGGAGCAGCGCAACGCCTTTCTGATAGTGCGCGCCCCACAGTTCCGTATCGAGCTCGATGGCCTTGTCGTAGAGAGCAATCGCTTCGGCCAGCCGACCTTGCTGGTGCGCACGCTGACCTTCCTCGAAGGCATCGAGGCCGCGGGTGTCGATCTGCGGGGCGGGCGGCTTCTGGGCCTGCGACGCCCGAACAGTCGTCGCGTAAACGGACACGAGAACGCTCGACGCGAGAAGGACGAGGACGACAAACGAGCGATTTCGGCCCATGTAACGAAGGACTCCCGGAAACGGCGTCATGCTACCACACGGAGCGGATGCTGAAGTTCGACCGGAAGTTCGCTATTCTCAGCTCGAGATGAGCATCCTGCACAACGCCGACTCGGTCCCGGATGTGGACGTTGCACGTACGGGCGAGCTGGCTCTCCGGCTTGAGAAGTCGTTCGTCGGAATGCGTTCGGTCGTGGTCGCGCTTTCGGGAGGAGTGGACAGCGCACTCGTCGCAGTTGTTGCGGCCAGAACGCTTGGACCGCGCTCGCTTGCAGTGACCGGGGTGAGCCCGAGTTATCCTGAATTCCAGCGCGGCATGGTCGATGCCGTGGTCGAGCGATTCGGGCTCGCCCACAGCTGGATCGATACGCGTGAAATCGAGAATCCGCGTTACGTCGAGAATGCACAGAACCGCTGCTACTTCTGCAAGGACGAGCTCTACTCTCGACTCTCGGCGCTCGCCCTGGAGCGCGGCTACGATTCGGTCGTTGACGGCACGAACGTTGACGACCTCTCGGATCACCGGCCCGGCAGAGTCGCGGCGACCGAGCACGGCGTGCGGAGTCCACTGATCGAGTGTGGGTTCGGCAAGCGCGACGTTCGTGCGCTGGCCCGTGTCCTCGACGTGCCGGTATGGGATGCGCCGGCGTCGGCGTGTCTCGCATCGCGCATCCCTCACGGCACGCCGGTCACGATCGCGCGACTCGACCGCGTCGAACGCGCCGAGGCGGCGCTGCGCCGGCTCGGGTTCCGTCAAGTACGGGTCCGTCATCACGAAGACGTCGCCCGAATCGAGCTCGCGGCGGACGAGCTGTCGAGGGCCGAAGACCCGGATACCGTCCGATGCATTACGGAGGCAGTCCTTGCGACCGGATTCGCCGGGGTAGTTGTCGACCCGAAGGGATACCGGAGCCGCGAATAGAACCTGGCTTCGAGAGTCAGTCCACCGAATCGCGGCGCGTCGAGAGCATTTCCCTGACACCTGACGATCGTGTGTATATAATGCCGCCCTTCCACGGGGGATACCCCGCTACCACTGCCTCGCAGGAGAACACGAATCGATGGCGCCAAGTCCGTATGTCGACGACGCCCGCGACATCAAAGAGGACAACCCCTTTGAATCCATGATGTCGCGATTTGACGAGGCCGCGCGGCTGCTCGACCTCGACCCCAATCTGTACACGATCATGCGGTGGCCGAACCGGGAGATCACAACCTATGTCCCCGTCTTCATGGACGACGGACACATCGAGGTCTTCGTTGGATATCGGGTGCAGCACAGCTTCGCGAGGGGACCCGCCAAGGGTGGCATCCGGTATTCACCGGACGTCAACCTCGACGAAGTCCGGGCCCTTGCTGCCTGGATGACCTGGAAGTGCGCAGTGGTCAACGTCCCATTTGGCGGAGCCAAGGGCGGGATCATCTGTGATCCGCACCAGATGTCGCCCGGGGAGCTCGAGAGACTTACACGGCGATTCACGGCCGAGCTCATCGATTTCATCGGACCGGAGCGCGATGTACCGGCGCCGGACATGAACACGAACGAGCAGGTCATGGCGTGGATGATGGATACCTATTCCATGCACGCTCGCCATACGGTCACGGCTGTCGTCACCGGCAAGCCGATTGACATTGGGGGGTCGCGAGGGCGCCGCGACGCGACGGGCCGCGGCCTGCTCATCGTCTGCAACGAGGCAGCGAAGAAATTCGGGTTGAACATCCCGGACACCCGCGTTGTGATCCAGGGCTCGGGCAACGTCGGTGGCACGGCGGCGCGGCTGATGCACGAGGTGGGATACAAGGTGACCGCCATCTCGGACATTTTCGGCGGCATCGTGAACGAGAAGGGACTCGACGTGCCGGCGGTCCTCAAGTATCTGGACGAGAACAAGACACTCGAGGGCTTTGACGGCGCGGATCGGGTGTCGAATGCCGAGATACTCGAGCTGGAATGCGACATCCTGATGCCGGCTGCGACCGAGAATCAGATTACATCGAAGAACGCCCACAAGATCCGCTGCAAGGTCCTCGCCGAGGGCGCGAATGGCCCGACGACGGCCAATGCGGACAAGATCCTTGCGGATGCAGGGGTTTTCGTCGTCCCGGACATTCTCGCGAATGCGGGCGGTGTGACGGTCAGTTACTTCGAGTGGGTCCAGAACCGGATGGGCTACTTCTGGCGCGAGGATGTGGTCAACGAGCGACTGGAGGACATCATGGTCGCAAGCTTCAACGATGTGGTCCGATTCGCCGAGAAGCACAACGTGAATCCTCGAATCGCCAGCTATATGCTGGCAATAGACCGTGTCGGGTCGGACGTCCGGATGCGGGGAATTTACGCCTGAAGCGCGGAGGAGTCGGGGGCTCGGTCGGACCTGGGACAATTGTCTGTCAACCGGCCCCCGAAACGTGTCACCAGGACGGAGGTTTCGTGACGGGAAACTGTCAGGACACCTAGGTTTCGAGTTGACTCGACCTCTCCATCTGTGTATAAGGGAAGCGACTTCAAGGTTTATCTTGAGCTCAGGTGCGTGTCCGAAAGGATCTCGTGATCCGGTGACGAACGTGGCTGGGCGTTGAAATGTTGAAGAGTTGCAGCGCCTCAGAATGCACCTCCGAAAATAGCAGGATACGGCAAGCGGGCAGGGGACAATGAAAGAGGGGAAACACCCTCGCGCGGCGGCCATCTTGGGCAAGGTGAACCGAACGAAACGCGCAGTTAGAGGATCGTGATGCTGGTCCGGTATCCTCAAATGAGACAGATAACAACAGGAACGTCAGGAGGCGAATGATGAGTCATTTTCGCAAAGCTCTCGCGCTGGTGTTCGCAATGCTCTTGCTGAACAGCGCTGCATGGGCGGCGGGCGACGGCGACAAGTTGAGCAGCGACGAATGCGAGCTGCTCCATCAGATGAAGGCGCCGACGGTATACGGCGGAACGGGTCTGTTCAACACGTATTCGACGCGAACTCTCAACAAGTGGGAGACGAGCGTCGGATTCTTCTGGAACAACTTCGACCGCGAGCCGGGCGCCATGGACATCAACCAGATTCCCGTGAACTTCACCCTTGGTCTTCACGACCGCTGGGAAGTCTGGGCTAATCTGAATGCTTGGCAGCAGACGACGATCCGCCAGCCTTTCCTCGTTTCGGGGACGGGCTACAACGCCGTTCTGGCGTATCGGCGTTCGCCGTATGTTTTCTTCGGACCGCCGTTTGGCGGAACGGATGGCGGCGCGGCCTACTTCCCGGGAACGGGCGCCCTCAGTGGCGGCATTCTTCCGGTGCTTGGCCGCTTCGGCAATCCGATCGTGCCGTCGGGTACGGTCATCGTTGACAACTTCGGTCTGCCCGGTGGCGCCGTAGGCCTTGGCCCGGCGATCGTCACCGATCGTCCGGCCTACTACCCGGATCTGCCTTTTGCGGGCCAGGTTGACTTCTTCGGATTCGACAACTTTGGCCGTCCGGTGTTCGGCGCCCGTCAGTCCGGCAACGGAATTGGCGACGCCTCGATCGGTACGAAGATCGAAGTAATCGATCCCGACGAGCACCCGCACTTCTCTATGGCGGTTGGTGGCACGGTCGTCATTCCGACGTCGCGCAACCAGAACGCCCTGGCCCGCGGCCGTACGGCCGGTGAGGTCGACTACGGTGCGTTCCTCGCGTTTGGTCACGAGTTTGCCGACGGCCAATTCCGCATGTACGAGAACATCGGCTACACGGTCGCTGGCGACCCGAATGTCGGCGAAGTCAAGACGATCGATCGTCCGAACAAGCTGAACCTCGGCCTCGGCATGTCGTATGCGGTCAACAAGCACGCCGAACTGATCGGCGAGTTGAACTGGACTGACTTCATCGGCGGTCAGACGCCCGTGGTCAACCAGAACGATCCGCTCGACCTCACGCTCGGCGCTCGCTTCTTCTTCTATGACGGTCGCTTCTCGTTCGGCGGCGCCTACCGGCGGCTGCTGAATGGTGGCGACAGCGAGACGTATCCGGTGCTCAACCTGAAGGGCTTCACGTTCATCCCGGCTCCGCCGACGGTGATTCAGGTGCCGGTGTACAACGCGGTCGACCAGACGTTCGAGAACGGCGATCACAATGGCTTCATCGCTTACGTGGGCTTCGGCACGCGTGACGAGTGCGAAGCACCGCCGCCGCCCAACAAGCCGCCCACCTGCACGGGTGTTTCGGCTGCCAGCATGGACCTCTACATCGGCGATTCGGTCGCACTCATGGCGAATGCGACGGATCCGGACGGCGACGTGCTGACCTACAGCTGGTCGGCGACGGGCGGCCGTATCGTTGGCTCGGGCGCGAACGTCACGTTCGACGCGTCGGGTCTTGCCGAGGGTTCGTACACCGCGACGGCGCAGGTCAGCGACGGGTTCAACCCGGCGGTGGACTGCTCGGTCACGGTCAACGTGAAGAAGCGTCCGAATCAGTGCCCGACGGTTTCGCTGTCGGCGAGCTCCACGTCGGTAACCGAAGGTGAAGTTGTCACGTTCCGGGCGAGTGCTTCGGATCCGGACAACGGCCCGAACGGTGTGACCTACGAGTGGAATTCGTCCGAGGGATCGCTCCGTCGCAACAGCGACAGCGAAGTCTCGCTCGACACCACGGGTATGGGTGGCAAGACGATCACGGTTTCGGTCACGACTGGTGACGGCGATCCGAATTGCGTTCGAACCGAGCGCGTGACGGTCAACGTCGAAGCCAAGGTTGTGCCCCAGATCGAGGAGATCTGCGCTGACGGTCGTCGGTACTTCAAGCGGAACACGGCTCGCGTCGACAACGTCGTCAAGCTGTGCCTCGACGAAGCTGCCGTTCGTCTGCAGCAGGATCCGACCTACCAGCTCGTGATTGACGGTCACTCCGACAAGGGTGAGCGTGCCGGTATCGCTCTGAAGCGTGCCGAGAACGCCCGTGACTACCTCGTTACCGAGAAGGGCATCGATCGTAACCGGATCATGGTCCGGAGCTACGACGACAAGTGCCCGAAGGCCGATGCGATGGAGAACCGCCGCATCGAGATCTTCCTCGTTCCCGAGGGACGCACGGCTGACGAGATCACGAAGAACTGTCAGGGTTCGATGTAGTTCTCTCGAAATGGTGACCCCGGCATCTCGCCGGGGTCACCGTTGGATCACCTTCTTACCAGCGCGAATATGGGCAGGAGAACCGCCGGATTCGGCGGCGCTCCTGCCCGTTTTTCTTTTCGAGGGCGGCTTTCGGCCGGTCACGAGGCCATTTCGTCCATATGGTATGATTCGGCCAAAGTCCTGAGTTTTCTCCTGGAGATGATGTTTTCATGATGCGTTATTGCAGTGTCCTCGCGTGTGTCGCGATCATCGGCTTGTCGACTGTAGCCGTCGCGACCGCCCCCGCAGCGAGTGACGATGAACGCTCGTCGTCGGCTCGGAGTTGGAACGTCACGGGTCCTTATGGAGGGAGCGTCCGCTCGCTCCGAATCGCTCCTGATGATCCCCAGAAGATATTCGTCGGTACGTCCGACGGGCAGATCTACCGGTCTCGCGACGGTGGCCGGAGCTGGGCCAGGGCGATTCCGGGCTTCAATCGACCGGGACTCGTACTCGACAAGGTCATCATTGACCCGGGCGATCCGAACGTGATGTATGCGGCTGTCTGGTCTACCGACCGGAACAAGGCCGGAGGAGTCTTCAAGAGCAAGGACGGTGGAGACACCTGGCACGAGCTCTCAGAAATGAAGGACGAGTCGGTGCGCGCCATCGCCCTCGATCCGAACGATTCGAAGATCCTCGTCGCCGGTTCTCTAAAGGCGGTATTTCGAACCACGGACGCCGGAGACTCGTGGGAGCGAATTTCGCCCAAGGGCCACGCCGATCTTCTGAATTTCCACTCGATCGCGATCGATCCGCGCGACACGAACGTCATCTTCGCCGGAACCACCCACCTTCCATGGAAGACGACCGACGGCGGCAAGACGTGGTTCTCGATCAAGGAGGGAATCCTCGACGATTCCGACATCTTCTCGATCGCGATCATGGAGGACAATCCTGAGCGGGTATTCGCATCCGCTTGTTCGGGGATCTACTTCACGGAAGACGCGGGCACCAAGTGGTCGAAGGTCCAGGGCATTCCGTTCTCCAGCCGTCGTACCCACGTCATCTATCCGCATCCGACTCGATCTGAGGTCGTTTTTGCCGGCACTACTCAGGGTCTGTGGCGATCGCTCGATACCGGGAAGACCTGGCAGTTGATGACGACGAAGACCCTCGTCGTCAACGCGATCGACATCCACCCGGATGACCCGGACCGCGTTCTCCTCGGCACCGAGGAACACGGCGTCCTCATTTCCCGCGACCTCGGGAAGTCCTTCGTCGAAAGCAATGCCGGCTATATCCACCGGCACATCCTCACGGTGCTGCCCGACATGGCGCAGGCAGATCGTGTGTACGCGACGGTGTTTCACGACGGGATCGCCGGCGGCTTCTTCATCAGCAATGATGGAGGCCGCACGTGGCGACAGTCGATCAGGGGGCTTGGCGGCCGTGACGTCTTCGCTCTTCTCCAGCAGCCCGACAACCCGTCGGTTCTGATCGCAGGCACGAATTACGGCGTCTATCGCTCGAAGGACCGTGGCGAGACGTGGGCCTTCGTTGGAAAGCCCGCGAAAAAGGTCGCGCCCAAGAAGGGTACGGGAGACGATCCGCCGGCACGGTCACCACGCCCGACGCGCCGCACTCGTGCTTCGCTGCAGGCGCCGACTACATACCAGCTCGTCTCGGTGGTAAAGACTGCCGCGAAGAAGAAGCCTGCGCCGGCGAAAGGCAAGAAAACAGCCAAGAAGCCGGTCGGGCCCAAACTCGTCACGCTGGAAGAGCAGGTCAACGGGTTTGCGAGCTACGTCGATGCAGCTGGCGGGAAGTGGATCATCGCGGCTACGAATCGCGGAATCTACCGCTCGCAGGACCTCGACAAGGGCTGGGAGCTGATTCCGACGCCGGGACTTCTCGCGCCATTCACGTGCCTCTCGATCGGTCCTGCCGATCCGGATCGAACGATCTATCTGGGCACGATGAAGGGGCTCGCATACTCGCGGGACTTTGGAGCCACGTGGGAGAGAGTCCATCGGGGACCTGATGAATTCCCGGTGAAGTCGATCGCACAGGATCCTCGCGACGCACAGGTGGTGTATGTCGGCTCTCGCGGATATTTCTACAAGAGTGAGGATGGAGCCCGATCGTGGAAAAAGCGGGGTGGCGGCCTACCGGCCGGTGACATCACGATTGTCGCCGTTGATCCCGTGAATTCGGATACGGTGTATGCAGGGGATTACCTCGGCGGAGGCATCTATCGGTCCACGAATCGCGGAGAGGACTGGGAGCGCTTGGACGCAGGTCTTCCCAGCGCGCGTGTGTGGACACTTGCGGCAGATCCGTTCGAGGCAGGGCGTATCTACGCCGGTAGCTATTCGGGCGGTGTATACGTCATGAAGGGGGCGCCCGTGGCCGCGACGTTAACGGAGTAGAAGACGGCTCGCGCAAGGGCGCACCCAGAAGCCAGAGCGTAGCGAGGGGCCTTTACCCAGAATCGAGTCGGCCGGACACGGGCAGTTGTGGCGAGGCCGTGCGTTTCCCGTCCAGTGGTGGGTCCGTACGGCCGGCCGCTCGCTGCGCTCGCGGTTCCGGGTCGGCCTGCGGCCGACGGGGACCGCTCTCCCGACCGCACGTCCGATCGGCCTGCATCACCGACATGCGCGCTCAGCATGGCCGGCCGCTGCGCTCGCGGTTCCGGGTCGGCCTGCGGCCGACGGGGATCGCCCTCCCTACCGCACGTCCGATCGGCCTGCATCACCGACGTGCGCGCTCAGCACGGCCGGCCGCTCGCTGCGCTCGCGGTTCCGGGTCGGCCTGCGGCCGACGGG
>CAZXLQ010000063.1:0-4123 GCA_964641945.1 uncultured Clostridia bacterium
GCGCCGTTCCGCTGCCACCACAGCGAGATCATGGGGGTCACGCCCCGGACAGAGAGCCCCGCAAGGGGCTTTCGTCTTTCTGCGGGACGGATACTACGCCTAAATCGCCGCCGGGGAAAAGCCCCATCTGCACCGGGCCGACGAGCGCGTAAGAACCCCACCGCTTCCCGCCTCCCGTTTCAATCGTGCAATCAATCCGGTAGCCGCGGTCGCGGAGTTCGGCGATCCGACTGTGCAGCGCGAGGCAGCCCCAGCGTTGATAGGCGACGGCCGGCGTGACGACTTCTCCACGCTGCAAGGCTTCGAGGATTGCGTCGGACTGGCTCATCCCTTGCGCCTTCCCTCGTTCGACAATATCTGCGCAACACGTTGTCGAGTAATCCCGAACTTGCGAGCGATCTCATCGAGAGTCTTACCCTGATCGCGGCTGGAGCAGATCTGCTCCCGGCGGCTCCTCCACTTGGCGAGTTGCTTTGCATATCCGTTCATGGCCGGATTCTAGACACAATTCACAGACGAATGCAAGTCCTTACGGAACCCCTTGACAAAACCTAAACATGAGGCGCATGATTTGTCTGCCGGGGACGTCCCGGCAGAACCGGAGCCTAAGAATGACCGACCGCATCCCGCAGTCTGGAAACCTCCCGTCCGAGTTCGCCGAGCGCGTCTCGGACCCGATCGACTTCGCCGACCGGCTCGCGTGGGAGCGCGCGCGGCGGCGCTTTTCAACGCCTCGAAGGGAAGCCATGCCAGAGATCAAGCACGTCAAGACCGACGTCCGCCACTTCCTCGTCGTCGACGGGACGCGCGGGCCGATCGCCTACGGCGTCGACGAAGCCGCAACGCACCCGGCCGGCTACCTCTACTTCCCGAAGGAGGGGAGGAAGACGCCGGAGAAGATGCGCGGGAAGATCTTCAAGGTGATCGACGTTGTCGTCGCCGAGGTCGAGGAGCCGCCGGTCAAGCTGCAAGCGGTCTACGACGAATGGACCGCCGCCTGCCGGCAAGAGGACGCCGATCGCGACGCGCGCTACCCGGAGGCGAAGTGAGCGACGATCGCCGCAAGTTCCTCGGCGGGTCGGACGCAGCCGCCGTCCTCGGCGTCGACCCGCGCAGGACGCCGCTTGATCTCTGGACGGCGAAGGTCGCCGACGAGCCGCCGCCGCCTCCGGACCCGAAGCTGGCGAAGTTCTTCGCGCGCCGGAAGCGGCAGGAGCCGGTCGTCGCGGAGATGCTCCAGGACGAAGGCGTGGAGGTTACGAAGCTCTCTTGGGGCGAGCCGAACCGCTACAGCGACCCGGAGTTGCCGTGGGCCGCCGCCGAGATCGACTTCGAGGCGCGCGTGACGCCGGCGCTGCGCGAGCGATTCCCGGATCGGCAGGACTTCGCGGCGCTCCCGGACGGGACGCTGATCAACGGCGAGATCAAGACCGCGCACTTCCTCACGGCCTCGCGCTTCGGCGAGGAAGGGTCGGAGGATTTCCCCGTCGAGTATGCGGCGCAGGTTCAGCACGGGCTGATGGTGACGCGCCGTCCGGCGTGCCTCGTCGCGGTCCTGATCGGCGTGGACGATCTGACGCTCTTCCCGACGATGGCGGACGTCGAGACGATCGCGTGGATGCGAGGTCTGGAGGTCGCGTTCTGGGCGAAGGTCGAGGCGCGCACGCCGCCTCCGCCGACCACGCTGGAGGACATCTCGCGCCTCTATGCGCGCTTCGCCGGCAAGCCGGTGAACCTGACTACGGCAGGCGCGGCCGCCGTGCGGCGCATCTTCGAGATCCGGGAGGAGATGAAGGCGCTGGAGAAGGAGAACGAGGCGCAGAAGTTCCAGGTCTTCGACGAGGTCCGCGCAGCATGGGGGATTCCGGCCGACCCGACCGTCGAGATGCCGGGAGATAACGCGGTGCTCCGCTACGGCGGGACGCCGATCGCCGTGTGGCGCCGGCAGGCGGGAGCGAACTTGGATCAGAAGCGGCTCGCCGTCGAGCGGCCGGAGATCATCGAGGCTTACACGCGCAGGACGTCGTTCCGCGTCCTAGCGAAACCGCCGAAAGGAAAGCCATGAGCACGAACATCATCCGCGCCGCCGACGCGCCCGCGCGCGTCTCGCTCGTCCAGAAGTTCGCGGCCCGGTTCTCGATCGACCCCGGCAAGATCATCCCGATCCTCAAGGCCACGGCCTTCCAGGTGAGAGGAGGCGAAGCCTCGGACGAGCAGATGGCCGCCCTGTTGATCGTCGCCGATCAATACGGACTGAACCCGTTCACGAAGGAGATCTTCGCCTTCCCCGACAAGCAGAACGGGATCGTCCCGGTCGTCGGCGTCGACGGCTGGAGCCGGATCATCAACGACCACCCACAGGCGGATGGCGTCGAGTTCCACCACGCCGAGGAGACGGTGCAGATGGACCGCGCGAAGCCCTGCCCGGTCTGGATCGAGGCGATCATCCACCGGAAGGACCGCTCGCACGCCGTCGTGGCGCGGGAGTACCTGGACGAGGTCTACCGGCCGCCGTTCAAGCGGCAGGACGGAAGTTTCGTGGACGGCCCGTGGCAGACGCACACGAAGCGGATGCTCCGGCACAAGGCGCTCATCCAGGCGGCCCGGCTGGCGTTCGGGTTCTCGGGGATCTACGACGAGGACGAGGGGAGGCGGATCGTGGAGGCTGTGGAACGGCCCCCGCTGGAGGCGGAACCCGTCCGGCGGGGAACGGCCGCCCTCCGGGAGGCGGCGCGGGCGGCGTCGGAGACGGCGCCTAGTGGCCAAGGAGCCGCCGAGCCGGAGGGAGCGGCTAGCCTAGCGCCTGACGTCGACGACGCGAAGGGCGCTACGGAGGCGCAGCCGGCCGCCCCTTCCGGGGCGGAGGGGAGGATCGCCGACGCGATCGCCTTCCTGGACGCCTGCTCGACCAGGGAGGAGATCGCCACTTGGGCGGCCGAAGCCCCCATCGAGGCACGGGAATCCCCGGCTTTCGGGAAGGCAGTCGACGCCCGGTACGCGGCCCTCTCCCGGCCGAAGGGGAAGGGGAAGTGAACCGGAACGGCGAGGACCGGCTCCTGGACGTCCTCGACTACATCAGGAGGATCGCCCGCGGCGGGATCGGGCGAACGCCGGACGAGACGGGGAGGCTCGACACCATCGAGGTCGCCGCCAGAGGGGCGCTCGACGGTCTCTCGATGGACGAGATCATCCCGAAGGCGCAGCGGCACAGAAACCGGCGCCGGCAACTGCTGAAGGCGAACGCGAAACTCCGAGCGAAGATCCGAGAACTAGGAGGCAAACCATGAAGGACGCGAACACGAAGCGGCGGCAGGAGGAGTTGAGCGGCTGGCAGCGCGAGACGCTCGCGGAGATCCTCGCGCAGACGGGGAAGCAGGAGGCGAAGGGCTCGCCGTTCTGGCGCGTGCTCGAAGACCTCGTTGCCTTCGTCGGCCTGCTCGGGATGGTGATGGTCGCGCTCTGGCTCTTTGCGGCTTTCCTGGGCTTCTACTGGGAGATGGCGACGAGCGGATTCGAGGCGGGGAGGGGATTGCTGCGATGGCTGCTGGAGATGCCGCGATGATCGACCTCGAGACAGGCTGGCGGCAGGGAAGGATTCACGCGCTCCGCAGGATGCCGGCGCATTGGACGCTGCACGCCCAGACGGATTGGCGCGCAACGCTCTATGTATTCGCGCGGCTCGTGGTGCGGACGGTCGGGATCGTGGCGGCGATCGTCGTGCTGCTCGTGATCGTCGCGGAGACGGGACGATGACTCCGACCCCCACCGAAGTAGCCGAATTGCTGGAGCGGGCGGCAGGAGCGGTAGCGTCCGAAGCTGTCTGGTTCGAGAACGCACAGGGCGACAAAGACGCCGCCATCCTCCGCGCCCTAGCCGAGTCGATGCGGCTGGGGCAGGAATGTTTCGAGCTTGGCGGGCAGTGGGTGGTGCAGCAGTCCCATCAGCGGATCGAGCCTGCCGTCTGGATCATCCCCGCGCCGAAGGAGGCAGCATGATCTACGAAATCAAACACCGATTCTCGGGCGATGTTCTGTTCTCGCTCGAATGCGGATCGCTCAAGTTGTGCGTTGAGGCGGCGGTTAAGGGGGACGCGAATCTCCGGGACGCGGATCTCCGGGGCGCG
>CAZXLQ010000063.1:4223-20220 GCA_964641945.1 uncultured Clostridia bacterium
ATCTCTGGGGCGCGGATCTCCGGGGCGCGGATCTCTGGGGCGCGGATCTCCGGGGCGCGGATCTCCGGGACGCGGATCTCCGGGGCGCGGATCTCCGGGACGCGAATCTCCGGGGCGCGAAGTGGCGCGAAGGAATCATCATCATCCGCTCACCTCTGCAAATCCACGGCTTGTTCTGGCCTGTCACGATCCTAGACGAGCATATGGAGATCGGCTGCGAGCTGCACACCTTCGCCGAGTGGCGCAAGTTCACCGACCGAGAAATCGCCGCAATGGACGGCAGAGACGCACTCAAGTTCTGGCGCGAGCACAAGGACGCACTGCTTGCGCTGTGCGCGACGCGGAAACTGTTGAGGCAGAGGAGATGAAAGGATGAATGAATACCGTAAGAGGCCCGTAACGATCAAGGCCGTTCAGTACACCGGGAACAATTCCGACGAGATCATGATGGCTCTCGGAATGATGCACCCTCTCCATGTGAAATTCACTGAAACTGGCGGGATGCTCATTCAAACGCTTGAAGGCGAGCTACTCGCTAAGGTTGGTGACTGGATCGTGCGTGGAGTTAAGGGTGAGTTCTATCCCGTTAAGCCCGACATTTTCGCGATGACTTACGAGCGGGATGAGCCATGACCGCCCCCGCCGACTACCTCGCAATGGCGAAGAGGCTGCGCGAGCCGTTGTGCATCACTCTCCCGTGGGACGCGGTGCTTGCCGAAGCCGTCGCCCTCCTCGAACAAGCCGCGAAGGATGCGAAGCTCGCCGCATTCGGGGCGTGGGCGCTTGCGTCGCACCGGGAGGAATTGGGTGATCTGGACGGCTGTAGCATTCAGGACAAGGCCGAGGAACTGGGCTTACTCGTTCGCGTTCAGGTGAACGGACCATGCGGAGAGGCTTGCCTGTGCGTTGAGTGGGACGATTTCCCGCTGGAGTGCCTGCGCTACTCTGATTCAACGCGCGCCACTATCGCCGCCATGCAGGCCGAGGAGGAGAAGCGATGAGAGCAATTCTTCCGGCGCTGACCTTCCTGACCGCAGCGGCAGCGTTGCTGTCAGCAGCAATTGCCGGGGTAGCGTGGCTGTTCAGCGCTCCTTTCTGGCCGGTGTTCTTTGTGCAATTCGGTTGGTGCGTTCTCCTGCTCTGGGTCGGTATTCCGGCGCTTGCCGTGTTTGAGTCCCTGCGGAGTAAAAAACCATGACCCTCACCCCTGACGCAGCAAGACGGGCAGCGGAGGCGCTGCCGGAGTTGATCGAACGCGCGCGGCGTCTTTACGGTGCAGGAGAGGCCACAGCCGGCCCGTGCGCGGCGTGGCTACTTACGAACGGAGAAACCGCCCTCGCCGCACTCCGCGCCGTGGCGCAGGGGCAGGAGCATCGGGACTTGATCCTGATGACTGAGATCGGACCCGAGCACATGGGCCGCGTCCTCATCGTCCCGATAGAGCCTACCGAGCGATCCCCTTCCACGCATCCCGGCACTCCAGGAACAGCGAAGTCGTAACCGCGCAGTCGCGCGTCAGTCCTTCGAGGGCGCGTCGGAGATCAGGTACATCGTCGGCGGATCCACGTCCAGGTGCGCCGGCAGGCGAGGCATCGCCGGGCACTGGCACGGGACCACGATCCGCTCCGGAGCGGGCGAAGTGGTCGCGCACCCGAGCAACGAGGCGCTGATTGTCAGCAATGAGAGCAGCGATCCTCTTGTCATAGTCAGCCTTCCTTTCCTTCTCGCGCCGCGCGTTCTCGGCGTCGATCTCTGCGGCGCGAGCCGCCTGCGCCTTGCCCTCTTCCTCTACCCGGCGCGCGAAGTCGTCGTATTTCTTCCGGGTGTCGTCCCGATCCTTTGTCACGGCCTCGAGCTGCGGCTTGTAAAGCCCCTCGGCCTCGGCATATCCCTTGCCTTTGATCCCGGCATAGACCGCCCACGCAGCACCGGCGAGCGCCGCCGCGATCGCAGCGTAGATCAGGATTTGAATGAGCCCTGCGCTCAGAAACCCGCGCTCACGCCAGCGAGCCACCGTTCGCCTCGTATTCAGCAAGCACATCCGCGAGTTTCTCCGTCCGCTGCCCGTAGGTCGAGCCGGGAAGGGACGCCCACTCCAGTTTGCACTTCCCGATCGCATCCTCGATCCGCCCGGCGATCACGTCCTCGAGCGCGCCTCGCCTGTGGACGAGCGCGATCGCGCCGAGGTCCTGGTTCTCCGGGGAGAAGTCCTCGAGCTTGTAGCGGTCAGCGACCTCCGCCCATGTCCGAGCGAGAAACTGATAGGCGCCGGCCGCCGTGCTGTAGACCGCGTAGCGCGGGAGCCAGACGCGGCGCTGCGGGTGCCGCCACGGCGGCGCCGGGAACTCCCCGCCGCCGACGACGCGCCGGTAGCCGAGATCATCCGACGTTCCCTCGCCGAGTCGGATGGCGCGGAGGAACGCCTTAACGTTCGGCTCGAGCGCGGCAGCCTCCAGGTCGTCGCGGGTCATCTCTTCGCCTCACACTTACCGATCAGGATCACGCCGTCCCGGTCGACCTTGTCCATTGCGACGGCGAGCGCCTTCTTGCACGCCGCCTCCGTCTTGTAGACGGCCGTCTTGTTCTCGAGCTGGTAGGTCGGGTGCATCGCGAGCGAGAGAACGAGGATCCACATGGCTAGGCCTCCGGCTTGACCCAATCCTGCGGACGGCAGCGCCTCGCGAACCAGCCCTGCGGATTCTTCCAGCGTTCCGCCGTACAGATGACCGCGTAGAAGAAGACGGTCACGCCGATCATCGCCCAGCCGCCCTTCGCGAGCCACGACGAGCCGCCGCCCCCACCGCCCGACGGCTGCGTGCTAGGGGAAGCTGGCGCAGCAGCGGAGGGAGGAACCGCCGCGGACGCGGCCGGAGGGGCGACGACGGGAGGTGCGGCGACGGGCGCCACGACCAATGGCTTGACGACCGCGTGCTCGAAGCCAGTGGCTCGAGCCTTCGACGGCCAGAACGCGTAGACGTAGACGAGGAGCAGCGCGACGAGCGCGACGATGATCCACTTCGTCAAGCGTGTGCGCTCCGCCTTCGCGGCGACCCCGTCGAGGGCTTCGTTTACCTTGTTCGTGACGTCCTTGATCTTCATGTCTTTCTCCTTCCCGTAGTAAAGATCCCGCAATTCCTTATACGATGCCACGGCGCACGTCCTCGTTCTCGCGCCTTTGTCTGTACCGTCGGCGCAAGAATCGGAACGCCAGCCACGCCATGAATAGCGCCTGTCCGACGACGAGTCCGGTCGTGTTCGCCGCGGGCTCCCATTGCCAGCCCTTCCACCACTGCCCGACCGTCACCACACCGGAGACGGCCAGGACCGAGAGCGCGATCCGACCGAATAGACAGTCGTCATACTCGTCATGAAAGATGAAGAGGACCGCGACCGCTGCCATGATCGCCGCGCTCGCTACGAACAGATACCCCGTCATTTGCCCCCTCCTAGGCGGTTGCGGATAGCCTCCGGGATCACCTCGAAGGTCGCCGCTGCGATTGACATTCCGAACAGACCGATGAGAAACCCGAGGCCGCCCTCGTTGTGCGGCGCGACCTCGAAGAACGCCCCGACGATCGGCGTAGCGAAGTGCGCCGTCACCGAAGCCCCGATGACCGTGCCGATGCGCCCCCAGGCGGAGAGTTTCTCGAAGAACCGTAAGCTAACGATGCCTCCGAAGAGCCCCGCGATGAGCGGCAATTTCAGGTAGGAGAGCAGGGTTTCCATTGTCATGCGTCAGCCGTCGCTCGGTTGATGTTCGTCCCGTCCCCGTAGACGATGGCCGCCTTCCCATTCGCGATCGTCACGCCGACGCTCGGTGAGCCGTCCGCGCCGATGACCTCGATCGAGAAGCCGCCCGTCGTGTCGTTCCGGAAGATCCACTCACCGGAGGTCGGGACGATCACGCGGCGCGTCGCACCGATGGTCCCGGTCATCCGGATCACGCGCGCGCGCGCCTCGGCGGCTGAGAGCGTGATGTTCGCGTCCGAGGAGAACGCCTTTGAGAGGTAACTCCCGACCCATGAGACCGGGAACGCCCACGTCCGGTAATCGGTCGGCGTGCCGCTGATCCCGTCCGAGGTCGTGACGATCGTGTAGAGCGGGATCCGACCTGCTGTGAACGCCGAGGAGTTCGCGCTCACGACGCCGGCCCGGGTCGCCTCGACGTAGTTCGTCACGTTCGCCGTGAGGTTGACCGTGCCGTCCGAGATCGAGGTGAGCACGCCGTCGACGAGCATGTAGCCGCCGTAGTAGCCCCAGACGAGGCCGCTCGTCCCGGCGATCCGCTTCCCGAAGAGGCCGGCGTGGGAGACCGCGCCGAGCGCCTCGTTCGCGGCGACCTCCTTCTGGTACTGCCCCGATGCGATCTGTGCGAGCGTCGTCATAGCTTTCCTATGGGATGGCCGCGAAGCCGTCTGGCACCGCGTACTGCGTCTGTCCGAAGCCGCGAATCGTCAGCGCGTAGCTGGAGTTGTCCGCGCTCGTCGCGACGACCGGGCGCCAGAGGGCACTAGGCGTGTGATAGAAGACATACATCGTGCCGCCCTCCGGGTCGTTGTCGTTCCAGTCCCCGTCGAGCGAGATCCAGACGTAGCCGTTCGTCGCGTCCCAGGCGATTCCTACCACGGAGCCGTTCGCGACGTCCGACGTCGGTCCCGCTCCGTCCCCTCGGCCGTCACTACCGCCGTAGAAGTACTGCCGATTGCCTCGCCATAGGCGGTTCTCAGCGTCATTCTGCGCGCCTGAAAGCGGAGCCTTCCGTGAGATCCCGAAGAAGACATCCGCAGCGATCGGAGAGCCCGTTAAGACAATCTCCCAATACCACTTCCCGCCGCGCGCGAAGAAGTTCGTCCCCGCGTAGACGTTCGTGGCCGTCGACTTCGAGACCTGGACGTAAGGCTGCTCGCCGCCGAACGTCCACGCGCTCGCTACGTCAGCAGCGTAGAACCGGAAGGAGTCGCGTGCGGGGATCAGCGCCTCGCCGGCGATCCCTCGGCCTACCCGCGATGAGACCTGATACCACCTGGCGCCGACGCGGGTCAGGAGTTCGGCGGGGCTGCCCTGGTCCGCATATTGCATCCCGATCGTGTAGGTGTACTCCATCGACGCGAGGCCGGTCACGGTCCGCTGGAGCGTTCCGAATCCGTCGTCGTAGATCTCCAGCTCGTACTCTTCCGTCGGCTCGTCGAGCGGGACGTCCATCGAGTTCGCCCACTCGTGGATCCGACGTGCCCGACGAGTGGCGAAGAGTTGGAAGTCCCCGTTAGCCTGCCGCGCCCCGCCGATCGCCGCCGGCGCGTATGGAAGCGTGCTGACCGCATCGAACGTCTCCGTGTCGGTTGACGCGTTCTGGAGCGTTCCACGGAAGCCGACGGCGCGCCACAGAGACTCGGTCCCGATCGCAGCGAGTGGGAACGTCGTCCGCTTGATCGGCCCCTCTTCGAGGAAGACGATCCGCGCCCCCACGGTCCAGGCGTCCGCGTTGTGCTCCGTCCCCTTTCGGCCGCGGAGGAAATCTCTCAGCGTGTACGTCCCATCCGCGTTCGCGGTGACGTTGTAGGCTTGGCAGATCTCCCACGCCTCGCCGTCCGAGGAGATCGCGAAGGCGTTCGCGCCGTTGTAGAACGCCTCGAGGCTCGACGGGTTCGAGATCGTGAGGTCCGGCTGCACGAGCCTGACGGTGATGTATCCCTGGTTGTCCCAGCGGTGGTCGGCACGGCCCACCATCTGCCCCGCGATGACGATGCCGATCCGCGCTGCGGAGTAGGTAGGAGCGGCCCCCTGCCACGTCGTCCCGTTGTCTCTGGAGTAGTAGATCACGCCGCCCGGCCAGTCGTCCGCCTCGCCGCAGGCGGCGACGTAGAGCCCCTCGTCGTTGTGATGGTCGACCAGGATCGGGAGGTCGAGGACGACGCCTAGCGTCGGACCGGAGGCGTCCAGCGTGACACCGGATCCGACCTCGTCCTCATTCCCGACGGCGTAGCTCACCGCCGCCCCGTCGTCGTCGCTGACCGCGCGGCAGTTGACGACCCCGTTCGGCGCGTACTCGACCTCGACTAGCCGGACCCTCCGTCCATCAGGGAGCGTGACGACGTCCGTCGGCTCGAGCTTCCGCCAGCGCGGGCCGGCGGAGAACTCTAGGCGCTCGCGCTCGAGCCATGCATAGCGCATGATCCGGTCGACCACGGCGTTCGCCTCGTCGCTCGTGAAGGCGATCGGGAACTCGATCTGCGCGACGTTCTCGGCATAGCTCGCAAGTCGCCTCGCCCGCGCCATCCCTATGTCGTAGTCGAGGTCGACGTTGACGAAGCGCATGTAGATCGAGGCTGGAAGTTCGCTCTCGAGGCTGCGTGTCGTTGTGACGATCGGCGGCGGATCGCCGGACGAGTCTCCCTCGCGCGCCCCGAGGTCGTCCTCCTCGAACGTCGCGACGGAAGCCCCGCCCCGCTTGACGAACGCAAGGGTCGTGTCGTGCTCGACGGCGTCGAAGTGAAACGCCCCCATGAGCGGCTCAAGAGCGCCACGGAGCGGGACCGGGTTCGCGACGATGTAGCCTCGGACGGTATCGTTCTGAAGCGACGTCGTCGTCACGGACGAGAGGCCGCCGAGTTCGCAGAGGTCATCGACGAGCGAGTCGAGCGAGACCCCCTGCTGCGCTAGGCTGTACTCGAAGAACGCCTTCGCGGTCGTGTCCGTCTGCTGCGCGATCACCACGCCGGGGATGTAGCGAGCATAAGCACCGAGCAGGCTCGTCGAGTTGTGGCTGTGAACCTGAATCCCGTTCGTGTCTCGCAGCGTCGCGTAAGGTCCGCCGCCGCCGGTCTTCCCGATGAACCACGCGTAGCCCTGCGAGTTCTCGACGCCGTAGAGGTAGTCGGCTGCGGTCGACCAATCGAAGCCTAGGTCGCCGACGGAGTCCGAGAACGTCTCCGCTGTGACGTCGAAGACGCGCCAGCCGAGCGACGTGCTGGAGGTTCGCGGGATCCAAATCTCGTTCCGCGCCGCCCAGCCGAATGCTCCCGTGGTACTGTACGTCCCGGTCCCGCCGAGGAAGAAGACCTCGGGCACGGCCCCGGTCTTGATCACCGCGTCCGGCGTGATCAGCCACACGACCCCGTCGTTGTCAGTCGCGAAAGCGAGCGTGCCTCCGACCGTAGCCGGACTGCCAGACAGAAGCGTGACCGTGCGAATGGCGGCCGAGCCGGCGCTCGGATACATACTCAGGACGTATTGCTCGCCGCTACCGCCACCGTCACCGAGCGTCCAGAAGCATCCGTTGATGCGATCGTAAGCCCACGGCAGCGAGCATCTTATCGATTCGACTACTCCGCTAGTTGGGATCCCCGTCGGAATGACGACAGCACTACCCAGGATCGCGCCGGTCGATGCGTCGAACCTGCGCATTGTGACGCCATTGTTAACCGGCGAATTGTTCTCGAAGACGACGATTATGTCGTTCAGGACGTCATGTCCCAACGTCGTGATCCCGCCCGCAGCAGCGGCGTCTTCGAGATATAGGAACTCGGTCGGCGCGGTCGAGCTTCCATCCCACTTCCAGATCCACGCGCCCGCGTCGTACTGGCTCTTCCCGAGCAGGAACTTGCTGCGCTTGAGGTCCGTGCCGATGACCTTCCAGTCCCCGGTGGGAGCATCAGGGTGCGTGTGGCTCGTTACCGGGGACGTGATGCTGCCCGCAACGACGATCTCCGCCTCGATCATCGGGCGATGATTGGCGAAGTCCGCTAGCTGAAGGTTCTCGAAGAAGATGTAGGCCGTCCCGCGATAGGGAACGGCTGCGGCAACCCCATCGGTCGCCGCAATGAACGGATCTGGCAGTTGCGTGTCCGCGCCGGAGTAGACCCGGATCACGCCATGCTCGAGGTTCGCCGCGAAGGTCGCCGCGTTCGCGCCGTCGCCGACCGAATAGATGAGCTTCGAGTCCGCCCAGATCCGACGGACGCCGGTGATGCCCGCCACGGGCGCGTCGCAGAGCGAGACGGCGAAGCTGACGGAATAGGTGTAGGTCACCTGCGTGGCGCTCGGCGGGCCGCCCTTGCCGCCTTCCGCCTCGACCTCCTCCTCGTGGCGCGTCTCGATGATGTCCGTCGACCAGATCACCTTCCCGGCGACACGCATCGTCCCGCGGACGAACGGGATCCCGGTCCCTTCCGCGCTGCCCGGGACGGTGAGGTCGGAGAGCCTTGGACCTTCCACCGTCGGCCCGTCCGGCTGGAAGAGGAGCCCTCCTACCGCAGAGCCAATCGCCCAGCCGATCGAGGCGCCAAGCGGCCCGAAGAAGCTCCCAATGGCGGCGCCAGCGAACCCGAAGGCGAGTTGCGCCATCTACTCGACCCCGGGGAAGCGGTAGGCGAAGCGCATCTTCGCCCGCCAGGCACCGTCGACTGGATGCTCGACGACGGCAGGGACGAGCGAGTAGGCGTGCAGGATGCCCTCCGGCGTGAGGATCCCGAGGTGCATTGGATCGCTGCCCCAGGAGAGGTGAACGACGTCCCCGGGCTTGGCCGCGGCTAGAGGAATCTCGACGAGGTGCGCCTTCAACTCCGCGCGCATCCGCCGCGGGTTCGGGAGCCGGCCGTAGTCCGTCCGGTCATAGTCCGTCAGGCCGAGCGCCCTCCCGACCATTGCGACCACCCCCAGGCAGTCGACGCCGCGTCCCTTGAGTCTGCCTTGATGGACGAACGGCGTCCCCTTCCAGGTCCGGGCCTCGGCGACGATCTCCTCGCGGGTCGTCATGCCGGCGCGTCCGGATATTGAAGGACGTCGTCCCGCGTCGGCATCGTCGGGAAGCCGCGGAAGTTGTAGAGGTTGTCGAACTTGGAGACGCAGGTGCTATGCAGGAGATCGCACCCCGCCTCCATCGTGAACGTGTCGCCCGCGGCGATCGTGTAAGGCGTCGGGAGGTGAAGGATCACCACGGTCGGCGAGTTCGTCCACCGCTTGACCTCGGACCGGATGCCGGCGTTCATCCCGGTCTGCCATTCGATCAAGCCGCCGTCGAACCAGCCGTCTGCCCGCGAGACCCCGGATGTCGCGAATGTCGTCCTCGAGGAGGCGGAGGCGACGGTAGCCGAGACCTTGTTCGCCTCGATCGCGGTCCAGGTCACGGACCCGTCCGTCGTTGTCCCGCCCAGGGTCGTGTTCCAGGACGGCTCGCTGCCGCCGGAGGTTCCAGCTACGGTGCATTTGAAGTGGCGATCATTCGCGACGGAAGGCTTCACGACGGAGCCCGTGGCCGCGTCTTTCGCGCTCCGGACCGTGTAGCCCGTGGTCGCCGCCCACGTCGGAGGATCGAGGCGAACGCCGCAGCGCGAGTCGCCGAGGTCGCGGTCGCAACGCTTCAAGTGTGCTCTCCCGATGCGCTGCTGAAGCCTCTGGGTAACGCCGCGAAGTTCGATCTTCGCTCGGCCGCGCCCGACGGAGACCTCGCCAACAGTCCCGGCGCGAAGGTACATGACGCCGTTCGCGGTGTTCTGATGGTTGAACTCGGCCAGTTCGATCGCCGCGTAGTCGTACTTGCCGCCGATAAGGTCGCTCTCCGCTAGCCGGTCGTCGTCGATCCGTGCGAGGACTTCCAGGTTGTCCACAGCGAGGTCTGCGCTCGAGCGGACCGAGGACGGCGCATCCTGCACCGCTGTCCTGTAGAGTACGCCGTCGATCTCGACGTCCTTGTAGTAGTTCGTCCAGCCTAGGACCGTCCCGTCGAGGCGCGTGAGCTTCAGCCGAACGGCGACCGTCGTGACGTCCCCCGAGATGTGCGCGTCGAAGTCGTTCGAGACCGTCTTCAAGTCCTGATCTCCACGAGTTCGATGTCGTCCCACGTCCCGAGCTTCTCGCCCTCGGCGATCGGCACCCAGGACGGACGCATGAGGTCGGAGCCGAACCGGACCGGGACGTCGAACTCGCCCGCCCAGGTCAGCGTCCCGAAGAGCGTCGGCGCGTAGACGATCCCGTTGACATGGTCGACGGTGTAGCCGCTCGCCGTCGCGACGCCGTTCTCGTAGACGATCACCGTCCCGACGACCGGCTTCGTAATCTTTCGGTCTTCCGTCGCGGAGCCGGAGGTGTATCGCTTGTACATCTGATAGTAGCCAGAGGGACTACCGGAGATGAGCGTCAGGATCCCGTTCGCGGACGTGACCTCGTAGTCGAGGAGATCCTTGAACCGGAAGCCGTGCGCCCTGCCCTTCGTCATGCGGAAGAACGCCGAGAGCGTGTCGAACTCCGACTGCGGCCGGTTGACGAATGAGACCGCGTAGCGTTGCCGCGGCAGGTCTTGCGTGATGTTCCGCTGCTCCCAGCCGGAGGAAAGCTCCACGACCTCGGTCGCGTACTCCGGGCCGCCGGCCGCGCCGATGCCGATGTTCTCGGGAAAGCGCGGGCTTTCGTAGAAGGTCATCTAGCCGTTCCTCCGCGCCGCGCGGTTCGCGCCCATCGCCGCATTCGCCGCGATCTGCGCCTGCGTGCGCTTGTCCATCGGCCCGGTGATGGTGAAGTTGTTGTTGACAACCGTAGTCCCGCCGACGCGAGAGAACGGGATCACCGTCCCGGAAGAATCCGGGATGAAGAGTTCCGGCTCCCCGCCATCCCCGACGACGTAGGGATGCCCGGACCGCGCCCGGCCGCCGTCCGCGAGGAAGAGCGGGATACCTGGACCGCCGGCCGCCAGGAGCGCGTCCACCGCGAGCCCGCTGCTCGCCCCACCCCCGAAGAGGTTCCCGGAGAAGATCGACGAGAAGAAGTTCCCGAAGCCGCTCGCCCCGCCTCGAGACGGCCCAATGCCGACGGCGTTCACGATCTGCCGCGAGATCTCCTCGGACGCGAGCCTGTTCACTTGGTTCACGATCGAGTCGATCATCTTCTTGAAGGCTTGCTCGAAGTTCCGGACGTCGCTGATCGCCTCGGTCAGGAAGTCGGCGAAGGCAGTTTCTCCGATCTGGTCGAACTTCTGCCCGAGGAGGTCCGTCTGGTTCGCGAGCTTCTCGACCTCGATCCGGAAGGCGACGGCCTGCTGGACGAGGAACGGGTTCCGGGATTCGGAAGCGATGGACTCCATCTCGGACGCCATCGCCTCCAGGCTCGCGAGCGCCTCCTTGCGCGCCTGCCCCGTCTGCGCGAGGGCTCGGATCTCGGAGATCGCGCCGACCTCGCGCGAGTTGCGGATCCGCTCCTCCGCCAGGGCGAGGTTGCCGGTCAGGAGTTGCGATTGGCGCTGCGCCTGTGTGAACTTTTCCTGCGCCGCGGTCAGCCGCTCGAGCGTCGAGATGTCCTCCAGCGCCTTCGTATCGCCGCGGGCCGTGGCTGATTCGCGAAGGCTGCGGTTCTGCTTCTCGAACCGGATCGCCCCCGCCTCGGCCGTCCGCCCCTGGAGCTCCAGGAGCCGCGCGTTGACCTCGGCGATCGAGTCGGCGTAGTCCCTAGCGGACTTCTGCCGGTCGAGCCAGACGTCGACGCCGACCTGCCCGAACTTGATCTCCAGTTCGTTGCGCTTCGCCTGCGCCTCTTCGAGCGTCTTCAGCGCCTTCAGGTATTCGGTTGCCCCCTCGACGTCCTTCCCGGCCCGCGCCTCGGCCGCGGCCAGCGCCCGCTGCGCGCTGGCGACCTCCTGCTCGGATGCGGTGATCTGCGCGCGGATCGCTGCCTGCTGAAGCTCGAGCCGGTTGCTCCAGTACTCCTCCTCGGAGACGAGCCCCTCGTCGTAGAACCGCTCCAGGATCTTCAGGCGTTGATCGGCGAGCGCCTGCTCGGAGGCGGCCAAGGTCTTCGCGCGCGCGTTCGCGAGTTGATCGGATGCCTCGAAGAACTTCTGCTGCGCGTCGAGCGCCTTCTTGGCGGCGCCGGGGTCGACGAGCGCCGGAGCGCGCCCCTTCTTCGGCTTGCCGCCCAGGTCTCCTAGGTTCGCGACGTCACGCCGGAGTTTTCCTTCCTTGCCGCCCAGTGATCGGATCAATTCGATGCGCTGGTCGACCTGTTCCTTGAGTTGGCGGTTGTCGGATTGCAGCCCTCGGAAAGAGCGCGCCGCGCCGCTGAAGTCTCCGCTCGCCAATTCGCTAGCAGCGGTTGCCAGCCCTCCGAAGGTTTGGCCTAGTGCGCGAATCAGTCCGGTCGTGTAGATCGCGCTGACCGCGATCGACTTCAGAACCTCACCGATGTCGGTTCCGACCTCGCGCCATCTGTCCGCCTCGATCGAGTTCTCTCGAAAGGCATTCACGAGATCGTCCATCACCGGGACGAGCCCGATGATGATCTGATCGCGGGCGCCCTTGACCGCGACATTCATGCGCGTCAGGTTGTCGTTGAACCGCTCCGCCGCGGCCGCCGCCTCGCCATCGAGCAGAACGCCGAGCCGCCGCGCCTCGTCCCCAGCCGCCTTCAACCCTGCCCTGCCCTGGTTCAGGAGCGGGATCAGTTCGGCGCCAGAGCGTCCGAAAAGCTTCATCGCGAGGGCGGTCTTACCGGCGCCGTCCTCCATGTTCGCGAAGGCTTCCGCGATGTCGCCGAAGACGTCCTCGGTCAGGCGGAGTTGTCCGGTCGAATCCGTTACCGAGATTCCGAGCGCCTTGAACGCGCCTTGCGCCTCGCCGGTGTTGATCTGCGTCTCGGCCATCGCCTTGTTGAGCTTGGCGAGCGAGCCACCCAACGCCTCGAATGAAACGTCCGAGAGTTGCGCGGCGTAGTTCAGCGCGGAGAGGGACTCGACCGTCACGCCGACGCGCTGGCTCATCTTGTACATCGCGTCTTGCGCGTCGAGCGACGCCTGCGCGATGTTCGCGATTCCGCGGACGGCCAGTCCTGCCCCGAGAGCGCCGAGCGCGGTCCGCGTGGCGTTCAGCGCCCGGTTCAAATCCCTGCTGATCGTCGTCGAGACGCGGCCAAGGTCGCGCTGGAACTCGACCATGTCGGCAGCGAACTTGATGACGAGTGAGCCGTATGGCATCTAGCGCCTCTTCGGTTTGGCGATCGCGTCGAGCGCCGCCTTCAGATCGTATTCGGCCATCCGCTGTTCGTCTTCCTTGATCTTCGGTATGAAATCCGCGGGCTTGAACGGCGTGGGGCGCTTCTTCGCGTCGCGGTTGACGTTAGCCGTCAGCGCCGCGAGGATTCCCATCCGTAGGTCCGCCCGTTGCTCGGGGAAGCCGCCAAGCCCGGCGAAGGCGAGCCACTCCGCGATCTGGCGCGCGCCGATCTCCCGGAGCATCTGGTCCGGGTCTGCGCGCCCGAGCGCGAGCGCGAGGTGCAGGATCAGCCGGCGCTCGGGCCGGCGTCGGAGTTTTTTTCCGGCTCCTCGTCGAGGCCGTTCAACCGGACGGCGACCTGGAGGATCTTCCGCACCTTCCGCGATCCCCACCCACGAAGCCGCGCCATATCCTCGTCGCTGTCCGTGAAGAGCCGCTTCCCGTTCTCGTCGACGATCGTTCGCGCCAACAGGCGGAAGACGTAGTCCCCGCCGGGCTTGAGGTTGATCGCCTCCTCGCCGGTCATCTCCGCGATGTAGATCGTCTCCGCCCCGACGCGAACGGCCTCGCGCTCCGGGTTGAAGGACGCGAAACCGTTCGCCTGCTTCTGCTGCGTCATGCCTCCTCCTTGCAAGGGTTAGTAGATCTTCGTCGGCGCCCCGCTCCACTTGAACGTGACCGACGCCTTGTAGACGTTGTCGACCTCGGCCGACTTCGAGAAACTCTCGAAGTAGCCCGATCCCTCGTAGGTCGTCCCGTCCGAGAGTTGGATCTTCATCGTCATCTGCGTGTTGTCCTCCGCCGCGTTCTCGATCGTGTTATGCACGGTGTTGTCCGGGACGAAATTCAGCTCGAACTCGACCGCGCCCGTATCCGCGAGGCCGTACCGAAACTCGCGGACCGTCGAGGACATGTTCGAGATGTCGATCCGCGGGCGCTCGCTCGCGCCGAAGCTCGGGATGTTGGTGACGTCCGTGATCTCCGAGAACACGTTCGGCGAGCCGGCCGGGCTGATGTACAACAGCGTGCCTTGCGTTGCAACGGCATTGGAAGCCATGTGAATCTCCTTCTAGGTTGATGCCGCTGCTGCGGCCCATGCTAAAGCCTGCCGTTACGCCGGCGTGTACCAGATCGAGTAGTCGGAGGTCGTGATGTACTGCCGCGTCTGCTCGTCGTAGAGATCTTGCGTCTCGCCGAGCGGGCGCGGCTTGATGACGGAGGAGTTCGAGTTCATGCGCGCGAAGATCGCCTCCTCGACCTCGTCCGCGTCGTCGTACTTCTGCGCGATCGCCTGGATCTGCACGGTGAAGTTGCGCGTCTTGACGGTCGTCGTCTGCTGCGGCTTGTGCTCCGTCCGCCCGCCGACGCGGAAGTAGACGATCGCCGGGAGAGTGGCCCCTGCCGGGAGAACGCTCGGGTAGATCCTCGAGCCGACCAGCGCGGTGAGCGTCGCGTCGGCGAGCAGGAAGGACCGGAGTTCGCTTTGGAAGCTCATTTGTTCTTCGCTAGGTTATTGCCGAACTTCAAGATGTCGCGCAGGCCGCGCTTCTTGATCTCCTGCCCGGCGTTCGAGACGTTCGACTCGAAGGCCCGCTTGAGGAAGCGCGTCTCGGCGATGGGTTTCCCGCGCCGCGCGTGCGCGCGTGTCCCTGCTTCCACGAACCACCAGTAATAGGGATCGCGCGGATTCGCCGCGCCGGCTTTCCCGGTCGTCTGCTTGTATTTCCGGATCGACGCCTTCGAGAGCAGACGGACGCCGACGATCGCCATCACCTCGTCCGGGTGATCGCCCTTGCGGACCTTCACCGCCACGATGCTCTTGCGGAGCGTTCCTGCGGTCCGTCTCGGGTCCGGGTTCTGGAGGACAGGCGCGCGAGATCTCGCGGCGTTGCGGATGATCCTGCCACCGGCAACTAGAGCGTTCCCGGCGATCTTCCGCTGCGTCTCCTCCGTCAGTTTTCTCGCCGCCACGCGGAGGAGACTGAGCCCCTCGATCTTGACGTATTCCTTAGCCATCCCGGACCCCCTCGGCGCAGAGGATCACCGTCTCCCGTCCCCGTTCCTCCGGGTCGAAGACGTACTTGATCGCGAAGTACCGCGACCCGTACCGGACCCGCATCGAGGCCGTGACGTCCGACCGCTTCCGGATCCTGATGCGCGAAGTGACCTCCGAGTGATGCTCCTGCGCGGCGAAGAGTTCTCTCCCCGTCAAAGGCTCGACCGACGCATAGACAGTGGCTAGCGCCTGCCAGGACACGTCAGGCTCGCCGCTCCCGGTCTGGTCCGGACTCGCGGCGCCTAGGTACTGAATCGTCACCCGCTTGTCGTAGACCCCGGCGCCGGACCTCGGCATCTAGCTCACCATCCTCGGACGGACGACGAACTGCCCCTCCTGCGCGCCGGCCCCGGTGCCGGTGGCGATCCAGCGGTAGTGCCAGTCGCCAGCCTCGTCGGCCTCGATCTCCGCGTAGTAGTTCCCGGGCGAAGCCTTCACGAGCGCGGCATCGACGCCGTAGACGAGCGTGGTGACGTTCCCCGATGGATCCTCGTAGGCGAGCGAGACGTCCGAAGGATCGGCCGCGACGTCGTTCTCGTCCGTGAACGCTCCGGAGATCTTCGGGTAGTCCCCGATGTCGTAGACGTTGATTCCCATCAGTTGAGCCCGTCCGTGGCAGAGATGGAGCGCGCGGAGTCAGAGGCGGCGATGCCGCGCGCGAGGCTGTCCGATGCCGCGATCCGTCGCGCGATGCGCCGGACAACGGTGGCTGAGAGCGTGTCGTTCGCCTCCTGCAAGGCCGCCGTCGCCGTGATGGTGTCGAGCGCCGCGCCGGTTGCGGTGAGCCTGTCGTTTTCCTCGACGAGGACCGCCGTCGCGGTGACCAGCAGCGTTACGCCGGAGACGAGGATGTCCCCCGCTTCGACGATCGCCGCCGCTCCGGTGACCGATACGGTCGCCGCGCCCGTGGAGGTGTCCGGCGCCTCGACGAGCGCCGCGTCCGCCGTGCGAACGACCGTGCCGACCG
>CAZXLQ010000064.1:0-16192 GCA_964641945.1 uncultured Clostridia bacterium
TCGACGCGAAACCGACGTATGCGACCGACAAGCAGGTCTTCCTTCGCCACCAGTATGGCGGCACGGTCGGCGGCCCGATCATCAAGGACAAGACCTTCTTCTTCGTGAGCTACTCGGCCCTGAGGCAGCGCCTGCCGGTAGAGCCGGGCAACTTCGTGACCGTTCCGACCGTGCGCATGCGCTCGGGCGACTTCGGCGAACTGCTCGATCCGACGATCAACGGCATCGGTCAGCCCATCCAGCTCGTGAACCCGAACACGGGTGAGCCGATCCGCAACAACGTGATCCCCTCGAGCCTGCTCAATCCAGTTGGCCTCGCGCTCGCGAATGCGTATCCGCTGCCCACACGTGGCGGCGTTCTTCGCAACTTCGAGCCGAACCGGCTTCGTGTCAATTCGTTTGACGACATCGACGCCCGTATAGATCACCGGTTCAACGAGGATCACACGATCTTCGGTCGCGTCTCGATCGCGCGCGACGACCTCTTCGACGCCGGCCGCCTCGTGAACACTTTCCAGGCGGGCTTCGGCGCGGGTTCCAACAAGACAGACGCCGAGAGCATAGCGCTCAACTACACGGCCGTAATCAACGACTCGATGGTCAACGAGTTCCGATTCGGCTGGGTCAGCGGCTTCACGCAGTTCCTGCCGATCAATGGCGACATCAACCAGAACGCCCAGTTCGGCGTCGGTGGCATCGAGGGCATCAGCGTCTACACGGGCATCTCGCTCATCGGCGCTGGTGACGGCCGGTACTTCGAGTACCTCGGCGACGGCGGCGAGTTCCGACTCGACGAGCGTACGTTCCAGTTCTCCGACGCCGTGACCTGGACGAAGGGCAACCACACGATGAAGTTCGGCGGCACGATCATCCAGCGAAAGGTCGTTGGCGTGCCTTCGGACTTCGCCGGCAAGGGCTTCTACTTCTTCTCGGATCGCGTCGCGACGCCCGGGTCCTCGGTGCCGCTCGGCTTCACGGGTTATGCACTTTCGGACCTGATCGCGGCCAAGACTGACTTCACGGTCGCCGACCGTCAGGATCTCCTGAACCCGCCGACGGTCGAGAGCTGGGAAAACGGCTTCTTCTTCCAGGATGACTGGCGCGTCAACCGCCGCGTCACGCTCAACCTCGGACTCCGGTACGAGATCTTCACGCCCTACACGGAGGATCAGGATCGTCTCGCGAACTATGACCCGATCACCGAGACTCTCGTCCTGCCGAACGAAGGCGGAGTTGGCCGCTCGACGGTCGACACCGACTGGAACAACTTCGCGCCGCGCATCGGCGTGGCCGTCGACCTGACGGGCGAGAACCGCACGGTTCTGCGTGGTGGATACGGAATCTTCTACTCGCTCGACCGCGGCGGCGTGGAGAACCAGCTGACGAAGAACCCGCCGTTCTTCGTCCAGCAGTTCATCTTCGGAGGCCCGGGCGGCAACCGCCGGATCAGCGAAACGATCGAGCTTCCGCCTGTGGTCGATCCGAACGCGCCGTCTATCCCGAACGGCAACACGGTCCGCTACGTGCCGCGAGACACGCGCAACACTCTGGTGCATCAGTACAACATCACGTTCGAGCACCAGTTGACCGACGACCTGTCGATCAGCGCGGCCTACGTCGGAACGCACGCCGAGAACATCAACGCGATCGTGTCGCAGGGCACGACCTTCACCGATCAGATCGGAAACCGCGTCACGACGATCGCCAACATCGGCACGTCGAACTACAACTCGCTGCAGATCAAGGTCCAGCAGCGACCGTGGCACGGCCTTAGCTATCTGGCCGGCTACACGTACGGCAAGGCTACCGACAATGCTGCCGGTCCGTTCCCGGGTCCGGGCGCGGCAGGCCGCACGGCGGCGACGGATCCCGACAACCTCGACCTGGACGAAGGCGCCACGGGTTATGACGTGCGTCATCGCTTCACGTGGGCCGGTTCGTACGAAGTGGGCGACCTCGACGGCAAGTCGGATGCGGTTCGCTACATCTTCGGCGACTGGCAGGCCAACTCGATCGTGTCGTGGTCGAGCGGCGCTCCGTTCACGGTTTTCGGCGGCTTCAACCGCGCGAACCTGATCGGCGATCCGGCGCTCAACGGCGACAATCCGGACCGGTTCCTGAACCCGGCGGCGTTCGTCGACTCGACGGGCCCGAACGATCAGATGGAGCGCAATTCGCTCTATGGACCGAACTACCTGACGGTCGACGCGTCGCTGTTCCGCCGCGTTGACATCACCGAGAACCTCGACGTGGAGTTCCGTATCGAGGCGTTCAACCTGTTCAACACGCCGCAGTACGGCACTCCGGTCATTTTCCGGGGTGACGGCAACTTCGGTCGTATCCTGAACACGATCCAGAGCACCGAGCGGCAGATCCAGCTCGGCGTCCGATTCATCTTCTAGGATCGGCGACAACCGCGGGTGCGAGCCTGCAACCTCGACGGGGGACACGGAGACGATCCGCGTCCCCCGTTTTGCACGTCGATTGCGACGGGGAGTAGCTTCCTGGAAGTTGGCGTGGCCGCCTACTTTGCGTTTCTGCGTCTGCCCTTTGCGTCTTTGCGGGAAACCGTCCGTGCGGAAGGAAAGTTTCCCGCAGAGACGCAAAGGGCAGACGCAAAGGCGCAGAGGTCGGGCCACTCTTTTGATGCGACGGCGAGCTCAAGGCTCGACACATTTACTGCGCGGTCGTCACTGCAGCTCACGTGATACCATCTCGCGCCTGATCGACGGACCAAGGAGCGCCTGGTGAGCTACGGCTGGTATCTGCTCGGCGACAAGCAGAAGGAACTGATCCGATCGCACGTCGTTCGCGACGTCCTTCCGTACGGGCCGTTTCACGTCGACATACTGGTCGGAAAGGCCGGGCTTCGATCCAGCCTCGCACGACTCCGCGAAGTGCTCGACGAGCTTTCGGCGATGAATCTCGTGGCTGTCAGTCTGTCGGTCGATCCCGCGTTCGATGCGTCGGCAGAGCTCGTCGACCTCGCCGGCTCGGTCGTTGCGACGGGCGCCACTCTAACGAGCGTAGATCTCGCCGCGGCGAGATTGACGGCGGACCTGGCGCACGCCCTTCTCGAGACCGGGGCACATTCGGTAACGGTCCGGTTCGACGTTCCACCTGAAGGCGTCGATCCGGCGGCCATAACGAAAGTCGCGTATCTGCGCGACGAACGAAACCGGCGCGGCTGGCACTTCCCCAAGCTCGTGGCCGCGTACGTTGTGCCCTCCAACGCCGGCACCGAGTGCACGGACCTCGTTGCGCTCAGCAGGGAGCTTCACGCCGGTCGAATGCAGCTCGAACTTGAGGCGCCGGAACAGCGGTCTACCCTGCTCCCGTCATTCGCCGCGGACGCTGCGTCGGGTTACGTGCGAATCGCCGGCCCAGGCATCACGGATGGTGAGTCGCCCAGGCGACGCGAAGCGCTTTCCATTGCCACTCTGTTGCCGTGGTTTCATTGCACGATCGACGACAGCCTCGACGTGTGGCCGTGTCCGCACGCCCGCTCCGAAACCGACCGCGCGCTCGGAAATCTCGTGCGGTGTACCGTTTCCGAGGTTTGGAATTCCGATCGGATAGGGGCGATCCGTCGGTCGATCTCGAGTCGCCTCACTCGGCCGTGCGACGATAGTCCGGATCCCGATGCCGAGTGCGGAGAGTGTGAGCGCGAGCTCGCTAGTCGCGATGCGGCATTTGTTTCGGAGACGGCAGCCTGGCTTGCGCGCATGCGCGCCTCGATGAGCGCTCCGTATTTTCCACGGATCGCGTCGATCGACGGCTTCAACCACCCGGCGTTGCGCGCATTGCGGGATCGGTTCCCACGATCACGGTATCCGGCGGGCGAGCTCGACACGGTCGAACGGATTCACGCCGAAGCCGAAATTGCCCGCATCGAGGCCCTTCGTCTCCGCGTTCGCGCGGCCGAGCTCGCCGCCGAAGCCACGCTGCTTCGCCGCTCGTCGCCGGGACCCGACGAGCCCGAGGAGCTCCGCCGGCGTGCCGAGGTACTCGTGCACACGGTGGCAGAGCTGGATGCGTTCGCCGAGCGGCTCTTCGAGGAAGCCGGCCGCGCCGGCGGGCTCGAGCTCGTTTCGGCCGCGCCGCCGCCTTTCGTCTCGATGCGGATGTGGCTAGAGCGACTCGCCGCCGTCGACTCTTCCGTGTCTGCCGAGGTCGACGAAACGCGAGTAATCTGGATGTCGCTCTTCAAGACGCTCGCCGAGAACGCGGACATGTCGAAAATCCATCGGGTGATGGGCGTCGGCGTCGGGTTCGACGGGCCGGAAGTGAATTACAACGACCACTTCGCCGAGCATTACTGCCTCGACATCGTCGACTACTCGGACCGCAATCCGAAGCTCAAGTTCATCACCGCCAACATAGAGACCGGCGTCGACTTTCCGGATGCTCACTTCGACCTCATCTACAGCCACTCGGTGTTCGAGCACCTGAAGGACGTCGGCGCGGCGTTGCGAGAAATCGACCGGCTCGTGGCGCTAGGCAAATACGTCTACATCACCATCAGCCCGCTTTATTATTCGCACGCCGGCGCGCACGTGAACCATCCGGTCAAGCTCGACAACTGGGAGCACCTCGACCCGGCCAGCCGCTACTACCTGCTCGACTCGCCCGACCCGGCGAGGATCGACGAGGGCGTTTATCTGAACAAGGTCACGGTGTCTGAGTTCCTCGCCGAGGTCGGCAGGGTCGGCTGGGAGATCCGCCACTTCAGCATGCGGATCGTCCATCCGCGAGACATCCCGACCGGGTTGTCCGAGCGCTTTCCGCTCGTGGATCTCGCCGTGGAGGAGTTCCGATTCGTCGGCCGCAAGGTGATTCCGAAAGCGAAGGGCATCGAGTGGTAGAAGCGGAGGTCCAGCCGGAGTCCGGCGAACGTGCCGCAGGACCGGATCCCGAGATTGCAGCGAACGAGTGGCTCTGGATCGCCGGGGTCTTTGTCGCGGCGATAGCCATAGTTGTCACGCGGCGGCCGGACGCGTTCCTGAATGCCCAGTTCTACATCGAGGATGGGCAGCAGTGGTACGCCACGGCGCACGAGCTGGGCGGATTTCGCGCGCTGCTGGAACCGAGCTACCGCGGATACCTGCACACCGTTCCCCGACTTGGCGCCCTCGTTGCGGTTCAGTTCCCGCTCGCCTGGGCGCCGCTCGTGATGAACACGTGCGCCGTTGCAGTAGCGGCGGTGACGCCGGCGTTCCTCGCGTCGAGCCGCTGTTCGACGCTCTTCGAGTCGCGCGCGACTCGGGTCGCGGCCGCACTTCTGTACGCGGCGCTGCCGGGCGCGTGGACGATGATGGCGAACATGACGTTCACGCAGTGGCACGTCGCGATGCTGGGTGCGCTCGTTCTCGTCGCCCGGCCAGCCCGCTCGCGCGCCGCCTGGGCATTCGACGTGACAGCGACGGCGCTTTGCGGACTGTCGGGGCCGACGCCGGTCTTCCTGATCCCGGTCGCCGCGATCATCTGGTGGCGGCGGCGTGATCGCTGGTCCGCGACGATGCTCGCGGTGACCGCTGCGACGGCGGCGTTGCAGGCGATCAGCATCGTCGTGACTGCGCCGTCGACGGAGGGCAATGCGCCGCTCGGCGCGTCGGTCTGGTCGCTCGCGAACCTGCTCGCGACCAAAATCGTGTTCGTGCTCGTCGGGGGCGAGTCGGGACTACGGCAGATCGCGGGCTCGGCGGACGCTCCGGTGCTCGGCGTCGCAATCGTCGTCACGCTCATTATCTTCGGAGCCGGACTCGTCGCGGCCATCGCCTGGCGCGGCGGCCCGTCGTGGCGATTACTCCTATTATTTGCGCTGTTGATAACCGTAGGGTC
Source organism: uncultured Clostridia bacterium (assembly GCA_964641945.1). GTDB lineage: Bacteria > Acidobacteriota > Blastocatellia > UBA7656 > JADIYM01 > JADIYM01. Next base: position 5,842 of record CAZXLQ010000064.1, read on the forward strand.
GCTTGCGTGGCCTCCGGCGTCGGTCTACTCGGAGCTCGGCTACTGGCAGGCCCTCGCCGTTCCCGGGAACGGGAACCGCTACTTCTTCGTCCCGCTCGTGGTGCTCTCGATCGGTCTCGTGCGGCTTGCGACGGACGGGTCGACCTGGGTCAGAAGAGCCGGGATCGTCCTTGTTGCCGCAGTCGTCCTCGGTGGAGCCCGCGGCGACTGGAGGGAACCGCCCCTTCGCGACTTCGAGTACCGGCAATACGTCGAGGCCTACGACCGGGCGCGGCCCGGTGACAAGGTGCAGATCGTGCACCCTCCCGGCTGGAGTTTCACCCTGACGAAGCGCTGAAAGTCAGCGCGACCAGCGGCCGACGATCGGGACGAGTCCGGGTGCGCCAAGCGACCGTGTGATGTCGGCAGGCCCGCCCGTGAGGGCGTTTCGCAGGAGGAACGTCCCGTTCTTCGCGTCGTAGGCGCCGATCGAGTCCTTGCCGTCGCCATCCCAGTCGCCGGCCACCGGCACGAGTTCCGGCGCTGCGAATTCGACCTGGACGCCGCCCGGCTCGCCCTTAAGGCCGTCAGTGAGGAAAAACAGCGCCTTCGACGGAATGTAGACGCCAACCGTGTCACGTCCGTCGCCGTCCCAGTCGCCGACGACCGGGCGACTGTTCTCGGCACCGAACGTAAAGGTGTACAGCGCGTTGCCGGTCGCGTTGACATCCGTCAGGAAAAACGTCCCGCTCTTCGCGTCGTAGATCCCGACCGTGTCTTTGCCATCGCCATTCCAGTCACCGGAGAGCGGAATCGCGTTCCCCGGTCCGTAGAGGAACACCAGGTCCGCGCCGCCCGGTTCGTTCGAGTTCTTGAGATAGAACATGGCGTGCGCCGCGTCATAGATCCCGATGGTCTGAGACCCATCGCCGTTCCAGTCGCCGGCGAGGGGTACCATTCCGGTACCCCCATAGTTCACGGCAGTCGTCGCGTCGCCTGCGGTCGCCAGAAAGAAGCTCCCCGTCGACGGATCGTAGACGCCCGGGACGTCGACTACGACCGCCGCGGATGCAGATCCGGAGCGCGCTCCATCGTTGGCATTGCCAGGCGCCTTGACCGTCGGAGTCGTTGCACACGACGCCGCGACGACGGCGACGGTCGAAAGCAGCAGGCAGACGCCCAACCTCGTTCGGATTCCCGATTTACACATGAAAGACCTACCCAGCCCAGTTTCCGACGACCGGCGTTTCACTTCCGGCGCCGTAGCCAAATGCGTGGTTCGCGGGTCCGGCCGAATTCGAGTCCCGAAGGAAAAAGAAGCCGGATGCCTGCAGAACGACGCCAACTGTATCAGTTCCGTCACCGTTCCAGTCTCCGGTGACCGGAACGACGCCTGCGCCGCCTGAACCGAACGTGAACACGAGATCGGCGCCTCCGCTTGCGTTGGCATTCCGGAGGAAGAACGCACCGGACGCGGTCTGGTAGATCCCGATGGTCTCCGTGCCGTCGCCGTTCCAGTCACCGACGACCGGGGTGAAGCCGGCGCCTCCCGGACCGAACGTGAAGACGAGGTCGGCGGGGCCCCCGGCATTCGCGTTCCGCAGGAAAAACGCGCCGGACGTCAGGCTGTAGATGCCGATCGTGTCCGTGCCGTCGCCGTTCCAGTCACCTGCAAGCGGAACGAAGTCGGAGCCGCCCGGGCCGAACGTGAAGACGATGTCGGCGGGACCGGGGCTGCTGGAGTTGCGCAGGAAAAACGCTCCCGTCGAGGGATCGTAGAGACCAGGTGAATCGCCGCCGGTTCCGTCCCAGTTGCCGGCGAGAGGCACGAGCCCGCTGCCGCCCGCGCCATACGAAAACACCAGACTGGCTGGACCCGATGCATTCACGAACCTCGGGAACCAGGCGCCGGAGGATGGAACGTATAGAGCTGGCGTGTCCGCCGCACGGACGAGGCGGACGATCCACGCACTGTTGCCATCGTCGAAGCCAAAGCCAGCAGGTGCAAACCCCCTCGATGTCGTCAGACCCACGAGCGTCACGGCATTGTTCGCGTCGATTGAAAGCGCGTTGAACACGTCGTTGTTCACACCACCGGCCACGGTGGCGTACGAGATCGACGCGCACGCGGCGTCAAGGGCCACCACGAAGCCGTCCTGTCCTCCTGAAGCCGTCGAATCGTACGCGTTGGAAGACAGTGGCAGGTTGGCCGAAACCGACCATCCGCACGCCCACAGATTGCCGAACGAGTCGCGGGCGAGGCCGGTGCACACGTCGACGTCGCTGCCCCCGTAGAAAGTCGAGAATGCGAGCTGCGATCCAGTTGCATTGAGGCCCGTGACGAAACCGTCAACGAACCCTCCATTGAACGAGGTGTCGAATGCACCTGGCGTCGTGGGAAACGTGGTCGAGTTCGTTGCGCCGGAAACGACGACGTTGTCGAGAGAATCGATCACTATGCCGCCCGGTTGTTCGCTCCCGGAGTCGCCAAGGAAAGTCGAGAAGACCGCTGCCGTGCCGGTTGCATTCAGCCTGGTGACGAAGAGGTCGAACGCACCGCTGTGAACGGTCGAGTAGGCTCCCGCGGTGGTCGGGAAATTGGTCGAATTGGTCTGGCCGACCACGGCAGCGCTGCCCAGGCCGTCCACGGCAATCGCGATTCCATTCTCGGCATTCGAACCGCCGAGGTACGTCGAGTAGAGCAGCGTAGAACCGGTGGAATCCAGTTTCGAGACGAACGCCTCGTAGCTGAAACCGGAATCGGTTGTGTCGTACGCTCCCGGAGTCGTGGGAAAGTCAGTTGAAGTCGTCGAGCCCGTGACGTAGGCGGCACCGGTAGAGTCGATGGCAATCGACGTTCCGTAGTCGTCGCCCACTCCGCCGAGATACGTTCCATATCGAAGAAGAATGCCGTCAGCACTCAAGCGGAGTAGAAACGCGTCCCTGGAGCCGGCATAGGTCGAGTCGAGGCAGTTTGCCGACGTCGGAAAGTCGCCCGAGAACGTTGAACCGGTAACGATGACGTCGCCGTCCGGGGCCCGTGCTATGGCGTCGACCGTGTCGTCGGAAGATCCCCCGACAACGGTGGACCAGAGGAGTGTCTGGCCCGACGAATCCAGTCGAACGATGAATCCGCTGAAGCCGGTGTCGGTATCCAGGTCGACGCCGCCGGGAGTTCTGGGAAAGTTGACGGACCCTGTCACGCCTGCGACATAGATCGATCCATCGGTTGCGCTGGCCACCGCCCTGGCCTCGTCACCGATGCCACCCCCGTCGGCCAGGATGCCGCCAACGAGCGTTGAGTAATCGATCGTGCCTCCATCGGCAGCGAGCGCCGTGACAAAGCCGTCGAAGCCGTCGCCGGTCCGGCTCATCAACGTCGTGGGGTAGTCAGCCGACTGCGTTTCGCCTGCGACGACGATTTTGCCCATCGCCCCGATGCCGATTCCGAGTGCCAGTTCGCCGCCGTTCCCGCCCAGGAACGTGGAGAAGGCCAATTGTCCCGAAGTTGCGTATTTCGCCACGAGGGCTTCGCTGTTGCCGGTGAGCGTAGTGTCATATGCACCGACGGTGGTTGGAAGGTTCGCGGAGAGGGTATAGCCCGCAACACAGAGCGCGCCGCCTGAGTCCAGGACCAGGGCTTCGCACGAATCGAAATTGTCGCCGCCGTGATAGGTGAAGTACTCGAGTAACGTTCCGTCGGAAGAGATGCGACCCACGAAGCCGTCAGGCTCGATGCCGCCTCCGAAAGTCGGTTGCGGCACGTTCGGCGTCACGGGCATGTCCGGCGATGTAGTGCGGCCGACGATGCTGGCCTGACCCGATGAATTGACGACGACGTCACGGACACTTTCATCGCCGGACTTGCCGACGAACGTCGAGTAAGTCATCGCGTTGAGGCTTGCCGAGAGTCTGGTCACGAAGCCCTCGGGACTAAAACCATCCTTGATGTTATCGAAGGCCCCGACCGAGATCGGGAAGTTGACGGAGCTCGTATCCCCGACCAGGACGAAATCACCGTCGACGGTGAATGCTGCGGCATTGGCCTGGTCGCCCAGGGCCCCTCCGAGAAACGTAGCCTGTACGAGCGCCGCTCCGGTAGCGCTGAGCTTGAGCGCGAAGGCATCCGCGTCGCCGGCGAGAGTTCGATCGAACGCCCCGTCGAGGGTCTCGAAGTCCGACGAATGCGTCACGCCGACCGCCGTCGCGCGACCGATACCGTCGACGAGAATATCGGTCGGGGCCTCACTACCCGTCCCGCCAACGAACGTCGAGTACTCGAGCGCCGATCCATCTGGCGCAATCTTGCACACGAAGCCGTCACCTTCGCCCGCGTAGGTTTCCCGGTAGGCTCCCGCAGTCGTCGGGAAACTCGGCGCGTTGGTATATCCGGTCACGTACGCGGCACCCAGCCCGTCGACTGCAATACCGGTTCCGCTTTCGCCGCCGGAAGATCCCAGGTAGGTGGAATAGACAACCGAACCGGTCGCAGCGTCGAGCTTCACGACATAGGCATCGACGTCTCCATTGAATGAAATGTCATACGCCGCCGGAACCGGTGAGAAGTCGTGGGACTTCGTGCTTCCGGTCAAGTACATGCCGCCGGATGCGTCGGTGGTGAATCCGACAACGTGATCTTCACTCTGCGATCCGCCGAGGAACTGGACGCTTGTGACCACCGGATCGATGACAAGGGGCTGCGAGAGATCGTAATCGCCGATCTCGAAGCCAACGTCGCCAGACGGAGTGACCGAGTAGCGCGAAACGATCGGGCGTTTTCCGGCCGAGGTCGGCTGGTACGCGACAGCCTTCTGATGACGAAGCTCTCCACCGTCGACCGCCAGGACGAGGTCGCCATTGGCTTCATCGACGCCGACTTGTTTGGCGCCCGTGAATCTCAGTCGTACATCGTGCGTGTTTGCACCAGGCTTCACGACGACGTCGTACTCGAGCAGTTCTCCCTTCCCATAGAACTCCAGATCAACACCCGGATAGACCTCTTCGTGCTTCACCTTCCCGAAGGTGGGGATGTCCGTCTTCCATGCCGCCGGGTCGTTCCCGAGCATGTAGTTGCTTTTCCCGGAGAGCGGTTCGTCGGCAACGACGCGGGCGTGTGTATTGGCTCCGATCCACTGCATGCGGATATCGGTGCCTCGCTCATCCCGGCTGGCAGGCGCGAGCTTGAACACGGCTTCGGTGTCCGTCAACAGGACCGAGTAGGCCTGTCCCCGGCCGACGAATCGCACTCGTTCGTCAGTCTGACCGACGTTCTGTTCGAAGAACATCGGGATGCTCGCAGAGCCGGGTCCCGCTCGATAGGGAATCGGCTCGCTGGCCGCCTCGTTCGTCAGCGTGCCCGAGGCATTGCAGGGGGTCCACACCGCGAGGAGCGTGAGAATTCCAGCAGTCAATTGCTTCGACGGGTTCATCAGACTCCACCTCTCTGGTTCGATCGAAGAGAAGACCCTCGTGCACCCTCCGATTTGTAAAGTCCATCAATTCGTCGGCCGCAATGAGCGGCCGAACTCGCAGGCAGCGTGGATACTGACAAACCCGACTTCCATTCTTCTTCCGACAATCTAACTGACAGCAATGACAATGGATACTGCGGCCGAGGTTAAGCCCCGGAAGCGATTCGGAAGCGCTCGAGTCTATGCCGCGGGCTTACGGCGGGGCTGACCCGAGCGCTACCGCGCCCGGTACCGATGCGTGGGCCACCCGTTCTCGAGAACACCAGGCGCGGGCTGACGACGAGGCTGACCCGAGTGCCGCGAGAGGCGTGCGATGTCAGCGTCGTCGTCGACAATGTTTCAAGTCCAAGAGCATTTCGGTAGCCGAAGACGGGCCCCGCCAACTACCCGGCCCAGTTTCCGACGACCGGCGTTTCGCCACCGGCGCCGTAGCCAAATGCATAGTTCGCGGGCCCGGCCGAGTTCGAATCGCGCAGGAAGAAGAAACCGGACGACTGCAGTACGACGCCAATTGTATCCGTTCCGTCACCGTTCCAGTCTCCGGTGACCGGAACGACGCCTGCGCCGCCTGAACCGAACGTGAACACGAGATCGGCGCCTCCGCTTGCGTTGGCATTCCGGAGGAAGAACGCACCGGACGCGGTCTGGTAGATCCCGATGGTCTCCGTGCCGTCGCCGTTCCAGTCACCGACGACCGGGGTGAAGCCGGCGCCTCCCGGACCGAACGTGAAGACGAGGTCGGCGGGGCCCCCGGCATTCGCGTTCCGCAGGAAAAACGCGCCGGACGTCAGGCTGTAGATGCCGATCGTGTCCGTGCCGTCGCCGTTCCAGTCACCTGCAAGCGGAACGAAGTCGGAGCCGCCCGGGCCGAACGTGAAGACGATGTCGGCGGGACCGGGGCTGCTGGAGTTGCGCAGGAAAAACGCTCCCGTCGAGGGATCGTAGAGACCAGGTGAATCGCCGCCGGTTCCGTCCCAGTTGCCGGCGAGAGGCACGAGCCCGCTGCCGCCCGCGCCATACGAAAACACCAGACTGGCTGGACCCGATGCATTCGCGAATCTCGGAAACCAGGCGCCCGTCGTCGGCACGTACAGGCCAACGGTATCCGCCGATTGGACCAATCGCACGAACAGAATCTCGGTCGAGTCCAGGTATCCGAACCCCTGCGCCGTCAGCTCGGCCGAGCCAGTCTGACCGCCGAGCGTCACCGCGTCACCCGGCCCGACCGAGAGGTCGAAAAAGACGTCGTACTGAAGACCACCGATGTACGACGCGTATCGAAGCATCGAGCCCGTCGCGTCAAGTGATAGAACCAGCGCATCCTGCTGCCCCGCGTGCGTCGTGTCGTAAGAGTTCGATGGAAAGGGAATGTCTGTCGAGTTGGCGCTGCCGCAGGCCCATAGGTTACCGGCGGAATCGAGGGCGAGATCGAATAGAACATCGTCACCGTTTCCGCCGATGAACGTCGAGAACACGAGCTGGCTCCCAGCGGCGTTCAAGGCGGAGACGTAGCCGTCGACGAACCCGCCGTTGAATGTGGTGTCGAATGCTCCGGGCGTGGTGGGAAACAGCGTCGAATTGGTAGCGCCCGAAACGACGACGTTGCCGCTGGCGTCCAGGGCAATTCCACCAGGTTGCTCGCTTCCCGAAGCGCCCAGGTATGTCGAGAAAGTCGCGCCCGTTCCCGTCGCATTCAGTTTCGTGACGTAGACATCCTGTCCACCCTGGTTCGACGTCGAGAAGGCCCCCGCCGTGACCGGAAAATCCGCCGACGATGTTTGCCCGGCGACGACAGCCTCACCCTGACCGTCGACCGCGATGGCTAGGCCGCTCTCGGAAACGGAACCGCCAAGAAAAGTCGAGTAGTCGAGCGCGGCGCCAGAGGCACCGAGCTTCAGGACGAACGCCTCGGACCCTGGGGCTGCAAAGGTGCTGTCGAATGCGCCAGACGCCACCGGAAACTCCGGTGAGCTCGTCGTTCCCGCAACATAGATTCCGTTCGAACCGTCTACAACCACGGCCCTGGCATCGTCGTGGGCAGAGCCTCCGAGATACGTTCCGAAAACGATCTGTGAGCCGTCGCTGCTAATTCGAAGGACGAAGGCATCGTCGGCGGAGATCCCTCCGTGTACAAGGTCATAGGCGCCCGCTGTCGTCGGAAAGTCCGGGGACCTCGTGCCTCCCACCAGAATAAGATCGCCGTTCGAGGCGGCGGCAAAGTCACGCACATTCTCGGTGCCGATTCCACCGAACACGGTGGCCGAGATCAGATTTCGTCCCGATGCATCAGCGTGGAGAACGAAGCCGTTCAGCGCATCGCCTCGATCCACGTCGAATCCGCCGGGAGTCACTGGAAAGTTCACGGATTGGGTGGACCCAGCAAGATAAACGGATCCGTCGGTCGAGCTCAGTACCGAATACGCGGCGTCAACTGTGCTGCTGCCCGATCCCGACACGCCTCCGAATAGACCCGAGAACGTGACAGTGGCCCCGTCCGCACTGAGCACTGCAGCGAAGCACTCGGCACCGTCGGGTGGACGCCCGGTCAAGGATGACGTCACGGGGAAATTCGACGACCTCGTCTGACCAGCAACTGCGACGCGACCCCCCGATGTGAGGGCAAGACCACTTGCTTCATCGATCGCGTCACCGCCCAGGAAGGTTGCATAGCTCTGTGCACCCGTTTCCAGGTACTTCGCAACGAACGCGTCTGTCGACCCACTCAGCGTCCGGTCGAGAGCGCCTGCCGTGGTCGGAAACCCGGTTGACTTCGTGAAGCCCGCAACGAAGATCGCTCCGTTCGTATCGGTACGCACCGACGTGCACGTATCAATGTCCGCCGCCCCGATATAGGTGCAAAACTCGACGGCCGTCCCATCGACCGAGAGTCGACAGACGAACCCATCCGGGTCTCCACCCCCGCCAAAGCTCGGCTGCGGTGCTCCCGGGGTCACTGGAAGATTGACCGAGGCCGAGCTTCCAGCAAATACCACGCGATCGAGCGGATCCACGGACACGGCGTTTGGGGAATCGTCTCCGAGTCCGCCAAAAAACGTCGAGTAGGACTGCGCGGAAAGAGCGGACGAGAGTCGCGTGACGAACCCTTCGTTCACCGTGGATTCGTACGTCGTGTCGAAAGCACCCGGCGTCACCGGAAAATCCGGGGACTGTGTACGTCCAGTGACGACAAGGTCACCCGAACTGGTGACATCCGCCCCGCCGGCTACCTCTGGGCCGCCGCCCCCGAGAAACGTCGCCTGCACGAGATCCGATCCTGCGGCGTTGAGCTTCAACGCAAAGCAGTCGGATGTTCCCTCGAAAACGCGATCGAATGCACCCGGGAGTGTCGGAAAGTCGCTCGAGTTAGTCTGGCCGACGACAAACACCTGTCCTGCGGCGTCGACGGCAATTCCGCCCGGAGAATCCGACGAGATTCCGCCGAAGAAGGTCGAATACACGAGGCTCGAGCCGTCTGCCGACAGCTTGCACACGAACCCGTCGGTGTCGCCCGCAATCGTGCGCCGGTAAGCCCCTTCCGTTGTCGGGAACGCTGGCGAAGAGGTAATTCCAGCGACGTACGCGAGGCCCTGCGCGTCGACATCGATCTCCGTTGCCGAATCGCTGCCCGGCGAGCCGATGTAGGTCGAAAAGACGACAGTGCCGGCGAGCGGGTCCAGTTTGACGACGAAAGCGTCGACGTTGCCATTGTGCGTTCCATCAAGGGCTGAGGCGAGAGGAGCGAAGTCGACTGACTGCGTGCGACCAGCAACATAAATGGCTCCAGCGCCGTCGCTGCCCGCGCCGCCCACAAAGTCTTCCGACAAGGCTCCACCCACAAACTGCACGAACGTCACAACCGGGTCGATGACAAGTGGTTGAGTCACATCGTAGGAGCCGAGGTCGAATCCAATCTCGCCGGACGCCAGAACCGTGAAACTGGCCTCGATCGACTGTTTGCCCGACATCATCGGCTGATGGACGACGGGCTTGCCGTGCCGGAGCTCGCCTCCGGCGACGCCGAGCACGAGCTCGCCAGTAGCGGAGTCGACGGTTGCGTGTTCGGTACCGGAAAACGTGAGTCGGACAGTTTCGGGATCGGCGCCCGGTTTCACAATCAAGTCGTACTCCAAAAGGTCTCCCTTGGCATAAAACTTCAGATCCACTCCGGAAGAGACTTCCTCGCACTGGACCATTCCGTAGGTCGGGATATCCGTCTTCCACTCTGTCGGATCATTCCCGACCAGGTAGTTGCTCTTCCCTGAAAGCGGAAGGCTTGCGACGACTCGAACCTCGTTGGGGTCCTGGGCCCACTGCATCCGAACACTCGAGCCACGACCGCCCGAGTCAGCCGATGGAAGATTGAACACTGCCTCGTTGTCCGCAATGAGGACGGAATAGTCGCGCCCCCGGCCGATGAACCGCACTCGATCGTCGGTCTGTCCGACATTCTCTTCGAAGAACATCGGAATGTTGCCCGCGCCGGCCGCCGGCCGATACGAAACAGGCGCGTCGGCGGTGGGATGGCCGTGCGTGTTGACGGCATTCGACGGAATCCAGAGGATCAGGATTCCCAGTGCAACGGACAGACAGCTCTTCGCCGACTTGATCAAGACTCACCTCGGTTCTACGGGTCGCGCCAGCTGGAGCGCGGACGCGTGTATTCATAATTGCCCTGGAACCGTATCGACGTTTTGTGCTTGCCACAAGGGCAGATGGAGTCCAGGAATGGCTAGAGGCCATGGGTTTGCGCGGCGTCACGGCGCGGTGGACTCAAGCGGATCGGGCGAGCGGTACAGTCGCTGGGCGGGAGATGCAGTGCCGGGCGCTCACGGCGGTCGCGGGTCTGGGGCGTGCGGTCGCGCGAGTGGTCCCCCTCGGCCCCAGGCCGACCCGGACCCCCC